>CANLAH010000045.1 GCA_947488685.1 Acidimicrobiaceae bacterium | reverse complement strand
AAGTGTGGGCTTCTGCGGATCGCGCAGTAGTAGTGGAATCTGTTGCTGTGCACCATGAACCAGTGCCTGATGCAGTTGCGTACAGAGTCACCACGCCTGACGGCTCGGTAGTGATTTCTGGTGACACACGCGTGTGCCAAGAAGTAGAAGACTTCAGTCGACACGCAAATGTCCTCGTCCACGAGGCATTTCGTCGCGCCCCACTCGCGCATCTCATCGAACATTTTCCCCGCATCAATTCAATTCTTGATTATCATGCCGACACAATTTCACTAGGTGCAATGGCTCAACGCGCGCAAGTGAATACCTTGATGCTCACCCATCTTGGGCCACCTCCGCAAAACGAAGTCGAAGAACAAGGGTTTTCAGATGATGTCAAAACAGGTGGCTACATCGGTCATGTCTTAGTAGGTCGCGACCTCATGTCGGTCACGTTCTAACGATTCGTTATTCGATAGGCAGGCCAGAGACTGCTCGGGCAATACGTGTTCTACGACTTGCGGATGACGCCGTCTTTTACAGCAGCTGCGGCAACCGCTGGTGCAACACGTTGAACAATGGTCCTATCGAACACCGATGGCACCACGAAATCAGGTGATAACTGAGCATCGGTCACTGATTCAGCAATGGCAATTGCAGCTGCCAATTTCATGCCTTCAGTGATGTCTGTTGCATTTGCGTCAAGTGCGCCACGGAAGATGCCAGGAAAAGCAAGCACATTATTAATTTGGTTCGGATAGTCACTGCGTCCCGTTGCCATAACGGCGGCAAGACCATCGACCTGCTCTGGACGAATTTCTGGGTTTGGGTTTGCCATTGCAAACACAATGGGATTCTTTGCCATCGAACGTATATCGGCTGCAGTGATGAGATCTGGCCCACTCACTCCAACAAATACGTCTGCGCCTTTCATGACGTCGCTAATGGTTCCCATTTTTCGTGAAGAATTTGTGTTTGCTGCAAACCATTCTTTTGCAGAGTTCATTTCACCTCGACCGGTATAGATGGCACCGACGCGATCACAGCCAATGACATCTCCGATTCCGGCATTGAGAAGAATCTTGCCAATGGCGACACCTGCAGCGCCAACGCCGGCGATAACAACTGTGAGGTCTTCCATTTTCTTGCCTGTGATTTTCAAAGAGTTCCACAACGCTGCCAATGTGACCACTGCTGTGCCGTGTTGGTCATCATGAAATACAGGGATGTCAAGACTTGCACGAAGCCGTTCTTCAATTTCAAAACACTCAGGTGCCTTAATGTCTTCCAAATTTATTCCACCAAATGTTGGTGCGATGCGTTGTACAAAATCAACAACTTCATCAGCAGTGCGCGCATTGATGCAAATGGGGAAACCGTTAACGCCACCAAACTCTTTAAACAGGAGCGCCTTGCCCTCCATGACGGGCATTGCTCCCTCTGGGCCGATGTCGCCGAGTCCGAGCACTGCAGTTCCGTTACTCACAATGGCAACGGTGTTTTTGCGGATGGTGTACTTATGTGAGAGCGATGGATCATTTTCAATTGCAGTACAGACGCGGGCAACACCCGGTGTGTATGCCATTGACAAATCATCACGGTCATTCACTGGCGCCGTACTGATGACTTCAATCTTTCCGGCCTCATGCATGCGAAATGTTCGGTCCCACCAATCAAGAACTGTGACGCCATCAAGTTTTTGTACTGCAGCAACAATTGCATTTTGATGCTCTTCATTTCGACAGTGCACAACAAGGCTGCGGCGAAGAACTGGACCACGAACATCAAACCCATCAAGAGCTCCGATGTTTCCGCCTGCTTCACCGATGGCGGCACACAACCGCCCAAGGGTGCCCGGCACATTGTCAAGCTGACAATCGAGAGCGATGGAAAATGCAGCGTTTGGGAGAATGGTCATAAGACCTCTTATGTTACGGACTGAGCTCCCAGATATTTGTTGATCGTCAATTGAAATAACCGAATTTAGGCTGTGAATTACTCCACGCGCAGGCCGGAGATTGCACGAGCAATCACCAGCTGCTGAATCTCTGAGGTGCCCTCAAAGATGGTGTGAATCTTTGCGTCAGAGCGTGGGATCGCGAAGTGTGAGTAATTCAGCGTCAAGTTGACGTCCCCTTGCAAAACCACGTTCTTGGATTTGCGCGACTGCCTCGCTTGCCAGGTTCCACTCGTCTTGCGTGGCGACAGCGGCAAGATTTCTCAAGTCTGCAGCATCTGTTTCGCGACCAGGCGCCACAGATAACAATTTCAGTGCGATGAGATGACCAGTGCGGGCCACAGGTAACAGGACTCCTTGCACTACTTCGAGTATTTCAGCATTCATGACAACTTCTGTCTCTATGCCCGATGAAGCAATTAAAAGATCCACACTCAGTCCGTCCTGCGTTGAGAGCCGAGCCATAGCTAAACGCCCCACAGCTTCTTGTTCAACAAGTCCGGCCATTCGTAAACCATGTGAGGCCAGTGCATGTATCAGAGCTTCAGCATGTTCATCTGTGTCAACAACGACGGCGATGTCTACATCTCTTGTGAAACGAGGGTCGCATCGAGCAGATACAGCGAGGCCTCCGACAATGCAACCTTTGACATTTTCTTGACGAAGCGCAGACAACACTTGCGATGCTGTCGAAATGAGAGTCACGTCAACCGCACTCGACCAGGTGCATCCATGGGACGATTTGTGATCCAGACCTGTAGCAACTGTTCGACAGAGTCATCACTGATGTCGGGGCGTTCTCGGCGAATCTGGGCGCGCTTCATGGCAAGTCCTTCGAGATACATCTCGTCAACGATTGCAAGCGATTTGTGCACAACTCAATTCTACCCGCTTAACGGTGGGGCAATGCCCGCGTTACAGCAAGATTATTCGATGCGCAGACCAGAGATTGCGCGAGCAATTACCAGCTGCTGAATCTCTGAGGTGCCCTCGAAGATGGTGTGAATCTTTGCGTCACGATGCATCCGCTCAACGTGGTACTCACGGGTGTATCCGTAGCCACCGAGAATTTGGATAGCTTCTTCGGTTACTTTTACCGACATCTCTGATGCGAAGTACTTACTCATTGAACCTTCAGCGTTTTTAAAGCCACCATTTTTGGCCAGCCATGCTGCACGCCAGATGAGAAGTCGAGCGGCATCGATTTGTGTTGCCATATTGGCAAGTTTGAATGCGATGGCCTGGTTCATGATGATGGGCTTACCGAAAGCAACACGCTCTTTGGAATAGTCGAGTGCAATTTCATATGCGGCACGCGCAACGCCGAGTGCTTGTGCACCTACAGCTGGACGCGTTGCTTCAAATGTTGCCATCGCTGGTTGCTTGCCGCCTGCATGTCCACCTTCGCGAGCACGGGCCAATTTGGCATCGAGTTTTTCTTTGCCGCCAAGCAAGCAAGACCCGGGGATGCGAACATCTACAAGAACAACTTCGGCAGTATGTGACGCTTTGATGCCGTGTTTTTTGTATTTCTGTCCCATTGACAAGCCTTTTGTATTTGGAGGCACGATAAATGATGCTTGTCCCCGACTCTTTAGTTCGGGCTCAACAGCGGCAACAACAACATGCACATCGGCAATACCGCCATTGGTGATCCATGCTTTTGTTCCGTTGAGAACCCATTCATCATGTGCTTCGTCGTAAACAGCACGTGTGCGCAAAGAACTGACATCGCTGCCGGCATCAGGTTCGCTCACGCAAAACGCTCCGAGTGCAATTTTTTCTGGGGTTCCGTAACACTGTGGTACCCACTCGATGACTTGCTCCTGAGTTCCGTTGCCAGCGATTCCTGCGGCGGCGAGTCCAGATCCCATGATGGCCATGCCGATTCCGGCATCGCCCCAAAACATCTCTTCGATTGCCACCGGGAGGGTGAGTCCGGTCGGGTCTGCCATGCCGTTCATCAAGAACTCAATGCCATACAAGCCAATTTTGGCTGCCTCTTGCACAATGGGGAAAGGGAACTCTTCGCGTTCGTCCCACTCTTGGGCAGCGGGTCGAATCACGTCGACAGCGAATTGGTGGATCCAGTCCTTGATCTGAACTTGGTCGTCATTGAGGTGGAGTGAAAAATCAGCCATTCCCCAAAGTTACCAGTAGGCAAGTTCCCAACCAAGGTCGGCACCGCACACTTTATGGGTATATGACAAACGACCCAGGAGGTGTACGGTGACAATTACACAAGATAATCGCCATGATATGCATAACGTTTTGATCGACAAACTAGGAAGGGAGTCGGCAACCACACTTATGGAACTTCTTCCTCCTGTTGGCTGGGCTGATGTAGCCCGACGAAGTGATGTGGAGTCAGCGCGTCTTGCGACTACACAGGACCTTTTGTTGATGACCGCGAGTACATCTGCTCAATTTAATTTGGTCTGGACGGAGATTGCTGCGGTGCGATCCGAGATGAGTCTGGGATTTGCTGAAATACGAGTTGAAATGTATAAAGCGTTTCATCGCAATACATTGATGTTGATCGGCGCAATGACCGCCATCAATGCAATTATTGTTGGCGTTGCTGGTGTTCTGCTAAAGACTCTGTAACAGTCGCGCGAATAAATAAAAATGCGATGATGCTTAGCGCTGCACCGATTAAGTACGGAGCAGCTACACCAATGTGATCAAACGTGGCTCCTGCCATGATTGGGCCAACAACACGAGCAAAAGCTCCGACGCTTTGTTGATATCCCAACGCTTCTCCCCTGCGATCTGGTGGCGCAGCATCTGCCACGAGTGCGGTAATTGATGGAGACACAAGACCTTGCCCAAAAGCCAGCAACGCCAGCGAAACAATTAAAGTCGGCCAGACGGTGGATGCACCAAGGGCAACTAGTCCCACAGACACAACTCCGAGTCCGATACAAAGCAACGTGTGTGATCCCCAGCGACGAGTGAGGGTGCCGATTGCTCCGCCCTGCACAGCGACGAGCATAAGTCCGACCAGCAAAAATACTGCAGCGGTAGAACCTTCCGTGAGTCCGAAGCGACGCTCGCCAAAGAGAGAGAACGTTGTTTCAAAGCCAGCGAATGCAGTGACCGAAATAAATCCTGCAATTGCATAACGGGTCAGCAGTGGCGACCGTAGTTGCGTGGGTGCACCAAGTTTGCTACGCGTGTCAACTGCATCGGATTTCTTTGTTTCTGGCAGGCGAATTATTGCAGCGATTGCATTCACTGATGCAACAACTCCGGCAACATAAAAAGGAACATGTGGCCCACCGAGTGCCGCCAATCCCCCGACGGCAGGTCCGAGCACGAAGCCCACTCCAAAAGCAGCGCCCAGCATTCCGAGTAATTGTGCCCGACGCTCAGGAGGTGCAATATCTGTGATTGCACCCTGGGCAACTGCGACGCTTGCTCCTGATGCGCCATCAATAATGCGACCCAAAAATAACACCCAAAGCGCACCAGCGGCTCCAGTAATGAAACTCCCGATGGCCGTTCCAACTAACGAGATAACGATGACGGGTTTACGGCCAATGCGATCAGAGAGTCGACCGAGAATCGGAGCGAACACCATTTGAGCAATTGAGAACGATGCAAACATGAGCCCAACATCTAGACCAGATGCACCGAAACGTTCCGCGTAGCGTCCCAAAATGGGCGCAACAATTCCAAAGCCCACGAGATCGAGTGCAACGGTTGTCCAAATTATCCAAAACCCCGGCGGCATCGGAGCTCGTTGTTTTTTAGCCACGACGGACGCGAGTTCCTTCCTTCGTGGTTTCCACCACATACCCAAGCGATTGCAATTCATCACGCAAAGCATCAGCAGCGGAAAAGTCTTTTGCAGTTCGTGCCGCATCAAGCGCAGCAGCCTTGGCGCTGATCTCAGCATCGATCTCTTGTGACTCATTCAAGAACAAACCAAGTGCCGATGTCATTTCTAAAATCGCCGACCGCAAAGCGATCACTACGTCTGTCTGATTATCGTCAATAGCAACATTTGCTTGACGCACACTGTCAAAAATGAGTGCAGTTGCCGCAGGCGTGTCCAGGTCATTATTCATTGCAATTCGAAACTTGGCAAGAACTTCGGAGTCTGCGACACCACCACTATTTGCAGCAGATCGCGCGACAAATCCATCTAATCCAGATAACGCGCTCACGGATGCATCAAGATTTTCTTTACCAACACGCACGGGAGACCGATAATGCGTCTGCAGAAGAAGAAGTCGATACGCACGTCAATGGCAACATTTGCTTGACGCACACTGTCAAAAATGAGTGCCGTTGCCGCGGGCGTGTCCAGGTCATTATTCATTGCGATTCGAAACTTTGCAAGAACTTCGGAGTCTGCGACACCACCACTATTTGCAGCAGATCGCGCGACAAATCCATCTAATCCAGATAACGCGCTAACGGATGCATCAAGATTTTCTTTACCAACGCGCACGGGAGACCGATAATGCGTCTGCAGAAGAAGAAGTCGATACGCACGGGCATCGTATTGATCGAGCAAATCTAAAAGGTTGCTGACGTTGCCAAGCGACTTCGACATTTTTTCGCCTTCAATGTCAACGACAAATCCATTGTGCATCCAGTGATTGGCAAATTTCTTTCCAAGTGCCACGGCCTGTGCTCGTTCGTTTTCATGGTGAGGGAAACGCAGGTCTGCACCACCGCAATGCAAGTCAAAGCCTTCACCAAGAAGATCTAAACTCATGACGACGCACTCACTATGCCAACCAGGTCTGCCTTCACCCCACGGTGACGGCCACGCTGGTTCACCAGGTTTAGAAAACTTCCATAGGACGAAATCAGCAGGGTGCCTTTTTTGATCTGCCCCAAAGACGACTCGATCTCCTCCGCCAGCAAGCATGTCATCGATATTTTGATGTGCCAAGAGTCCGTAGTCTGGAACTTTTTGAATACTCAGATACACGCCATCGTCAGTTGTGTAGGCGCTGTCTTTGGCGACGAGTTCGCCAATCATGGCCACCATTGAGTCCACGTACTCGGTGGCATGCGGGACATCATTTGGCCGCTGCACTCCGAGTCTGCCCATTGCGTCAAACCAGATGTTCTCGCACTTCGTTGCGATTTCTCCCCAAGGACGACTTTCGCGATGAGCACGCTCGATGATCTTGTCGTCGATGTCGGTGATGTTTGATACCAGTCTCACCGTGAGTCCGGTCCACTCTAAATACCTGCACAAAATGTCATACACAAGCGTGGCGCGACCATGACCAATGTGGGGTGGTCCGTACACGGTAGGACCACATAGATAGATGCTGATAGATCCAGCATCACGCATTGCCAACGGACGCACTTCTTGCGCGGCAGTGTCGTAGAGATGAAGCACGCCCGCAAGCCTACGGTGGCATGCGTCTCTACCTATGATTACTAGGCAACGAGTTGGGTAACGGCTTCAATCTCAGGCAGTCGGGTCATTGTGGCGTGGTGTCGCTTGGATCGCCCCACGACGACTGCCCCTATGGTTGACCATCCTGTAAAGACGATTGTCACATACACCGATTTATATGGCAGCGAAAGATAGGCCCCTGTTGCGCCAGCACACAAGGCCGTAAGAGTGCGAACAGCCTTGGGAAATCGTGTGAAAATCGTTTTTTTCTGCATGCAAATATCGTGACGCACGCCCTTGAATCGCGGACGACTACCAGAGAAACAGCACCGAAATTTATGGTGACGAGAACGTGAACCGATCCGCGCTAAACGGTCAATAGGTCAGGTCACTTGCGGCTTGAGACGCCTACGATGGTGTTGCTATGTCCGCTGTGCCAGAAAAACCCACCCTCGAGAATCTCGAAACCATCTGGCAGACCAATTGGCAGAACAACAACACATACGCCTTTGACCGCACTGCCGTTCGCGACGATGTTTTCTCAATCGACACACCTCCTCCCACGGTCAGTGGTTCCCTGCATATGGGGCATATTTTTTCTTACACGCACACGGATGCCATTGCACGGTTCTGGCGGATGCGAGGCAAGGCAGTTTTTTATCCAATGGGATGGGACGACAATGGGTTGCCCACAGAACGACGTGTTCAAAACTTCTTTGGTGTTACGTGTGATCCCTCAGTGCAATATCAGCCACAACTGCAGCCACCGTTTCGGGGCGACCCGCCCAAAGACCACAAACCCGTTCCTGTATCACGACCGAATTTCATCGAGCTCTGCGAAGAACTCACCGCCCAAGATGAAAAGATCTTTGAAGACGTCTTTCGCCGCCTCGGCTTGTCAATTGATTGGTCATTGCTCTACACCACAATCGAAGACAGATCCCGACGAACTAGCCAGCGGGCTTTTTTGCGCAACCTCGCTCGCGGCGAGGCATACACGCAAGAAGCTCCTACGTTGTGGGACGTAGATTTTCGCACTGCGGTTGCGCAAGCAGAACTAGAAGACCGAGATCGACCAGGTGCGTACCACACAATCGCATTTCACCTCAGCGATGGCAGCGGTGAAGTCGTCATCGACACCACTCGACCAGAACTACTTGCTGCATGTGTTGCACTTGTTGCTCATCCAGATGATGACCGCTACAAGAAACTGTTTGGCAGCACTGTTCGCACACCACTTTTTGATGTCGAGGTACCCGTACTCGCCCATCCTTTGGCTCAAATAGACAAGGGCACCGGCATCGCGATGATTTGCACATTCGGCGACCTCACAGACGTCATCTGGTGGCGCGAACTACAACTACCGATGCGAGCAATCATTGGTCGTGATGGTCAAATCCTGAGCGAAACTCCGTCAGCAATTACATCAGCAACCGGAATCTCTACCTACGCCCAACTTGCGGGCAAGAATACAAAGCAAGCCCAAACGCGAATCGTTGAATTACTGCGTGCATCAGGCGACATGCATGGTGAGCCACGCGCCATTACTCACCCAGTAAAATTCTTCGAAAAAGGTGACCGCCCACTCGAGATCGTGACAAGTCGGCAGTGGTACATCCGCAATGGTGGACGCGATGTTGATCTGCGCAATGCACTTTTGGCTCGTGGTGAGGACCTCGCATGGCACCCTGAACACATGCGCCATCGCTACAGCAATTGGGTCGAAGGCCTCAACGGTGACTGGTTGATTAGTCGGCAACGATGGTTCGGTGTTCCGATTCCTATTTGGTATGCCCTTGATAACGAGGGCAATGTAATTCACGAATCACCGCTTGTTCCAGACGAATCACGACTGCCAATCGACCCCAGTACGGATGTGCCGATTGACTACACGCCTTCACAACGTGGCCAACCCAATGGTTTTATCGCAGACCCCGACGTGATGGACACATGGGCAACGTCATCAATGACGCCCCAGATTGCTGGTCTTTGGGAAGATGACGATGCGCTCTTTAGCCATATTTTTCCGATGGATCTGCGACCACAGGGTCACGACATCATCCGCACCTGGTTATTTTCAACAACGGTTCGCTCCCATTTTGAGTTCAATGTGTCGCCCTGGAAAAATGTTTCACTTTCGGGCTGGATCCTTGACCCAGATCGCAAGAAAATGTCCAAGTCAAAAGGCAACGTCGTTACTCCGATTGATCTCTTCGACTCATACGGTAGTGACGCTGTTCGGTATTGGGCGGCCAGTGCTCGACCTGGCGTCGATACGGCATTTAGCGAAGATCAAATGAAAGTAGGTCGCAAACTTGCGACAAAGTTATTAAACGCGACAAAGTTTGTTCTGAGTTTTGGCGATATAGACAAGACAGCGATACCTACTGCTGAGATTGATGTTGCGATGCTTACGCGTTTGTCCAAGGTTGTCGCAGAGACAACAACTGCATTTGAACAATTCGATTACGCGCGCGCGCTTGAGCGCACCGAAGAGTTTTTCTGGTGGTTTTGTGATGACTATGTCGAACTTGTCAAGATGCGTGCATACGCAAACCGTGGCGACGACCAAGCGATGAGTGCTCGAGTCGCATTACAGCGTGCCCTTTCAACACTGCAACGATTATTTGCACCCTTTATTCCTTTCGCTACAGAAGAAGTCTGGAATTGGTGGAACAACTCTTCTGTTCACCTCGCGCCGTGGCCAACAGATCAAGACCTCATGGCCGGCATTACTCAGGCAAGTGACGATGCAGTGCTCAACGCGGTGTGTTCAACTATTGCATTTGTTCGCCGCACAAAAACCGAAGCAAAGGTCAGCCAGCGTGCCGAAGTAGAGCACCTTACGATTTCGGGTGACGCTGGCACACTGCGCGCCGTCAAGGCTGGACTGAGCGATATAGAAGATGCAGGATCAGTAAAATCAACTCAATTTATTGAGATTTCTGGTGCAGAACTCACCATAGATGTCCGCCTTGTTACGCCGAATGTCTGATCTGGCACCAAAAGCAGTGCCTCTGCTACTACCGTAGTAAGGAATGTCTGAGAAGAAACCACATCGGACGAAACGACAAAAGACTCTGCTTATTGTCAACATCGTTGTCGCAGCTAGTTGCATCATCGCAGGCTCTGGACTTTTGTACGCCAACCAACGACTTGGTAATCGACAAGTCGTCTCGATTGATCAAGCCAATGGCGACAACGGCGACAACGGCAATGCGCCAGGATCGAATGAATGGAATCTTCCCCCCGGCGATCTTTCGGCACGTAATTACCTCATCACCGGCACCGATAGTCGTGGATGTATCGATCCGAAGTCTCCGTTCGCAGGCGGATTTGGTGATCGTACGAATTTTGGCGAACGTAGCGACACCATCATGGTGATTCGCGTAAACCCGCTCGACGATCAGGCACTGATTCTCTCTTTTCCGCGTGATATGTGGGTTAAAATTTCTGGTTCAACACACAAGAGCCGCATTAACTCAGCCTTTCAGCGCAAAGATCCAAATAAATTAATACGCACTATCAAAGACAATTTTGATATCAACATCGACCATTATGTCAATATTGACTTCTGCACATTTAAAGACATCGTTGAAGCAGTCGGCGGTGTCAGGGTTCCTTTCTTGTACCGCACGCGTGACAAGGGCACGGGTCTTAATGTTCCAAAGCCAGGATGCTTTACATTCACTGGTGATCATGCCCTTGCTTATGTGCGATCACGTCACTACAGCTACTACGACACGGTACAGAAAAAATGGCGTACCGATGCACTCAGTGATTGGGGGCGTATTAGCCGACAACAAGACTTCACTCGACGCATGGTGCAGCGAGCACTTGAAAAAGGCCGTACAAATCCCAAAATTGCGACGCAAATGCTCAACACTGCCCTTAAAAACGTCATCACTGATGACAAACTCACGCCAATGAAGCTTCTTCAACTTGCCCAGGCAATGAAAAACTATGACCCCACGACAATGAGCACATACACAATGCAAGCAATTGGCGCAAAAATTGGTAAAGAAAGTGTGTTGCTTCCTGATCTTGAAAGTTCCAACATGAAAGATATTCTTTCAATTTTTCGTGGTCAAGCAAGTTTAAAGAAAGCACCACCATCAACGAGTTCCGAACTAAGCACCGATAGCACGGCACTTGGAACATCGTTTGTCGTCGGAACATTAAGTGCAATATCAGCAACATACAAAGTTCCCACAGTCGTGACAACAGTCCCTACGACAACTTCGTCAACAACTACCAGCACGACGATTCCTGAGGTTGATCCCACTCCGAATGACCGCGGAGTTACTCCTCCTGCTGATCCAAGTTGCCACTAACCAGTAACGAAGGCGATCACTCCAACACTCGAGCCAATGCTTCAGGTATCTGAGATGGCCCACTAATCAATGTGAGCCTTGCACCAACTGAACTCGACAAGAGACGTGCTTCATCCGCATCTTCTTCCGGAGCGATGATGACGAGTTCTTCTAAACATCGTGCTGCCGCTTCGACATCACCTTCAACAGTGGCTCGACAATCACTTAACAGCACAGCCACTCGTCGTCCTGCGCGCGAGCGCGACAACTGTTGATTCGCCACGATCAAAGCGCCCGCAAGATCGGTTGTTCCAAAACCACGCAGTGTGAGAACATCGTTTACAACTGCATCACTTGATTTCTCAATATCCTGTGATTTTGCGACCACAATATCTTTTCCAAAAGCCAACACGCTGTAATCGCTCGGGGTTCGACACGCCACGGCCGCGGCGGCAATGGCTGCTGTAGCAAGCGGCTTTCCGCCCATTGATCCACTTCGGTCAACTATTAAACACAGCGCAACACCAGGCTTTGTCCATCCGCGCACGCGCAAACGATCTGGGTCCGGAGAAATACCATGTCGCATTTCATTGAGTGCGTCAAGACTGGCATCAATGTCAAGATCACCAGCGTCTGGTTGATATGGCCGCTCGGTCATGCGACCAACTCCGCGCGGCTTCGTGGGGCCGCTTCGACCAAGATCAAGCATGAGTCGACCGGCTAATCGGCGCGCGAGTTCTCGCAACTTGGGATCAGTTGCAGCAGTGAGATCCGCAATCATGCCAAGCATCTCATCCGGGTTACTTTGCATTGCTTCATCGACTGCAAGTTCATCGAGTTCACCAACTTCTGGCGATACCTGAGAAAAGTTTTGATGTCGAGCAAGTTCACGACGAGATGTCGTCTGTCGACCTGCTTGGGCAACCGCCTCATCGGCGGCTTCACCTTCTTTACTTAGAGGGAGTTGGTGGCCCCGCTCGGGGCTCCAACTTTTCCCGCGGTGTTTTCTCCGTCTGCACGACCAAATACGTCTTGCCAGATTTCCGTCAC
>CANLAH010000044.1 GCA_947488685.1 Acidimicrobiaceae bacterium | reverse complement strand
CAGTGATACAGCACACAGTGATACAGCACACAGTGATACAGCACACAGTGATACAGCACACAGTGATACAGCACACAGTGATACAGCACACAGTGATACAGCACACAGTGATACAGCACACAGTGATGTCGTATTAGAAAATTGGCCACGTGCATTTGATCCTTCTTTGCCACTTGATATTTCTAATGTCGAGGGAGTGAGCGCAGAACAAGAGTTGCGTGCGGCAAATCTCATTAAGGAAACCGGTGTGAAGTTGTTGCGTTGGGCAGACCCAAAGACGGCCTATGCCGAAGGGTGGAGATCAATTGGCGACGCGGCGACAGGCTTTGAGCACTACCAAAACTATTCGTTGTATGACGATGATAAATTCTTGGATCCCTCTGCGCCTGAATCTCTGGTGTACAAGGTCGGCCTTGGTGGGCAACGAACCTTAGTGTCAGCGATGTTTATGGCAGGGACAAAGGTTCCGATGGACTCGCCGAAACTTACTGAATACGCAGGTCCGCTCATGCAATGGCACATACACGACAATCTCTGTTTTGCAAGCCGCTCTGGTGGAGCCCCAAGGGTAGTGGGAATCACTAACGCTCAAGGCGTGTGCCGATTTGGTACGCGGTCAGGCAGCGACAATGCAATGGTGCATGTATGGATTGTCACGCATGAATGTGGGCCATTTGCCGCGCTCGAAGGGCTTGGCGCAGGCAGTGCACTTGCGAGCGAGGCTGATCGTAGAGATAAATGTGGTGACCACACTCACCCAGAGTAAATAACTTGCGCGTCTCTTTAGTTGCGCGGAACTTTGCTCCATGCTTGTTCTTTGTCAACGCGAGGTTCTCCTGGCAGACCAAGCACTTGTTCGCCCAAGATATTGCGCATGATTTCGCTTGTTCCGCCTTCGATGGAGTTGGCACGAGCGCGCATAAACGCGTGGCGCACGCCACCAGTTGATCCGTCGATGTCAAGTGTCTCGGGGCGACGGAAACTGAAGTCGTAGTTGATCAGTGCGTTAGCACCTAAGAGTTCGATTGAAAACTCGGTCACTTTTTTATTGAACTCAGCACTCATGAGTTTGGCGATCGAACCTTCTGGTCCGGGGTTGCCAGCCTTGGCGGCTTGTGAACCACGTGCCACCGTGTAGCGCAATGCCTCGCTAGCGCAGAAGAGTCGCATAAGTTTGTCGCGTTGTGCACCGCTGCGTTGATCGGCAGGGATGTCGTTCCAGATGCGAATGGTGTCATCGATTGGGCCGCGGCGTTTTGCCGTGCCGCTTCCGCCACCACCGATAGCGGTGCGTTCGTTCATGAGAGTAGTGAGTGAGACTCTCCATCCTTCGCCGACTGCGCCAACGCGTTGGCTATCAGGTACGCGAGCATCGGTCATGTAGACCTCGTTGAATTCGGCTTCGCCTGTGATTTGTCGCAGTGGGCGTACTTCTACTCCGGGTGAGTGCATGTCAATTGCAAAGTAAGTCATGCCTTTGTGTTTTGGTTGCTCTGGGTCGGTGCGTGTGACGAGCATTCCCCAGTCAGCGAGATGTGCAAGTGTGTTCCATACTTTTTGACCATTGACGATCCACTCGTCTCCGTCGCGCACTGCACGTGTGCTGAGGCCTGCAAAGTCACTGCCAGAACCTGGCTCACTAAAGAGTTGACACCATTTTTCTTGACCCGTGAACATCGGACGAAGAAATCGATTCTTGACTTCGTCGCTTCCGTGTGTCGCAATTGTAGGTCCGGCGAGAGCGATAAAAAATGTTGCTGGATCTTGAGCCTTGGCGCCAGCTGCACGAACACGTTCTTCGATGACGCGGTTGAGACTTGGTTTGAGCCCGAGTCCGCCAAAGCCGACGGGGAAATGTACCCACGCCAAGCCATTGTCGTAACGAGCACCGCGAAACTCGACATTGTCGATTTTTTTGGGATCATACGAAGCGAGAAGTGCGTCGAGGGCGGCCTCGACGATGGCGAGCTCTGAATCAGTAGTAGTCATGGTCATGTGTTAAGTATCGCAAGGAAATCTCGCAATAAGCGAGGCGTGGGGCAAAGACTTTGTGACGACTACGATGAGGGCGTCAGTAAAACAAAGGACCCACAATGAAACGCATCTCGCATTGGATCGATGGACGATTGGTGGCAGGGGAGTCAGGACGCACGGGCAAGGTTTTTGACCCCGCAACGGGGCAACAACAGGCCGAGGTTGACTTTGCAGCAGTATCAGAGGTAGATCGCGCTGTGGCCGCCGCAGCCGCAGCATTCCCGGATTGGCGCGCCACCAACCTGTCACGACGAGCCGAGATCATGTTCAATATGCGAGAACTTGTTGACGCGAATCGCAAAGAACTTGCATCGGTCTTAAGTGTCGAACACGGAAAAGTCCTGTCTGATGCAATGGGTGAGGTTGCTCGCGGACTTGAAAACATCGAGTTCGCGTGCGGGGTGCCGCATTTGTTGAAGGGTGGTTATAGCGAGCAAGCATCAGCCGGAGTTGATGTGTACAGCATTCGACAGCCACTCGGTGTTGTTGTCGGAATCACTCCATTTAATTTTCCGGCAATGGTGCCGATGTGGATGTTCGCGAACGCTCTTGCGTGTGGCAATACGTTTGTGTTGAAGCCAAGCGAGAAAGATCCTTCTGTCTCAATGTTTATTGCTGAGCTGCTCATGCAAGCAGGTTTACCGAGTGGTTGCTTTAACGTAATTCACGGTGACAAAGTTGCAGTCGATCGTCTGCTCGATCATCCAGATGTTGCTGCAATTTCGTTTGTCGGCTCAACACCAATTGCCAAATATATATACGAAACTGGCACACGAAACGGCAAGCGAGTACAAGCACTCGGCGGTGCAAAAAACCACATGCTGGTATTGCCTGATGCTGATCTTGACATGGCAGCCGATGCAGCAGTGAGCGCCGCGTATGGTTCGGCTGGCGAACGATGCATGGCGATCTCAGCATTGCTTGTTGTAGACAGTGTGGCCGACGATTTGGTCGCCAAGATTGCGGATCGAATTCCGCGCATCAAGGTAGGACCCGCAAGCGACCCAGACAGCGAGATGGGTCCATTAATCACGGGCGAGCATCGCGACAAAGTTGCCTCTTATATAGAAGGTGCAAAGACGCAAGGGGCAACCGTTGTTGTCGACGGTCGCAACGGTGTTCCGGCCGACGGATTCTTCTTGAAGCCGAGCCTTGTTGACAATGTGCAGCCCGGAATGGCCTGTTACGACGACGAGATTTTTGGACCAGTGCTATCGGTCGTGCGAGTGGCGAGTTATGACCAGGGCGTGCAGATCATCAACGACAATCCGTATGGCAACGGTACGGCAATTTTTACGCGTGATGGTGGGATTGCACGTCAGTTTCAGTACGACATCAATGTCGGAATGGTCGGGGTCAATGTTCCGGTTCCCGTTCCCGTGTCGTATTACTCATTCGGAGGCTGGAAGGCGAGTTTGTTTGGAGACCAACACATGTATGGTCCTGACGGCATCAACTTTTATACACGAACCAAAGTAGTGACATCTCGTTGGCCAGATCCACGCACATCAAGTGTCGATTTAGGATTTCCGCAGAATCGCTAGTTATTTTCCGGTGTAGTAGTTATCTGCCACGGTCAGCGCCTCGTCAATGATGTCAAGGCCTTGGCGCATGTCGTCATCGCTGATAACAAGTGGTGGCACGACATGCAAGCGGTTGAAGTGCATGAACGGCCACAGGCCATTTGCTTTGCACGCGGCGCCGAGTTCGAGCATCGGCTTGGCGTCTGCACCAGCAGCATTAAATGGCACGAGTGGTTCGCGTGTGTCTCGGTCGCGCACCAGTTCGATCGCCCAAAACACACCAACACCACGAACATCTCCAACGCTTGGGTGTTTGGCTTTGAGTGCTTCTAATCCGGGCGCAATGACATCGCGTCCGAGGTGGCGCGCATGCTCAATGATTTTTTCTTCTTTGAAGATATTGATTGATGCGACGGCCGATGCACATGCAAGTGGGTGACCGCTATAGGTGAGTCCACCCGGAAACTGTCGTTCACGAAATGTGTCTGCAATGCGCTGAGAAATAATGACACCACCAAGAGGCACATAACCAGAGTTGACGCCTTTTGCAAAACAAATCAAATCTGGGGCAACGTTCCAGTTGTCAACTGCGAACCATTCGCCACAACGTCCAAATCCGGCCATGACTTCGTCGCAAATCATGACGATTCCGTGACGGTCGCAGATGTCGCGAACCCCTTGTAGATATCCGGGTGGCGGAACCAGGATTCCGTTTGTGCCAACAACAGTTTCGAGCATGATTGCGGCAATGTAGTTGGCGCCTTCCATCATGATGACGTCTTCAAGATGTTGCAGTGCTCGTTGTGATTCTTCGATGTCACTCGTGGAATGAAAATGCGAACGATACGGGTACGGTCCCCAGAATTTAATGATGCCGGGCATCGCTGGTTCGCTTGGCCAACGGCGCGGATCTCCGGTGAGTTGTATTGCGCCGCCTGTGGCTCCGTGATAACTGCGATAGGTCGTGAGCACTTTGTTACGCCCCGTATGCAGACGAGCCATGCGAATTGCGTTTTCTGTTGCTTCGGCGCCGCCATTTGTGAAGAACACCATATTGAGGTCGCCAGGTGCGAGTTCGGTAATGAGCCGTGCTGCTTCGCTCCGCGCATCATTGGCGTGCATTGGCGCAACAGTGCAAAGTTTGTCTGCTTGTTCTTTGATGGCGGCAATTAATTTTGGATGCTGGTGTCCGATGTTGAGATTGATGAGTTGACTAGAAAAATCAAGGTACTTTTTTCCGTCTTCGTCCCAGAACCATGCACCCTCGCCACCCGCAATCACAATGGGGTTAATGAGTCCTTGCGCTGACCACGAATGAAAGACATGTGACCGATCATCGGTATATGCAGCAGAGGGTCTGGGATCGAGAGTTGTCATGTCTCAATCCTAAACGAGCGACTATTGGTCGCCACCCCTACACTGCGATTATGGAGTCTGAGTTGTCCCGACATCGACCGCTCACGCGCGATGAACTTGCGGCCCTAATTCAGGCTGGCGAGATCGATACGGTGATTTTGGCCTTCTCGGATATGCAAGGTCGTTTGGTGGGAAAGCGAATGACTGGCTGGTTCTTTTTACAAGATGCCGCAGATCACGGTACCGAAAATTGCAACTATCTGATTGCCACAGACATGGACGACAACGCACTTGATGGGTTTAGGTTTGCAAGTTACGAGCAGGGATACGGCGACATGATCGCCATGCCTGACTGGAACACAATTCGGCTTATGGCATGGCAGACAAAAACAGCAATTGTCTTAGCCGACCTGCACGATCCCCGCACTCAACTGCCAGTGGCTGTATCACCGCGACAAATGTTGCGAGATCAAGTGGCCGTTGCTCATGCGGCTGGTTATAACGCGATGATCGGAAGCGAGATTGAGTTCTATTTATTTCATGAGTCATACCGCGAGGCATACGACAAGGGATACCGCGAACTTGATCCACATTCACCATGGATGCAGGACTACCAGATTGTGCAGACAACGTTTGACGAATACGTCATCGGTGACATTCGACGCAATCTCGAAGCATGCGGCATTCCGGTGGAGTGCTCAAAAGGAGAAGCGGGTCGTGGCCAGCACGAAGTGAATCTGCGCTATGCAGATGCACTCGAAATGGCTGACAGAAATCTGCTGTATAAATCTGCGGCCAAAGAGATTGCTGCATCACATGGCCGATCTGTGAGTTTTATGGCTAAGTGGAACTTTGCAGAAACAGGTTCATCGTGCCACGTACATTCCAGTCTGTGGAACATGTCTAACGGCGCAGCCGCTTTTGCGGGCGAGCCAATGCCCATTGTGTTTGAGCAGTACATAGCGGGACTGCTTGCGACGGCGCGTGATTTCTGTTTGTTGTGGGCGCCAACGGTAAATAGTTATCGGCGTTTTCAGCCAGGCTCATGGGCCCCCACAGCAGTTGCGTGGGGCTCGGATAATCGCACTCTTGGACTTCGGGTTGTCGGACATGCTGATGCGCAACGAGTAGAAAGCCGCATGCCAGGCTCTGACGCAAATAGTTACATCGCATTTGCCGGAACTATTGCCGGAGGAATGTACGGAATACGCCACCAACTGTCGCTTGAAGCACCGTTTGTCGGCAATGGGTACGAGGCAAAATCGCTTGCGCGTATTCCTTCGACATTGATTGAAGCGATTCAGTGCTGGGAGAACAGCGCTATCGCTCGAGAGTGCTTTGGAGACGATGTGCATGACCATATTTTGAGTATGGCTAAAGCCGAGTGGAGCGCTTTTAATCAGCACGTCACCGACTGGGAACTCAACCGTTATTTTGAGCGCTCTTAGCGCCGCACCAAGGAGAGCACATGACACGACTACAGAACAAGGTCACAATTATTACAGGAGCAGCCAGTGGGCTCGGTCGAGTTGCGGCATCTACGTTTGCTGCTCAAGGCTCGAGCGTCGTGATTGCTGACGTCTCAGATGGTTCAGAAGTAGTACAAGAAATCCTTGATGCAGGTGGTCGTGCCGCTTTTGTTCATTGCGACGTCACAGACGAAGACTCCTGGAAAAATACTGTCGCATTTTCTCGAGCAACATTTGGGAGTATTGATGTTTTGTATAACAATGCCGGAGTCATGCTTGGTGACGACGATGATCCTGTCTCAACCTCAGTAGATACGTATCAGCGCACGATGGACATCAATGTCAAAGGAGTATTGCTCGGTTGCAAATATGTCATCCCCGTCATGCTGGAACAAGGCAAAGGGTCGATTGTGAATGTTGCATCGTTCGTGGCACACATGGGTGCTGCTACTCCACAGGTGGCCTACACAGCCTCAAAAGGTGCGGTGCTGGCTATGACGCGAGAGATTGCAGTGGTCTATGCGCGTCGAGGGATTCGTGCCAACGCATTGTGTCCAGGGCCAGTGATGACGCCATTGCTTGCAGCGTTTCTTGACAATGATTCCAAACGGAATCGCAGACTTGTACATATCCCGATGGGGCGGTTCGGTGAACCACAAGAAATCGCAAACGGAGCGCTGTTTTTGGCATCTGATGAATCATCTTGGATGACCGGACAGTCGCTCATCATTGACGGTGGTATCACCGCCGCATATGTCACGCCAGAATAACTAGTCTAAAAAGAATTTGCGATGTCAGCAATCGCTTCTGTGATTCCGAGATAGTCACCACGGCGGCTTTGCTCGCAGGAATCAAGAATCAGCGTGTAGCCAAGAGACACTGCTTGGCCGCCAAGAACGATGCCATCTAGTATCTCGAGAGGAAATTTGCCACCAGGAAAAGTTTTTCTTGCAGTAGCAATCTCAGTGGCATGCACTTGAGCAATGACCCCACGCACGCGTGGATTGATTCGAGCTGCAAGGAACGCCTCGTGACGAAATCTTTGCCACTTATGACGCGATGCGAGCAGTCCGGCAGTGAACTGCGCAGTAAATCCGTCAACAAGTTTGTTGGACTTTAAACCCTGAGTCTCATGGTCGAGAGTTTCTTGACGATTCAGATGCAAGAGCATTGAGAGCGCATCGACAAGCAAGTCTTCCTTGGATTCGTATGTGTTGTAAATAGTGCCTGTTGACAGATTAGATCGGCGTGCGATGCGCGAAACAGTGGCGCTGGAGTAGCCAATTTTTCCGATAATTTCGGCTGCGGCCATGGCGAGCACATTGCGAATTTCATTGTCTGAGGTCGCCTGAAAGTCGATGAAATCAAACTCGGGAAGGGGAGTAGTTGATGGCTTGGCATCATGAACTGCGCGTGAAAGACCAAATATCGGCAATTGCCAATTAACGAACTCAATTTCTGCAAATTTATGAAGCAAGATTCCCAAGATTGTTCCAAGCGCCACTGTCACGCGTGCGATGTCAATATCCGTTGATTTAGATACAAGGCCCCAACGAGTGAGCCATTGATTCATGATCGGAGTGACGACTTCTTCGAGGGCTCCATTGCGATGTGAGATGATCAACGCCTCAAGCCCAAGAATAATTTCGGGCGGGATAACGGATCCTGGTTCCAACAGATTATTGAGCGCGGTATTGTCTTCTCCCGTCAAAAATGTGTGCAGGGTCGCATCAAGAAATTCAAAAAAAGGACGTTCAATTCGGTCGAGATAGAGCGACGCCTGTAGATCATCGTTGTCTTCGTATCTGCTGTAGAGAGCACCAGTTGTGAGCCCCGCATGAGCTGCTACCACGCTCAGCGAAAGTGCTTCAAGCCCGGATTGGTTGGCAACCTGCAATGCCGCGTTCAAAATGAGAGTGTCATTGGCAATCGACCGCTGAGACCGGGCGCGTGACACAACAGGTCGCGAGATCGGCGTCGCGGGCGGAGTCGAAAGACGCTCAGGGGTAGGTTTCTTGTCAGTCAATAGGAAATGGCCTTTTCACGATAAATAGTATAGTTTACTTGGCGTTGCGCATGAATTCACAACAAATGAACGAAGACGTACTTATGAACAGGGCCCGTCGGGTAGAGAAATCGTCAAAGATGCTCTATCTAGGCTCATTTGAAAGTGGTAATGTTCGATTATGAGCAAACTTTTGACCAAAGCACTAACACTCGTCGCACTCCTCGGAGCAACCATTGTGACTGGAACCTTGTCGACCGGAGTAGCGCAGGCGAGATCGGTGCACAAAGCAGCAACGGTGCCGTCCTTGTACAAGATCGCCACGGTGAAGTCGTCAGCGCCTCCTCCAGGATGCAACGGAACTGCTTGTCCGTCAGTTGAACAAAGCATCCCTGCATACGCGCCAGTTGATGGATTCGCGGCTCTTGTTGGCGCAAAAAAGATTGATACGTTCTCCACGCAACTTCCAGGCTCGCAGACGGGTGTGAAAGGTGGTTGTGCAATTACTGCCACAAGCAAGTTGATGTGTTGGGGGAACAATACATATGGACAACTTGGAGACGGAACGCATGCGGATTCGCTCCTCATTCCAGTCGCTGCGGTTGGCATTGACACGATCACTGATGTTTCGGCGAATGGTTTGACAACATGTGTCACCACCATCGCTGGTGAACTGAAATGTGTTGGGCAGGGATCATTTCCGGGCTTCACCCGCAACGAAGTGAATATTAATGGGAGCACTACTACGTATACATATAAACCTGAGAGTGGCGCGCTTAACGACCCGTATGACTTGTACAACCCCACCTATTACTCCAACGCTAATAGCAACATCAACACCAACGAGTGTCAGGTGCTAAGCGGTGGAGTTGTGATTTCAAAGTCGGACAACTGCTATAACCAACAGTCGAACGCTTCGCCGACTTGGGTGACCCTCAAGGATTCCGGCGTCACAAAAGTGCAACTGGCCGGATCATCGGGGTGGAGCAACGCCAACATTTGCATTCTGGAGATTACGAAAAAAGTTGCGTGTTCAAAAGTGGTGCCAGGAACGCGTGGTGAAAATTCTGGTGCTCCGTCAGCATCTGATTATGACTGCGACAATGATGGGATTTTTGAGAGACCGATTAACTGTCGTGACGAAAGATTGGCTAATCCGGCGCTAAAAATAGCAGCCCTGCCGCGTTTAACGGGGGGTGCCAATCGACCTGTTCATAAGCAAAGGAACGGGTACGTCAGCACCACAGTATGGAGTGCGGCCACTTGGACATGGCCAGATTCAGGTTTGACAGAAGTGGTTGATTTTGCGATGAGCGATCAGAACTGGGGTTCTGACGGAAGTATCTGCATGATCGCTGGAGCAACAAAAACAGTGACATGCAAACCATTCTCGGGAGTGGTTGCGACGGGTAGCTCGGGTGCTCAAACCATTACGGGCGGAGAATGGGGTGCGGTCAATCTCATTCCCGGGATAACGCAGGCTGAAAAAGTCTTTATCACCACAAATAACGGTTTGGGACTCTGTATTTATGCGGCTGGAACATTATCGTGCGGAACTGCGACGTATTCAAGTACTGGAGCGACATTCCCGACAGAGGTGTCGTCCGTTGCCGTTATGGACTATCCGATTTCCGTTTTTTATAATTCGACCGTCGGAAAAGTTTTCTTCATGACACAGTCGGGCTTGTTGGCCGCAGACCAATGGGCATTGGGCTGTAATAACTGCGGTGGCCAGAAGTCACAAAATATTTTGTCCTCTGTTGGCGTTTTTAAAAATTCAACGATCGACACATATTTTTATACCGATGCAATGACTGGAGCAACCGACTCTCCTGATTTCATTCCAATGAATGTGGCTACCGGAACACGCAAAGTTCTCACGCAGAAATCCATCACGGTAAAGTCGACATCAGGAGATTTGTTATCGACTGCCGATATCCGATGGACAGCACCCGACTTTCCGGATTCATTGAGCAGCAGTAAATCCTCACAGGACGTGACAAGCACAACTGGAACTGTTCGGCTGGCAAGCCTTGCCACTGGACCAGTGACGTTTACAATCAAAGGCGGAACATTGCCTAGTGGTGCATATCTGCAGGGCTCGGTCGTGACAACCATTATTCCAGAGACCGGATTAGTGGAAGTGAGCGTGCCGACACCATCAGCAGTTGTAGATCGTAAAGTGTCTGTGGTCCTTGTTGACGCGGCGGCGACGCCTGTGCCGAATGCGGTCATTACTTTGACAAATAACTTGTTGACATATAGCTACGCAAACTCTGGCAACACCAATGCTCAATGGTCGGCAGTAGCTCCTGACACGAAGGGGTACATGAATTCGGCTGGCTGTTCATACTGTTACGTTGCGCCGCCGACATACATCACCGGAGCAGACGGAACTGTGTCATGGAAGTCTTTTGCCCCGACGAGTCGCTTTACGGCAAATGACGCAACTGTTTTGTATGACGATGGAGCGCTCAGCCAAAAAGTAAAAGTCAACTTTGACACAACTTCGACAACGGTGAAGATGCCGTTCATGGCAAGCGTGGCAAGTGCTGTACCTGCCGTAGTGGAAGCAACATCAGATGGGGCTGTCGTAGTGACGACCGAAACTAAAGATGGCGATGGTCTTGGAATAGGCGACATCCAGGTCAAGGCAGAACAGGTCTGTGGAGAAATGGTCACCGGAGGACTATGGACCGGAACATCCTCAGTCAACACGAACTATTGCAATCAGGAATCAGGCTCAGGCTCAGGCTCAGGCTCAGGCTCAGGCTCAGGCCCAGCATGTCAGGATCCCAACGGTTGTCCAGGCGGAGGCGGCAGTATTACTGACCCGGACGGGAAGTCATGTGTCGATCCCGATGCAAAGGGGTACTGCCCAAGATCCAACTCGGGTAATTCAACGACAAAAAAGAGTGTCACCTCAAGCGGAGTTCGGAGTTCTGCTACTTGCAAGGCGAGTAATCCCACTACCAATTCCGCCGGAAAGGCTTCGGCAAAATTGTGCGTCACAAAATCAGGGTATTACCGATTGAGGTCAAAGGGAATATTGCCATCCAAGACATTTTGTGTCAAGGTAAACGGCATTGCCTGCACGGTGGTGTTGCAAAACTCAATCAAGGGGGCTACAGCAACAACTGCGGGCAAAGCCAATATCTTGGCGCGAGGGAAAAGCACCACGTTGAAGGCTGTATTCACTGGGGTAAAGACAAATGCCAAAGCCGGAAAAGTAACATATAAGGCCTCGGGTGCCTGCACCCTTAAGTCCACAAAGATTACAGCCTCGAAAAAAACCGGTACTTGCACGGTGACCTTGTCTCAAGCCGATAAGGGCAAGAACAAGGGCATACGAAAAACGGTCAAGATTATAATCAAGTGATGCGTTTTTAGGAACGACCCTAGATTCTCAATCGTTGATTGGGTACGGCTCAGATCCCGCAAGGGCGCATGGCGAACTCTCCAATAATCGTCTAGTATGTGGCTCGTGAAGACTAAACTAGGATTCAAGCCTCTTGGCGTTGCGCTGTTGCTCGCTCTTGCTGCATGTGGAGGTGGTGGTGGTGGCGCTGGTGGCGATAACAGTGCCACTCCAGATGTGACCACCCCGGCTCTAGAGGCAGTCACAGTTGCAAGTGGTATGAACCCAAGCCCTGACGGGTTTGCATTTCCTAACTTTGCATCAAGTGCTTCAACTGCAGAACTTGATACCGCTGACATGGTCACGATGTTTGGATCAACTCCAGATATCTGTGTCGATGCAGCAACGCCCTGTGTGCTCACGGCAGAAGCATCGGCGTGGGCACGTATGGTGAACCAAGCACGAATATCTGGACACTGTGAAGGACTTGCTGTGTTATCTGCAGCACGCTTCACGGACAAGTTAGATCCAAAGACATTTACGCTCACCAATACGGGTGACGTCACTCATGCCCTGATTCGGGCATTTGCGACGCAGTTCTTTAAAGAGGCACAAGATGCCACCAAGAAGTTTTCCAAGAAATCCCCAAGTGACATTGTGGCAACACTGAGCGCATCACTCAAAAGTGGTGTTCCTGAATACACCCTTGGCGTGTATACCGATATCGGTGGTCATGCCATCTTGCCGATTGGTGTCGAGTTTCCTTCCGCTGACATTGCCCATATCAAGGTCTATGACTCCAACTGGCCAAATGCAGACCGCTATGTCGAAGTCAACCTCAAAGAACAAACATGGTCGTTTGCATTCTCCGGTGCTGACGCTGCCAACGATCCCGATATGTGGACCGGAGGCAAAGGCGACATTGACATCACTCCGTTCTCTGCGCGTGCTTCAGCA
>CANLAH010000043.1 GCA_947488685.1 Acidimicrobiaceae bacterium | reverse complement strand
GTCGGCGCAATGCAAATGGCCGGAATGACTCTTCTTGATACACAGTGGTGGACCGAACATCTCCAAAGCCTTGGAGCCACTGAACTGCCTCGTCGCGACTATCTCAAACGTCTCGAACTGGCCCTTACCCCAGCCGGCGATACCCCATCTAATATAGTGAAAACCACCTAAGCGTTGCCATACTTACGGGGTGGCATCCACTGACAAGCCCAAACATGATGACCCATGGTTGATTCGGACATACTCCGGACACTCCACGGCGCACGCTTCCAATGAGTTGTACCGCACCAACTTGGCCAAAGGGCAGACTGGTCTTTCGATTGCTTTTGATCTTCCGACGCAAACTGGATACGACCCTGATCACGAACTAGCCAACGGTGAAGTCGGCAAGGTCGGAGTTCCGGTCGTGCATCTTGGACACATGCGCACGTTGCTCAACGGTATTCCGCCTGCACAAATGAATACGTCCATGACAATTAATGCCACCGCTGCATGGTTGCTCGCCCTCTACATTGCTAACGCACAAGAACAAGATGTCACGCCCCCTCAACTGCGTGGCACGACGCAAAATGACATCGTCAAGGAATACCTATCTCGTGGTACATATATTTTCCCACCAGCGCCATCAAAGCGTCTCATCGTTGACATGGTGGCATGGTGTGCCAACAACGCTCCTAAGTGGAACCCGATGAATGTGTGTTCATATCACTTGCAAGAAGCTGGTGCCACACCCGTGCAAGAGATTGCATTCTCACTTGCTACTGCAATCGACGTTCTTGATGCTGTGCGCGAAAGTGGACAAGTTAACGATGACCAATTCGACCAAGTCTTTGGCTCGATCTCATTTTTTGTCAACGCCGGAATTCGCTTTGTGGACGAGGTCTGCAAGATGCGTGCTTTTACCCAACTCTGGGACCGAATTGCGCGCGAACGCTACAACGTACAAGACCCTAAGGCACGCCGTTTTCGATATGGCGTTCAAGTGAACTCACTGGGCCTCACTGAATCACAACCAGAAAATAACGTACAGCGCATTGTTCTTGAAATGCTGGCAGTGACATTGTCAAAAAATGCGCGCGCTCGAAGTGTGCAGTTGCCAGCATGGAACGAAGCACTTGGCTTGCCTCGTCCGTGGGATCAACAGTGGTCGTTGCGCATGCAGCAAGTACTGGCTTTCGAAACAGATCTCCTCGAGCACGAAGATATTTTTGACGGATCACATGTCATTGAGGCTCGCACCTCAGAATTATACGAAGCCGCATGGACCGAACTCCAAGATGTGTTGTCACTTGGTGGCGCTTTCAACGCTGTTGACGAACTCAAGGGACGACTCGTCAGTTCAATGGCTGAGCGAACTCGCGCAATAGAGAGCGGTGACCAGATTGTTGTTGGAGTCAACTCATTTACTGAAACCGAAAAATCGCCGCTCGGTGGCGCAGACAACATCTTAAAAGTTGACCCCGAAGTTGAAAAAGAGACAATTGCCGATGTCGTAGCGTGGCGTGCCAACCGCGACAATCAGGCCGTCACAGCAGCACTGTCTGTGCTCACCGCTGCAGCCCGTAGTGGGGACAACATCATGGAACCATCTATCGCACTCGCTCAAGTTGGCGGCACGACGGGTGAATGGTCAGAGGCTTTGCGCCAAGTGTTTGGCGAATTCAGAGCCCCAACAGGCGTGGGTGCTGCCGTCGGCAGACGCACAACAGAGTTGGCTGATGTTGCGGCATTCGTCAAAACGATTCCAGGTGGACCACCAAAGTTCTTGGTTGCCAAGCCCGGACTAGATGGACATTCCAATGGTGCAGAACAAATCGCTGTCGCTGCGCGTGACTCTGGAATGGAAGTTGTCTACAGCGGTATTCGCCTGACGCCAGAACAAATCGCTGCAAGCGCTCGCGATGAAGATCCAGATGTCATTGGTTTGTCGATTCTCTCTGGTTCGCATTTATCTCTCGTGCCAACCGTAATTCGGTTACTGCGCGAGGCAGGTGTCGATGCTCCACTCATCATCGGTGGAATTATTCCCGAAGATGATCGTGCGCGTATGAAAGACGCGGGTGTTGCGGCTGTCTATACACCAAAGGATTTTGACATCGCTCGAATCATGCGTGAGGTTGCAGAACTTGCAGCAGCACATCGTCGCTCACAAAACTGACGCAGTTCTTATTACGCGTGTTGAGACGCAATAAAACTGTCAAGAGCAGGACCACTCTCGAGACTTGTTATGAGTGCATATCTAGGGAAATCTGAATTATGCACCACTACATGCCACAAACGTTGTGTGTCCACCACAAAACGTGCGCCTCTGTGCAGCGCAATGCGTTGTTCAGTTGCGGGATCGGGTAAGCCATCTGGTCCGGTATCCATCAGCAACATATAACTGTCAGGACAATCCGTCAGTTCTAACCATGAGCGAACTACCCAGCCTTCGTTCTCGGGGTTAAAACGATTATTGTCGTCACGGTGCAAATTGCGTATTGCAGTGTCGTGATCTTGTGGTTCTAATTTAATAATGCGAACTCGACCAAAGTTGGCACCAATATCTTGCACATATTTTTTCAGCGTTGGCGCTTTATCTGCGTTGGTTGTGAACAGTGCATCTTTATCAGTTTTACCCTTGTCCCAAAAGCCCCGACAGTCAAGTTGTCCATCGGCAGATGCAAGTGGTGCAAAGTTGGTGTCACCACCACTTTTCCAATCTAAATACTCGAGCGTCTCCCACTCCGACGCCGGCACTTCAAACGGACACGGAGTTAAAGAAATAACTCCGGTGCTGTCAAGCCAGGCCAACCGTGGATGTGGCGTATGGAGTGGTATCTCGACAGACCAATGTTCTGCTGTTGGCCAAAACTTTGCACTCATCTTCTAAAGTGTAACTATCAAGGGGGCATCGTTGTGGTCGCGCCAATGGGGACAAAGCCCGCACTGGGGGGCAACTTGAGAACTGTGCCGGCTGGCACGCGATCAGGATTTTTTATCTTATTGAGTGTCACCAGGCCAGGAGCGCTGAGATTAAATCTTTCGGCAATGGAATAGAGCGAGTCCCCTGGAAGCACGGTGTACTCGCGTGGCACGTACGTCGTGCTTGATGCTGGGATTGTTCGTACTGATGACGATGATGTTGTTGTTGACGACGATGAGCCGCCGTCAAAAAAACTCGAAACTATTGCCAAAGCACCAAAACCCAATACTCCCCACAGCAGATATTTATGGAGCCGTGTGCGCAAGAACATCACAAACCACACTACGAGACATTTTGGTCGGCGTAGAGTGATACAGCCCATGACGAACCTTCCTTCTTTCCCCGGCGCCCAACGCCCCGCTCGCTCGTATCGAACAGACGCCGATGGAGTCAGCATCGCCACCTATGAATGGGGCAACGAATCTGATCCCCCATTGTTTTTGGTTCATGGTGGGTCTGACTTTGCTGGCACCTACGACGTCTTTGCACCGATCATGGCGGCCGCGGGGTATCGAGTCATCAGTTGGGATCATCGTGGACATGGCGATAGCGACCACACCGCTCTCTACGGATGGGACGCAGACATCCGAGATGCATTAACCGTGATGAGCTCAATCACCAACAAGGCCGCACCTGTTGTCGCCCACTCCAAAGGTGGTGCGCTGATGTTGCAACTTGCTGACGCATCTCCGTATCGCATCTCCAAGTTGGTCAACATCGATGGCATGCCTTCAAAAAGACGTATGCCTGATGCGCCAGATCACGACCAAACACGAATGATGGCGGGTGAAATCACAGGGTGGTTAGATTTTCGTCACGAAGCCGCGCTTGCGCATCGCAAACCAGGCTCACTGCACGACCTTGCAGTGCGTCGCGGCAAAATGAATCCACGACTCCCTATTGAATGGCTTGAATACCTCGTCACGATTGGTGCACGCCAAGATGATGACGGATGGAGATGGAAACTTGATCCCACAATGCGCTTTGGTGGTTTTGGTCCATGGCGCCCTGAGTGGACCCTCTTGCGCATGATCGCGCTCGGCATGCCATTTCTTGGACTCATCGGCACGATTGACGAACCAATGGGATGGGGAACACGACCACGAGATTTGGCTCCCTGGATTCCGCGCAACGGACGACTCGAAGCAATTCATGATGTCGGACACTTTGTGCACATTGAAAAGCCGAACGAAGTCAGCACGATGATTTTGGAGTTTTTGTCATGAGCACTACTGCAAATACCACGCAACAACTTGTACATAACAAAGTTTCGCTTGCTCTCCACACATTGCGTGTCGGTTCTGGCACGCCATTGTTATTACTGCATGGTTTAGGAGAACACTCCCCCAGCACTGTTCCAGAGGTTGCCACTCGTTGGCCCGGACCGATCTATGCACTTGACTTCACAGGACACGGACAATCAAGTGTTCCTGCAGGTGGCGGATATTCATGCGAGATTTTGCTTGCAGACGTTGATGTTGCATTGCGGCATCTCGGTGGCGCATGTCTTTTGGGGCGCGGTATCGGTGCATATATTGCGTTACTGGCCGCTGGGGCAAGACCAGAACTCGTCCACGGCGCAGTTCTGACAGACGGGCCAGGACTGGCTGGCGGAGCCACGCACATCAGTGCCGTTACTGAAATTGCCACAGTGGGCGACCGCAGTGGCCAAACCCCAGACCCATGGGCGTTGATTGAACTTTCTCGCGATGCACGACCAGCAAATTACGCCAGCACTTTTGCACGACTAAGCGTCACTGGCCCCAATGACATTGACCCAATTGCGGTGTGTTGTGTTGTGCGACCACCATGGATCGAAGCCATCAACGAAGAACCAGGCGTCATGACCGGACTCAGTGCTCAAGAAGCCCTCGAAAGTTACGCTGCTCGATAACAAATGCGGCAGTTCACACATCCCTATCTGCCACGTAATGCGCAAGTTCGTTTAATTCATTAACTGCCTCACTACCGAGCGTTGTATGCGCCAATGCAGAAATTGCTTCGTCACGTAAAGAGGCAATGAGATCTTCAAGTTCATCAAGAGCACCCGTCTCAATAATCACTTGTTGAATCGTTGCGATATCACCATCTGTGAGATCTTCTTGACCAACTGTATGCAAGATAGCGAGTTGTGCGGTTGTTGCTCTCTGAGTAGCACACGCCAGTAGCGGAGTCGGTTTACCTTCGCGAAGATCTCCACCAACTGATTTTCCGGTTACAGACTCATCCCCAAAAGCACCGAGAACATCGTCGCGCATTTGAAACGCATCACCGAGTGGCAAACCATATGCAGAAAGTTGTTGCAGAATTATGTCTGCATTATTTGGATGAGCGAGCAGAGCCCCAATATGCAAGGGTCGCTCAATTGTGTATTTACCACTTTTGTAACGACAGATACGGTCGGCAACTTCGCGGCTACGTTCGCGTCGAGCAGAGCCCAACATATCGAGATACTGCCCAACGTTGAGTTCCATTCGCATGTCGTCCCACATATTGCGAACAGGCGTTGACACATCGCTTACTAATCGATCTGATAATACAAATGCCATATCACCAATCAATATTGCTGCACCTTCACCAAATCGACGTGCCTCGCCAGCCCAGTTGGCACGTGCATGACGATCTTCAAATCGCAGATGCGTTGTTGTGTCACCGCGTCGAGTTGCAGCACCATCCATGATGTCGTCATGAAACAATGCCATCGCGTGTAGTAACTCAATTGCTGCACCAATCTGCACAACTTTGTCTTGATCACTGCCACCTAAACCGACATATCCCCAATAGCAAAATGCGGGCCTCAGCCTCTTGCCGCCTGCCAAAACAAGTCGACGAATTTCAGCTATGGGTTCAGCCAGTTCTGGATCGAGTTGTGTCCATCGTTCAATTTCTTGATCCAGAGTAGAAGTCAGCAAAAGTTCTACTTGTTGGGCAATTTTGCCAAGAGACGCTGGTGGGGTTGTCATGAGATATGTAGCGGCAATCAGCGAATCTATTCGTCGTCGCCGAGACCGGCAACAACTTTGTCAACTTGTAATTGAGCAGCATCAATGCGCCCACGACACCATGTGATCAGAAACGATGCACGTTGCACCTGCGTGGCTAATGCATCAACATCAACAGAGTTGCCGTCAAGAACCGAAAGTATTTTTTCGAGTTCTGCGAGTGCTTCGGCGTATCCCTTTGGCTCGCCAGTTGCGGCTTTTGATGGTGGGTTCATATGTGTATCTCCTTGATAGTGCTAGTGGCAGATCCTGATGCAAAAGTTGTTGTCATTTCTTGGCCTACTGATAATGACGCTGCGTCACGAACAATGTCTCCGTTGGCTGCTCGTGTAATGCTCCAGCCTTTTGCCATTGTATTTACTGGGTCAAGCAGTCGTACTCTCTCCGTGATGCTGTCAAGACGTTGGGCGTGACGCTCTAACTGTAATACCGGCACTCGACACAAACGATCGAGGTTCACGGTGAGTCGTGTGCGCGAGCGCTCAAGCACCTGCTGTGTCTGTCGCTGCAGATCGTGTGCCGCGTCGGCAATTGCTTCTAAGAACTCAGCGACATAGCCAATGATTTCGTCTGCACATGCAGTGGGGGTCTTACACGCTGTATGCGCAACTTCATCAGCAATACTGCGATCAACTTCGTGACCGATTCCGGTAAACACAGGGAGCGAGCAACGGGCAATCGCCAGAGCAATCGCTTCGTCATCAAAAGCAGCCAAGTCTCCTTTACTGCCACCACCACGCATCAGCAAAATCACATCAATGTCTGTTCGTGCTCCAAGTATTTCGAGCGCTCGAACCACCATCGACACTGCTTGGTCACCTTGTACGCGACAGTCAATAAATGAAATCTGAAAACCAAATCCCGACTCTGCTAAGTGCTTTCGTGCATCCGCCCAGCCTGCTGCGGTCTCACTACTAATCACGCCCAGACGCAATGGCACGATTGGAACCTCAAGTGCCTTGTTCAACTCTGTCATGCCATTTTCAATCAACTTGCGCAACAACGCCTCACGCTGTAATGCAAGTTCACCCAATGCAAACCGCGTATCAATGTCAGAGACCTTAAAGGTCAAACTTCCGCGTGGCGCATAAAAATCAAGAACTCCGAACACTCGAACTTTCATTCCATTCTTGAGTTCTAGACCTTGTTCGCGTAATTTTGCATTCACACCACGTAATGCACCAGCAAAAATTGCAACATCAATTTTTACATCGACATCATCAACTTTTTCGGCAAGCGAAAAATACATATGGGGCTTAGCGGGCCTTGCACCCTGGATTTCTCCTTCTACCCACACGCCACCAAGAAACGCTTCACTTACAAGACCTTTGATGATGTTGCCAAACGCCGAGACCGTAAAAACGGGACGTCCATCAATCATTTCAGAAGACATCACTCTCCAAGCCAAAACTTCCACCTGCTCGCACCTGCGATGCATAGAAGCCCTCTTTAGCAATTAATTCTGCATGCGTGCCTTGTTCGACAACACGTCCTTGGTCGAGCACGACAATTAGATCAGCATCTCGAATTGTCGATAAGCGATGTGCGATCACGAGTGCAGTTCTATCAAACAACGCAGACTCAAGTGCTTCTTGCACTAATGCCTCGTTTTCATTGTCAAGATGGCTCGTTGCTTCGTCCAGAATCATCACCGCAGGATTTCGAAGCAACAAGCGAGCAATGGCCAGTCGTTGTTTTTCTCCACCCGACAATCGATAACCGCGCTCACCCACGACAGTTCTGTATCCGTCTGGCAGCGATGCAATTGCCTCATGAATTCGTGCCGCCTGACATGCAATCACTAGTTCTGCATCAGTCGCATTTGGCTGCGCGTATCGCAGATTCGATTCAATTGACTCATGAAACAAATGCGGATCCTGTGACACCACCCCAATGGCGTCATGAAGTGAATCTCCGGTCAGGTCTCGAACATCATGACCATCTATGCGCACGGCACCAGATGTGACGTCATACAAACGTGCAGTCAACATTGCCGTTGTTGTTTTTCCGGACCCACTAGCGCCAACTAGCGCCACTGTTTTTCCGGCAGGCACCGTGAACGAGACGTTTTGCAAGACATCAACATCGGGGTCTGCGCCCTGCATAACACCAGCCGCTTCGAGCGACGCAATAGATACCGACGCACCGGGCGGATACCGAAAAGTGACATTGTCGAAAATAATTTCACCCCGAGGGTCGACTAGATCGTATGCACCTGGCTTGTCAAAGATTGAGACTGGCGCATCAAGAACTTCAAAGACTCGATCAAAACTCACAAACGCAGTGATCACCTCGATACGAGCATTCGTCAAACCAGTAAGTGGTTGATAAATACGTTGCACAAAAGCCGCCATCGCCACGAGCGTTCCGGCGCTGATGTCACCCGAAACAACTTGATGAGCACCAACTCCATAGATTGCTGCAGCACCGAGAGCGCCAACAAGACCGAGCGCAACAAAAAATACGCGACCATAGATTGCGCTGCGGATGCCTGTGTCTCGCACACCAGCAGCTCGGGCGCTGAAGTTTGCAACTTCGCGCTCTTTGCGTCCGAATAATTTGACCAGCATTGCTCCCGAAACATTGAAGCGTTCACTCATCTGAGTGTTCATCTCCGCATTGAGTTCCATCTGGCGTCGAGCAATCACGCCGAGTTTTAGTCCGACTCGCTTTGCAGGCAAAATAAACAGGGGAAGCACAACAAGAGACAGCAATGTCAAGCGCCACTCAAGCGCCAACATTGCCCCCAGTGTGGTGATTAACACAACAACATTTGACACCACACTGCCCAAAGTCGATGTCACCGCTGTCTGAGCACCAATCACATCATTGTTGAGTCGACTAATCAGCGCACCAGTTTGAGTGCGCGTAAAAAAAGCAATCGGCATTCTTTGTACTTTGTCAAACAATGCAACTCGCAAGTCATAAATAAGACCTTCACCGATTGTGGAGCTATACCACCGCTGCACGATTGCGAGCAACGCATCAATCAGCGCTGCTAGAACAAGCACGCAGGCAAGCGTGGTAATCAAGCCACGATTTTGGTCAGGAATTGCATGATCCAAGATTCCGCGAAACAACAATGGCGGAGCAAGTGCGATCAACGCTGACAGCAGAATTGCCATAAGAAAGGCTGCAATCTGTTTTTTATATGGTGCTGCAAACACCCAAGCTCGGCGCAACGAGCCTCGCTGAACCTTGGCACCTTTCACGTCATGGCCATCACTTGGCATCATCATGTGAGGTCCCATTCGCACATCCTCAAGGCTAGGGCGCGCAACTCACCTATCGCCTAGCCTGCGTGAGAGATGTTCACCGATTTATTCACCACCGCAGTTCGACGTCGGGCCGTGCTTGTAACAGGCATGTTGATTATTAGTCTCGCCGCGTGTTCAAGCTCGGCCACTACAACCCCAACCATCAGCAAGAACCCCATCGCGACATCTCCCAATGCTCAAGGAAATTCTCCACAAATAACTTGGAAGATTTGTGGCAAGTTCGAATGCGGCACACTCAATGTTCCATACGATTACGACGCACCTGACATCGGAACCTTTTCGTTACATCTCCTACGGCGTACCGCCGACGAACCTGGCCAACGCATTGGCTCACTGCTTGTTAATCCCGGTGGTCCGGGTTTTGGTGGTTCATCTGTTGCAGAAAACGCTGAGTACTACTTGAGCCAGACTCTCTTGGCCAACTTTGACATCATCGGATGGGACCCGCGCGGCACTGGAGCTTCGACTCCGAGAGTGGACTGCATTGATTCTTACGACGAATACTTTGGTGCCGATAACACCCCTAACAATCAGGCTGACATCGACCAGATCCTGGTACTCACAAAAAAGTTTGTAGACGAATGCAAAACTCGGAGTGGCAAGATACTTCCGTATATTTCAACTCAGGCAACCGCTCATGACATGGACACGATTCGTGCGGCTCTTGGTGAAAAAAAGATCAGTTACTTCGGGTTTTCATACGGGAGTGAACTTGGCGCTACATGGGCAACGATGTTTCCCGACACTGTTCGCGCAGCAGTACTTGATGGCGCATCAGATCCAACGGCTGACGCCATCCAAGGCGCACTACAACAAGCAGCGGGGTTCGAAAAAGCATTAAATACATTCCTGAAAAAGTGTGCCGCTAACAAAAAGTGCTTGTTCTATAACAACGCAAATCCGGGCGCTGCACTCGACAAACTCATCTCTGGTCTTGACGACAATCCGCTCGTCGTGTCGGCTGATCGCGCACCCGTTAATCAAACCGTGGCCTATACGGCAATTGCCGAAGCGATGTATTCAGACTCCATGTGGCCAGACCTTGAACGGGCCCTAAGTGATGCGCAAAAAGGCAAGGGCGCTGGACTGCTCTCACTCAATGACCAATATTTTCAGCGCAATAGTGACGGCACATACGGAAACGAGCTTGAGGCTTTCATCGCAATCTCGTGCCTCGATGAACCAGGTCCCTTAACGGTTGCCGAGATTGATGCAACAAATGATCAGTTCCTTGCAGTTGCTCCGCGCCTAGGGCCAAGTTTCATCCACTCTTATACGTGCATGTTCTGGCCTGCTCCGCAAGCAACGCATGTCGTCATCACGGGCAAAGGAGCCGGACCCATCGTGGTCATTGGTACCTCGGGGGATGCCGCGACTCCGATTGAAAGCAGTAGATCAATGGCAAAAGCACTCGAAGGTGGAATCTTTCTTCAGGCAACGGCCGACCAGCACACCGGGTACGGGTCTAACGCATGCGTCGTTGACCCTGTTGATACGTACCTCATTACTCTTAAGCCGCCATCAAATAATCTGACGTGCTGACAATGTGGCTCAATCCTCTGTGCACAATGTCGCACTTCCAATTGGACTGCGCTTACACTTATTGAGGCATCAACCCGATGCCAGTATTTTGAAAGAGAAGCCGACATGACTCCGAAACCTGAAACCGTCCTTAAAGGAACTGCGATCGTTGCTGCTTTTGCTAGTTTTGTGCTCAGCGTGACATTATATTTCCAAGCAGACGAAGCCGATATTTCGGCCAGGCTTAACGGAATCTATGTTGGCATTTGGGTTCCGTCGATCCTGGCGCTCGGTGCGCTCTTGCTAGCAAAGGGTAATCGTGATAGCGATAACTAACTCCACGCTGTTCGCTTTTGGTGGCTGCGTATCAATCATTGTCTTCACGGGAGTGTTTTGGTACGGGTTGTTAACTTTCCAAAAGTACGCCGACAAACAACGCTGACTCAACAAATACATCACTGCCTGATTGGCGGAAGAGGTGGGATTTGAACCCACGGTGAACTTGCATCCACAACGGTTTTCGAGACCGTCCCATTCGGCCGCTCTGGCACTCTTCCGTCGGCAAGGTTATCGGCGTTACGAACGGAGTCCAGCAAAGAACGACCGCAGCAACTCACCAGATTCGTCGGCCAGGAGTCCGTGTTCGACGGGAGGATTATGACCCAGACGAGGATCGCTGGTGACGTTATACAAAGAAGCAGTAGCCCCCGCTTCAAAGTTTGCCGCACCATACACGAGACGCCCAATACGAGCAGAGATCAACGCCCCTGCACACATCACGCAAGGCTCAAGTGTGACTACAAGAGTGCAGTCTTCGAGTCTCCAACGACCAAGGGCTTCACTGGCATCACGCAGGGCTAATACTTCGGCGTGTGCAGTTGGGTCTTGGCGCAGTTCACGTTCGTTATGGCGAGCCGCGATGACGTTGCCGTCATGCAAGACAACCGCGCCGACTGGCACGTCACCAAGAGCAAGCGCAGCCCGTGCTTGCTCGAGGGCTAGTCGCATCGCATCTATGTGTTCCATCGCGGAAGGGGTGGGATTCGAACCCACGGAAGCTTTCACTTCACACGCTTTCCAAGCGTGCCGATTCGGCCGCTCTCGCACCCTTCCTCGACATCGTCACCGATGCCGCAAGTGACGCAGGCTATCGGCAAGGTATCCTTGAGCCTCATCACCCATGGTGACGTGGGTGGTGAGGTAACGGTCGGGTCCTGTGCGACACGAACCCGTGAATCAGGTCAGGGCCGGAAGGCAGCAGCCTTCAGCGGTTTTACGTGTGTGCCGCAGACCGCCTGGCCGTTACTTCACTATTCACGTCCCACCATTGCTCGCTCTGCACGCTCAACGATCTGGTTGTTCCCCACCTCTGTCGCGACTGCCCGAAGCGCAGATGTCGGCCCACGCCATTGCCAGTCCTCCACGCCACCGAGTTGAACATCGTCGTCCACGTCGTCAACAACCGTTGCAATTTTTTTAAACAACATTGCTAGTTCGCGATTTGCGGCAAGTGTTGCCGCCAACTTCGTCGCACCACGCACAACAACTCCGTCGGCTATCCACTGTTTGTCATCATCAGGTATTGCGCTGATTGTGTGATACACCCCCAGCACCGCAGAAGCACTTTTTGCTCCCCACCCTTGCAATCCCGGAAAACCATCTGCTGTGTCACCTACGAGCCCTAGCCAGTCAGCAATACTTTCTGGTCCCACGCCGAACTTTTGACGCACAGAATCTTCGTTGATGATGAGATCATTACGGCGGTCAAACTGCACTACGCGATTTCCGCGAACGCTTTGTCCGAGGTCTTTGTCTGGCGTGAGTATTTGCACTTGTTGCACTTGTTCACTGGCGTCCGCAATACGCGCACCAGCGGCCAAGGCATCGTCGGCTTCGTATTTCACCATCGCCCAAACAGGCACTCCCAGAGCTCGCAATGCTTCTTCCATAAACGCAAGTTGACCAAGAATTTCTGGTTCCATACCATCACTTGTTTTATATCCATCCCACAAGTCATTACGAAAACTTTCAATCACGTGATCAACTGCAACTGCCACGTGAGTGGCACCATTAGTAAGCAATTGCAATGTTGACGTCAATACTCCTGACG
>CANLAH010000042.1 GCA_947488685.1 Acidimicrobiaceae bacterium | reverse complement strand
CATTGCTTGCTGACGACACATTGCTCACCACACAAGAACGTCAGCGACGAGAACGCGCCCGCGAAGGAGCAGGCGGAATCACGACATATGCGTGCGACGCAAATGTCAGTACTGCAACTTTTGTATTGGGTGGCGTTCTTTTTGTTTGCTCTCTTGTTGACAAGACCCCACCACAAGCGATCAATGTTGCATCTGGCATTTTTGATCCGCGATTAGACCCAACTGGCACGCGTATTGCATATGTTCGTAATGGAGACCTTTGTGTGTGCACGCTCGATGGTGAAGAAACAATTCTGTGCTCAGACCCTGAAGAAACAGTGACATGGGGTTCGCCCGAATTCGTGGCAGCCGAAGAAATGGGCCGACACCGCGGTTACTGGTGGTCCCCTACAGGGACACACATCATCGCTGAGCGTGTTGATGTTTGCAATGTCAACACGTGGTACATCGCTGATCCTGCTAGTCCTGCTTTGCCCGCAGTAGCGCACCGTTACCCAGCAGCCGGAACGACCAATGCGACAACATCGCTACATATCGTCGACATCAACACGACAGCACTTACCCCAATAGATATTGCTGATACCTGGGAATACATAACAGCAGTGCAATGGAGCAAAGCGGGTTGCATCGCGCAGGTGCAAACACGTGATCAACGCACGGTCGCTATTTTAGATATCGACACAAGTTCTGGTGCGTGCGTGCAACGCTATACAGACACAGACCAATGCTGGGTTGAACTTGTATCCGGAACACCAGCGCTTACTCCGAATAACCAACTAGTCACATGTGCTGACAGAGATGGCGCACGTCGACTACTTCTAGACAATGTCACTATTACGCCACCCGATATGCAGGTTCGTTCAGTGAGTCATGTCGGCCAGCGCATTGTCTTTCATGCAAATCCCATTGACACACCATCAGTTCTGCACATCTGGAGTTATGACATCGAGACTTCGTCTCTTGTCTGCATTCATGACGGAAACCTCACCTCATCTGCAGTCAGCAACGGAACCCTCACGGTCGCACGCACGAACTCCGTCACACATACTCGTGCAAGTTTTCATATTCTTTTGTCTGACAATGGGCCTGATAGCGACGTGCGTGAGATTGCAAATTATGCAGAGCCACTGCCATTTTTGCCAACAACACAATTTCATCGCGTTGGCGACAGAGCAATCCCGATTGCTGTAGTCACTCCCCGTAACCCAGGCACATCGCGCCTGCCCGTACTCTTTGATCCGTATGGCGGTCCACATGCCCAACGCGTCGTTGCATCAGCGCACTCGTTCGCTACGTCTCAATGGTTTGCAGATCAAGGCTTTATTGTGGTTGTTGTTGACGGAGCAGGCACGCCAGGCCGTGGCACTGACTGGGAACGCAGCATTCATCACGACTTTGCTGGCTCAGTTTTAGCCGACCAAGTTGAAGTTGCGCTAGCCCTTGGCGACATAGAGCCGCGTGCAGACTTGTCTCGGGTTGGTATTCGGGGTTGGAGCTTTGGCGGATACCTCGCCGCACTCGGCGTGTTGCGTCGACCAGATATTTTTCATTGTGCTATTGCAGGTGCACCTGTGACCGACTGGATGCTCTATGACACGCATTACACCGAGCGATATCTCGGTCATCCACAAACCGATAGCCATCCGTATGACTCAACTTCGCTCATCAATGATGCCGACAAGCTCTCGCGACCACTTCTGCTGATTCACGGATTATCTGATGACAATGTGGTGGCAGCACACACCTTGCAATTGTCTTCAGCGCTTCTGGCGGCCGGAAAATCACATGAAGTGCTTCCGTTGTCAGGTGTCACGCACATGACGCCACAAGAAATTGTCGCTGAGAACTTATTGCTTCATCAGCTTTCGTTTTTGCAAGAACATCTCTGCTCGTAACTTGAGCAGAACCAGACGTCAATTCGGCGCAATAGCACGCACAAATCGATCGCGCCCAGACAGATCTGGAATCACCTGCGCCTCTGTTAACCCAGCAGCACGCAGCAGTTGCAATACGGCATCACCTTGTTTGTATCCAATCTCAATGGCCAGCAGACCGCCGGGTTTCAGCCAATCGCGCGCGCCAGCAACAATGTGTCGCACTGCATCAAGACCATCGGCTCCGGCAAACAACGCATCACCTGGTTCCCATTGCAGCACATTTTCTGCGACCTCTGGGTCGTTGTCGGCAATGTATGGCGGATTGCTGACGATGACGTCAAATGTTTGGTGCAACTGATTTGGCAAAGCCTCATACCAGTTGCCGTGCACGACCACGGCGTTGATCCCTGATCTTCCTGCCCCCGACACATTGGCACGAGCCACATCCAATGCATCAACAGAAGCATCTGCCAAGTACGCCGTGAGAGAGCCGAGTTTTAGTTCGTGCAATAACGACAAACCGATTGCTCCTGAACCTGTGCCCAGATCGGCGACTACCGCGACGTGGTCCTCTGGGAAATCCCGCAGATAGGACAACACGATGTCAACTAATTGTTCTGTCTCTGGTCGCGGAATCAAGACTCGTTTATCGACCATGAGATCAAGGTGTCGAAATGCCCAACGTCCCATGACATATTGCAATGGTTCGCCTGCGAGCAAACGATGCACCATTGCATCAATGTGAGCGATTGAACGCTGCGAGACAGAGTCATCCAATATTGCTAAAAACTCATCTGCATCACAACCACTCGCATGATGACAGAGCCACATTGCTGTGATGCGATCCCCCACTAAAACGGCAGTTGTTGCCATCAACGTGCGCCACGTGATTGTTGTGTCAGTCATCGCCAGCGAGTTGACGTGCCCGCAGGTCTGCTTGCAGTGCATCGATAACAGGATCTAGATCGCCAGCAAGAACAACTTGCAACTGATACAACGTAAAACCGATTCGGTGATCAGTGATTCGATTGTCTTTGTAGTTGTATGTGCGAATTTTTTCGCTGCGTCCACCACCACCTACTTGTGCTTTGCGAGCCGCTGAAGCCTTCGCGTCTGCTTCTTCTTGACGCAATTTCAGCAAACGCGATCTGAGCACCTGCATCGCGCGTGCGCGGTTTTGCAACTGGCTTCTTTCGTCCTGCATAGAAACAACAAGTCCTGTTGGTCGGTGAGTAATACGCACAGCGGAGTCAGTGGTATTGACACCTTGTCCTCCAGGACCACTGGCGCGATACACATCAATGTCGAGGTCTTTATCATCAATGCTGATATCAACTTCTTCTGCTTCTGGCATGACCATCACGGTTGCCGACGATGTATGTACCCGACCTTGGGCCTCGGTGGCTGGCACTCGCTGCACCCGATGTGGACCGCCTTCAAATTTAAGATGACTCCATGCAGACTCACCCTTAATTAACAAAGTCACTTGGTTGACTCCGCCCATCTCTGACATATCCATCTGTAGTGTCTCGATGTTCCAGTTGTATTTGGCTGCATACGCTCGATACATCTCAAGCAAGTCGTGGGCAAACAAGTTTGCTTCTTCTCCGCCCTCTGCTCCACGGATTTCCATAATCAAATTTTTTCCGTCATTGGGGTCTTGAGGCAGCAGCAATAGTTTGAGTTCTTCTTCAAGAACTTCGATTGCGGCTTCCGATGCCATCAATTCTTCGCGCCAATTATCTCGTTCGTCACCTGCGGTCTCGGCCATAAGTTCACGAGCGGCCTGGGCGTTTCCTTGCATTTCGGTGAGCGCCCGAATACATGTGACTAACGGTGTGAGTTGTTTATAGAGACGACCGGCCTCACGCATTTTGTCCTGGTCTCCCAATATTTCAGGACTTCCCAGACTGGCTTCGAGGTCGACATAGTCGCGCTCTATGGACTCCAGGCGATCTTGCACCCTTTCAGGATACGGCTCAGTCAGCCCGGAAGGCGATGATCTGCACGCTCGTTATGGCATTGTGGGCCAAGCGCTCAATTGACTTCACAACATCTTGGTCGCGCAATACCACGGCGGGCAGTGCTGTTGGTTCTAGACGTTGCCAAGCGTCAAGGGCAAACGGCACGACATCCAAATCAATTCCGTGTGCAAACGTGACCACAAATCGTTGACCCTGTGCACCAACAGCAAGCGCCACACATGGCACCGCATCTTTGAGATTCATTCGTTGCACTGGTGGTTCGGCTGCTTCTGCATGGACAAAATCCACCGATTGCGGATTAGCAATGACACGCGCGCGCATCAGGCGCTCTGCTCCAAATGTATTGAGCGGATGAGGGTCGGCTCCGACACTGCGATGCGCGCTCACGGCATCAATCACATTGCGCAACGCTTTTTCTGTTGGGAGTGAACCGTGAATCATCGCAAACGCTTCACGGTCATGTGCACCCATCCCCACTTCTAGTCTGGACTCACCTGTATAGGCGTCATCAACAACGCGACAAATCTCAAGGCCTTGTACTTCACCCGTGACAACACCGTGCTCAATCACTACATCAGCACCTGCTTGAGCAATCAGTCCGATAAACGCTAGATGTGAACTAAGCGGCTCGAGTCGGATCGTAAATGGTTCGACAACTGCCGGAAGCAATACGCGATCTGCAATGTGCCAGATCGAGATGGGATGATGAAAGTTTTCTGCACGACGAGCCAAGATGCCGGTGTCTCTGTCTGCCAACACATGAAGTGGAGCGTCACTGCGTTGTAGTGCCCATGACAAGGCTGGACCCAATGCTTTGCTGGCATCGCCTTCGATCAATACAAATGTTGCATCAGATGTCACTAATGCAGCACCCAATCCGAATGCAAAAATTTCTCCATCAGGCTCTGACCCGATGTGATCTCGCACTAATGCGCGAAGTTTGATCCCAAGTAAACGACTACGTCGCTCTAACTCGTCTGACACGAAAACCTATTCGGCTTTCTTAGGGCCCGCCTTGCGCTCGCCGTGACGCTTGTTAAAGCGCTCTACGCGACCACCCGTGTCGACCAACTTTTGCTTACCCGTGAAAAATGGGTGACACTCGTTGCACAACTCAACGCTGATGTCTTTGCCCTTTGTGCTGCGAGTGGTAAACGTGTTGCCACATGAGCACTTGATCTGGATGTCTGAATAATCAGGATGGATTTCGGTCTTCATATCGGCTCCTCAAACTAAGGGGTGAAGTGTATCGGTTCTAATTCGTGGGTTGCTTCGCGATTTCAGACAAGAATTCGTCATTTGACTTGAAGGTACGCAGGCGGTCCATCAGCAATTCCAGGCCTGGGGCGGGGCTGCCCTCGGCGGCCATTCCGCTGAGTACTCGGCGTAGTTTCCAGACCAAAGGTAACTGTTTGCGGTCAAAAAGAAGCTCCTCATGGCGGGTCGAACTGGCATCCACATCAATGGCGGGGAACACGCGTCGCTCCGCGATCTTGCGGTCTAGGCGTAGTTCCATGTTGCCTGTTCCTTTGAACTCTTCAAAGATGGCATCATCCATGCGGCTATTGGTCTCGACCAACGCAGTTGCCAAAATCGTCAAACTTCCGCCTTCTTCGATGTTGCGCGCCGCTCCAAAAAACTTCTTGGGCGGATACAAAGCACCGGCGTCAATACCACCTGACATGATGCGACCAGTCGCTGGCGCTGCCAAGTTATAAGCACGCGACAATCGAGTGATTCCGTCCAAAATAATCACGACATCTTCGCCTAGTTCAACCAAGCGCTTTGCTTTTTCAATTGTGAGTTCAGCGATCTGTGTGTGCTCGTCGCTTGGGCGATCAAACGTGCTCGCAATGACTTCTCCCTTGACAGTGCGACGCATGTCGGTCACTTCTTCTGGTCGCTCATCAATCAACAAGACAATAAGTTTTACCTCTGGATTGTTTTTTTCAATGGACGTTGCAATCGTTTTCATGATTGTTGTCTTGCCAGCCTTAGGTGGCGACACAATTAATCCGCGCTGACCTTTTCCGATCGGAGCAATCAAATCGATAATACGAGCGGTCACATTGCCCGGATCGCTGAGGTCTTCTAGCTTTAAATGTGAATCCGGAAACAGTGGCGTGAGGTCTTCAAAGCGTGGACGCTTTTTTGCTGATTCAGGATCTCTTCCGTTCACCGTGAGTATCTCAAGCATTCCGGGATTTTTTTCATTTCTTCCGGCAGGACGCGCTGTTCCGGTGACGTGGTCTCCCTTGCGTAATCCGTATTGCCGAGTCAACTTGACAGGCACATACGCATCCTCTCGTGTTGTGAGATAACCACCTATGCGCAAAAAGCCGTAGCCCTCATCACGTAAATCTAAATAGCCAGACACTTCAACAGGTTCATTGCTAATTACTTCGCCACCATCGCGTGGCTCTCGATCATTGACTTCAAAGCGATCTTGTCCCTGTGGACCTTCATCACGCGGACCCTTGCCACGACGGCGACGACGATTGCGCGGATTACGATCGCTGTTCTCCCAGTTATCTTGACCACTATTCTGTGGACGATTTCCGGGTGCATTGTTTTGCGCACGATCACCCTGTTGACGATCACCTTGCTGACGATCACCTTGCTGACGATCACCTTGCTGACGATTTCCTTGCGGGCGAGGCTGCCCAGCATCGCGTTGTGGACGCGCACTGTTGTCACGAGCTGTCGTTGCCTGCTCTGGGGTCATGCGACCTTCGTGCTCAGCCAACTCAATTTCCCAGTCAGCCATTGGCTCACCGTCAGCACCCATTTTGGGGGCGGTCGCCGCTGGTCGCGGTTCGCGTGCCGGTGCTGCTTGGACGACGGGCTTTGCTTCTGGCGCAGCGGCTGGCTTGGGCGCCGGAGCGTTGGCACCTGTTTTGTCAAGAATCTTGTCAATCAATACAGACTTCGTGGCTCGAGAGACCGATGACACCCCAAGGGCATCAGCGATAGCAAGGAGTTGCTCTCGATCTTTTGTTTCGAGTTGTGATTTCTCTAGGGCATGTGCGGCCATTGTGGTGCCTGCTTTCGTTCAGTCTTTTTCAGTCACTGTTTTCGGGGGATTTCTGGGAAATTGAGCGCCTTACCGAAGTGAGATACTCAACACTCAACCAGCCAAAGACATCTGACGGGAGCCTCGGGGAACCCCGAGCAACCTCCACCCTAGCCCCTGTGTCTCCTGTTGGCAACGACCTCGCCACTACTTTTTGCCTCGAAAATTGCCCCGAGGCTTTTTTGGGATAGCCAAGAGAGCCACCGCATCACCCAGAATAAGGCTAAAAAGAGCAGTCTCGTCTTTGAGTGACCGACTGTCCTCGCCACACACGATGTAGGCCCCGAACTTGCCAAAGTGCGCCACGATGTCGTGCCCCGTTTGGGGGTGAGAGCCAATGGTTCGCGGAAGTGAAAACATTGCGATGGCATCTTCGATCGTGACGGTCTCAGGGGTCATGTGGGATAACAAACCTGCAGTGCGTGGTTTTTTACTCCCGGCTGGCAGTGCTTCTTTGTTGCCGAGCTGAAAGTAACTACCAGTACTTGTAGTTTTCACAATCACCGGCACACCATCAATATGGCCAACAACGACTGCCTGTGCACTGAGCAATGCCACCATCGCCGGAATATCAAGTTCGTCAAGCATGGTCTGATCAGAGATGCTGCGCGTTGCTTCACCGCATTGCAGATATGGACTGAACGTCCCTTTGCGCAGAATCCCGGGTTTGATCAGCATTGATTCACCTGTTGTCGGGTGCAGCCCAAGGTCAATCGCAAAAAGTTGCTTCGGATCAATTGTCTTAATCGTGCTCTCAATAAGTGGATGAATACCTGGCCATTCGCCGCCTGCTCCGAAATAGAAATCAGTAAGAAGCAGATCACGCATTTGTTCACCTGACGTAATTCGATCAAGATCTTTTTCCATGATCTGCGTGAAGGTGTAATCAACAAGAGGCTGAAAATATTGCGTCATAATGCGATGCACCGCAAACGCAGTGATGGTCGGCACAAGTGCTCGCTCCCCTTTTTTTGACCAGATATAGCGCTCCCGCAATTTTGCGATAATTGACGCATACGTCGATGGTCGGCCGATTCCGAGTTCTTCGAGTTCTTTCACTAATGACGCTTCAGTGAAACGCGCTGGTGGCGCCGTTGCATGTTGCAGCATCGTAAATGACTCCATCGGCACAGACTCGCCCACGGCGAGCGCTGGGAGAGCTTTTTCTTTCTCATCTTCCTCATCGAACCCGTATGCCAATCGAAATCCGGGCGATGTAATGGTGGTTCCCGATGCGCTGAACTCACAATCAACTGTCGGAGATGTTGCGGCAGTCGTCTGCAGAGTGATCGACACCGTGACACCGCTTGCGTCTGACATCTGTGTGGCAATAGTGCGCTGCCAAATCAGTTCATACAGCGCTTGCTGTCGAGGCGTGAGTCCTGCGGGACGACGCACCAACATTCGTGTTGGATGAATTGCCTCGTGTGCTGCTTGCGCATTTTTTCCGGCGCCACTGATGTATCGAGCCTTGGGTGACAGCAATGCATCGCCAAAGACTTCCTTCACGGCATGTCGCACTTTGGCGAGCGCCTCACGCCCAAACGCCCCGTTATCTGTTCGGGGATACGTGATGTGACCATGATCAAAGAGTTGCTGACTCACTACACGAGCCTCGGCCGTACTCATGCCAAGACGATTACCTGCTGCTTGATACAAACTGCTCATCGTGAATGGACGCTGTGGGAATCGGCTGTACACCTTCTCGGCGGACGACGACACTGTGAGCGCTGATGGACCACTCTCAAGAACTGTGGCAATGGCAGTAGCCATCTCAATTGAAATTGCTCGCACATCGTTGACGAGTGCTCCCTTGGAGTCAAAGTCTTTTCCGGTTGCAATGCGCTGACCATCTACTGCAGTCAACTTGGCTACAAACGCCGGCGATGTTGCTGACGTTGCATCGATGTCGAAATACCCTGCGCTGACAAACTGATGACGCTCTAGTTCGCGCTCAACCACAAGCCGCATCGCTGGACTCTGCACTCGCCCTGCCGAAAGATTCTGGCGAACTTTGCGCCACAGCACCGGCGACACTTCAAATCCATACAAGCGATCCAAAATGCGACGAGTCTTGGCGGCTTCTACAAGAGAGGCATCGATCTGACGAGGCTGTGCGAGTGCTTTCTCGACAGCGTCCTTGGTGACAGAGCGAAACTCCACTCGCTGCACAGGCACGGTGGGCTTCAAAAACTCTACGAGATGAGCAGCAATGAGTTCACCCTCACGATCGGCATCGGTCGCCAGAATCAGCATCGATGCTTTTTTTAGTTGTTGACGAAGATGCGTGATGGTCTCACGACCCTTTGGCGTGAGCACATACTCAACGGCAAAACCATTGTCGACATCGACGGAGTTTTTCTTTTCAGGAATATCTGCGATGTGTCCGACTGATGCTTCCACCATGTAGGCGGTGCCGAGATACTTCGAGATCGTCTTTGCCTTGGCAGGTGACTCAACGATAAGTAATGGTCTCCTCGAGGATGCTCGAGGCGATGTAGGTGACGTGGATGGGACCTTCTTGGGTGTGCTGGAATTTTTCATGGTCCTCTATATACAGGCACCCTTTGTCATAGTTAGGCCGATGATGCTCTGTGACTCAGTGCGCATAAGGCTTAAAAAAATATTGCCTCGCGCGCGGTGGCGGGCGCCCGCGGGATGTGCGCGCGTACACACGTGCGCGCGCGTACACGTACACGCGCGTATATATCAGTTCATGAGCAACTTCGTGTGACGCACCCTTTCGTTATTCTGATTATGCAAGGAGGTGTCATACATGACCCAACAAGACAAACACTCACCAGCCATCGAGGGGTTCTACAAATTAGGAGAACAGTCCTACCCCAACTATCTCGTGGCCGACATTCTGGTAGTGGTTGACTGGTTGGTGTTAGAAGGCGGAGTCGTCTTGCCCATCGTGGAGCCCACACCAAAAGTTCTTCCCATTCGGGGTCCCGACTACAACCCATACGTGTTAGTAGACGGCTGGCAGAACGAACTCATTGACTTTCCGGCACCAATCGGGGTGACTTTAGGAGACCTTGAGATATTCGTTGGTCAGCCCACCAAAGATCACGACTACGACGAATACATCGCAGAAGTTGCCGTCCTGGCCAATTCCGGAATGCCTTTTGACACCGACACCGTCATCAAACTCATCAAGGATCTGTCAGATCCACTTCCCGATTGCATCGACATCGAAGTCACTCCTTCTCCAAAAGTTGACGGCATCGAAGAGTCGGTCCGCACCGACGTCTGGGTGGTCCGACGCATTCTCGAAGACGATGAAGAAGACGAAGATGGCAACGAACTAGAAAAACAAGATCTCGGCCAGATCATGCAGCAATTCTTGGCTGCTGCGCGACACATCCACTCAATCGTTCAGTAGCGCTTTGACCTCAATTATTTGACTGCAATGTCCACGCCGAAGAGTCGCTTAAATTCTGCGATGTAATCACTATCTTCAATAATTGCGCCGAGTGCGACCCAATCGGCATCGCTCACATTTGGTCTCTTGCTTAACATTTCCACTGCTCCCCACGACACTGGGTATCGCAATTGTGGACTCGCTGTCTGTATTGCATGCAAAATGACTTCTGCAACTTCAGTTGGCTGCGTTGACTGCGCCATGCCTGCTGCATAGAACTGAAAAAGTCGGCGATAGTGCGCGTCGTATACGCCAGTCGAGTTGGGGGCATCAATATTTTTGGCGAAGATCGCTGACTTTGTAATGCCTGGTTCGACGATGGCTACCCGAATTCCAAACGGCGCAATCTCTTGGGCGAGTGCTTCACTCATTGCTTCGAGCGCCCACTTGGATGCAACATATGGCGCCTGCCCGAGTGCAGCGAAACGACCGACGACTGACGAAACATTCACAATGCATCCTGAGTTTCGCTGGCGCATTCCGGGTAATACTTCTTGAATACAACGCACTGCTCCACACAAATTGATGTTCATGACTTCTTGATACAACGCAGGGGGACACTCCTCTACAACTGCATTACCGCCAACTCCTGCGTTGTTCACCATCACGTCTACACGACCAGCGTCTTGCAGAATTTGAGCAAAGCCATCTTTCACGCTGAGGTCGTCCGCGATGTCTAACTCAATCCAGTCAATAGTTACGCCTGCCTGCTCGGCCATACTGATGGCCTTCGCAGCACGATCGTTACTGCGGACTGTTCCGTAGACGACATATCCGTGAGACGCAAGATGGATTGCGGTGGCCCGCCCAATGCCTGAATTTGCTCCTGTAACTACTGCAATCGGTGATGAACTTGAACTTGACATAGCCCGATCTTACGATCTACGCAGCCAGTTAGCAGCAGCGCTCAGTGCGCAACTGAGGCCACGAACTTCTGCACAACCTGCAGGTCTAGTGGCAATAACTGTGTGCGCTCGGGGCGCTCGAATAGATCGGCAAGATGCTCAGGCAACTGTGGCCGCACACCTGTTGCTTGTTCAACTGCGTCGGGAAACTTTGCAGGATGCGCTGTTGCCAGCGTCACCATGGGGATGTCGGGGTTGATGTGTTGGCGTGCAACATGAACGCCAACCGCCGTATGTGGATCTATGAGAATTCCGCTTGAAGCGTAGACATCATTAATTGTGGCCAGTGTTTGTGCATCGTCGCATCGGCCAGCACGAAAATTGGGGGCAATCCATTGCGCATATTGATCAGGTTCGACTGCAAAAGTTCCAAGCTCTCGGAACCGTTGAAGTTGTTGCGCTGTTTGTGCACCGTCGCGGTCATTCATTTCGAATAAGAGTCGCTCAAAATTACTCGACACTTGAATGTCCATGCTGGGGCTGAGACTCGGCGTGACGCCAGTGACGGTCATTGTTTGGTTCTCAAAGAAACGAGTAAGAATGTCGTTGGAGTTTGATGCAACAACAAGATGGTGCAATGGTGTTCCCATTTGTTTGGCGATCCAACCACTCAACACATTGCCAAAATTTCCGGTAGGCACCGTTACGTCAATTGGTTTCGCGAAGTGGTCAGATGCCGATACGTAGTACACGATTTGAGCCATCACTCTGGCCCAGTTGATGGAGTTGACTGCTGCAAGCCGATGTGTGTTTCTAAATACTGTGTCGTTAAACATTGCTTTTACGAGGTCCTGACAATCGTCAAAGGTTCCGTCAATAGCGATGGCATGCACATTGGGTGATTGAACTGTTGTCATTTGTCGGCGTTGTACATCACTCACGCGACCATGCGGATACAGAATTACCATGTCGACGTTTTTACATTTGCTCACCCCATCAATTGCAGCGCTGCCCGTGTCGCCACTTGTGGCTGCAACGACAGTGATATGTTCGCCGCGTGCTGACAAAATGCTGTCAAAAAAGAGTCCGAGTAACTGCAGGGCAATATCTTTGAATGCGAGCGTTGGCCCATGAAACAACTCAAGCAGATAGTGATTCGGCTCGATCTCAACAAGTGGCACAACTTGAGGCTCGCCAAATGAGGAGTACGCCTGCTCGCACAGTTCGAGCAAGGTCTTATTGTCAAAGTCAGGCTCGACAAATGACTGCATCACATTCGCGGCGAGTTGGGCATATGCGCTCGGGCGGTGTGTGCCCAGACTTGGCCAGGATTGCGGCACATATAGACCACCATCGGTGGCGAGTCCTTCGAGCACTACATCAGCAAAACCTAGAGATGGAGCGACGCCACGCGTTGATATGTATTGCACGACTACTCCCCGATGACGCGAATGAAACCTAGAGACTTTTTGACAGCATCAAGTTTACCGAACTCTCGCAGACAATTCTGCACATCTGATTCACGTGCTGCATGAGTAATGAACACGAGTCGAGCATCTTCACCAATTCCTTCTTGTTCGGCTTGACGGATGCTGACACCGTGACGCGCAAACACACCAGTGATGGCGTGAAGGACTCCGGGTTTGTCAGCAACATCAAACCCCAACAGATACTGCGATGAGATGTCAGCGATCGCCTTGATTGGTACTTGAGTGAACGTGCCAATGTCGGCGTGTGTTCCTTTGCGCAAATTAACGGCAGCATCAATGACATCGCCAAGAACTGCGCTTGCTGTGGGCATTCCACCAGCGCCACGTCCGTAGAACATCAATGATCCAACGGCATCACCTTCGATGAACACGGCGTTATAGCTATCGCGCACACTTGCCAGAGGATGAGTGACAGGAACCATGGCAGGATGCACCCGCACTGCAACATCTTGAGAACCTGCTGCCTGTTCGGCGATTGCCAGCAATTTGACAA
>CANLAH010000041.1 GCA_947488685.1 Acidimicrobiaceae bacterium | reverse complement strand
GACGATCTTGTCATCTGGAATCTTGGTATCAGCCAAGACTGTGTTGTCAGCGACAACAGGTGCCTCTGGTGTTGCTACTTGAGTGGAGTCAAGTGCAGGAGTTGGTTGAGTTGCACCGGGCTCGATGGCAGTTGTGGATGCAACAACAGCAGGAGGTAATGGTTGTGTTGCTTGCCAGAGTTTTTTCTTCTTAACTACACCACAGACCCAGACAATGTTTGACTTCTTACGAATCGCTCCAGGGGATTTACATGCTTGGGCTTTGCCTTTGGCTTTCATGGTGGCGTACCACAGTGATCCTGTATTAGTGGTTGCACAGACAACTGATTGCTTGGAGACCTTGGTGACTTGACCAGGCTTCGTGCAAGGTGTTGCTACAACAAGAGCAGCATTGCGAGTTGTTGACGACGTGTCTCCAGAGGAGATGAGTACTCCAACTCCCACAAGTAGAGCAAGGGCCACGATGCCGGCGATGATTTTGTTAGATAAGAACTGATTCATGAGAACTCCCCTAGTGCTGAGACACACACAGAATAGGGCATATTGGACGGGATTACTGCTCAGGTGTGATGAGTATGGCTGGGGTTTCCCACAGCGAAGACTGGTTATCAATTTTTAGACAGGCCTCAGCTACAAATAAACATCGTATTTGTCAAGAATACGAAACACCTCATCACGGTCAGCCGTAGGCAATCGAAGCACGACTTCCGTGCAACCAATTTCTTCGTAGTACGCCAATTTTTCTGCAGACGGCAATGTTCCGAACGGAACGACTTCAGGTGAGCCAGTGCGTCCGGCTTTTTTCCATGCTTCCGTGAGAGCGGGCAATGCCTCGCGCACGCCGGATCCGCCAATTGGGAACCAGCCATCCGCCCACTCACTAATGTGTGCAAATATTTTTGGTCCACCTGCGCCACCAACGAGTGTTCGAATACGAGGTTGTTGTATTGGCTTTGGCCACGCCCAACTTGGGTCGAGGTTGATGAACTTGCCAGAAAATGACGCCTCTTCTTGGGACCAAAGAGCCTGCATGGTGAGAACATATTCCCGTACTTTGTCGCGACGAGTTGAATACTCAACACCGTGATGCGCCATTTCTTCTTTGTTCCAGCCAAAACCTACGCCCATCACCGCGCGACCACCACTTACGTGATCAAGAGTGGCCCATTCTTTGGCGTAACTCACTGGATCATGTTGCGCTACCAACGAGACTCCGCTGCCGAGTAACAGGTTCTTCGTGACTGCGGCACAACCACCAAGTGCCACCATTGGGTCGAGAGTGCGCAGATACTCGTTCGGTAATTCTGGTCCCCCAGTTGGCGCGGGTGTGGCGCGGCTCGAAGGGATGTGAGTGTGCTCAGGCAGATACAGACTGATGTATCCGCGATTTTCTGCTTCGATTGCCAGATCAGTGAGCGCAATTGATTGATCGGTTGCAAATATTGTTAGACCAAGTTTCATATCATCCTTTCAGTAAATCAGGTCTGTTATTTGTAACGAGACGCCGAATACCGTCACGCCAATCTACAGATGAATGGAAACCAGTTGCATGCAACTTCGTGAGGTCAGGAATAATTGCAGCGATAGTTGCCGTTGTGGGTGCAAATGTTGGCGAGAGACCTGTGAGTTGTCCCATCTCTTGACACCAATCCTCAATGCTCACGACTTGGTCTCCACCCCAGTTGATGACCGTTGCCGGCGTCGACGCAACTGAGAGTAAGTACGCAAGACTACGTGATATGTCCTCGGCGTGAATTGGGGTGTAGCTCGTTGGCTGATCAACATGAACCGGAACAGCCATGCCGCGTTCCATCATCATTAAATGAAATAACATCCAGCCGTATGTGTCGCCATACGGAACATTGAGTCGCGCAACAACCGTTGGCACACCCAAGCGCTTAGCGGTGTAGCGAACCAACACTTCACCAGCAATTTTAGAAATACTGTATGTCGGCATTCCGGGCATTGGTCGATGGCTATCGCCCAATAGGTCGGTCTCTGCTCGCGGATCATGATTATGTGGTGCGTACACCGCAGTTGATGAGCAGTGCAAGAACGCTGACAAGTTGTCACTCGTTGCCGCAACTGTCTCCATCAGCATCGCACTACCGTCTGCATTGGCGGCAAATGCCTGTTCGAAATCACTGCTCTTTGCAACAGCAAAATGCAACACAAGGTCAAGATCAGTGGGTACTTCGTCAAGGAGTCCTTTTTCAAGATCTATTGATACGCAATTCACGCCCTTGGCAACGAACGGTGTGCGTTGTTCAGGTTTTTGAAAACGCGCTGCTCCAAAAACTTCTGCGCCCGCATTGGCTAGCGACTCAGCGATTGGTCCGGCTACCCAACCAGTAACACCAGTGACGAGAACTCGCTTGCCACTGAACTGATGTAGGTCGTCAGACACTGATGTCACAATTGATCCGTGTATTTGTCAGTTCCAAAAACAGTTTGAATAAATGGTGCAGTCCAGAGATGTGTGGCGACTCCGCTCTCGTTCAACGCTTCTCCGTATTTTGCGTATCCCTTGTCCCATCCTTTTCTGGGGTCACGGTCAACAAAATGAATTTGCATAAATCGACGATCGGCATTCGCAGTTCTTGGCACATCTGGTGGTGCATCATCTAGCAACGGCAACGGAGTTGAGTTGAGAATCAACTCAGGTCCCCATTTCTTGCTCATCGCGCGTGGCGCCCAGTCATCTCGTGTCCACGCCTCTACGTCTGCATGACTTTTACCCGGAGCAAGTTCTCCGACATTAATAATGATTCCCTTAAAGTTTCTATCGAGTGCTTGCTCGACAGGGGTATTGCGTTCTCCGTTTTGGATTGACCATTCATGGTTATATAGCAACGTGTGAATGTGATCGCGTTCGGTAAACATGCGACCAGTTGCGTGCAGGTTCTTTACCGTGTCAACACTCCAGCGATTCCATTCATCATGAAACCCTTTGAGCACCCAGTAGATCGCTAAGTACGAACCGGTTTGTGGATCGGGAGTCATAGGTGTCTCTGCGGGATACCGCAATTTTTTTAGTTCACGTGTCGCCACAAAGCGATCCCCCGCAAAAGTATTAGCACCAACTAGACATCCGCCGTAAAAGTGATCTGTCTCGTACCATCTGTTGTATGCCACCTCATGGCCTTTGCGTGGCTCAACCATCGTGAAGAGCAATGTCCCTAATTCGATTGGCTTATTTGACATGGCGTTTCCTTTAACTAGATATTTTGTCTATCTAAAACGGTAGCAAAAATCTTCCCGAGAGTATCTATGGGAACGACGACCAACTACCGTGAGGGGTATGGAGATCAGCGGTCGATTCAGCCCTTCCACCACTGCCATTCTCACAATGGAGATGCAACGAGGCGTTTGCGGCGATCTTGCTACTTTTAGAGCACTTCAAGACGCTGTTGCCAACGGCGTTGCTGATCGAGTCGGCAACTTGCTTGATGCTGCAAGGCGCAACTCGTTCATGGTGGTTCACTGCATTTTTACTCTGCGCGCCGACCGTGCTGGCACTCAAATGGATCTGCCAATCATGACTGCAGCACGAAAAAATCCGAACTACTTACTACAGGGCACCGACAGCGTTGCTCTTATGCCGGAGTTGCACCAAGTCTCAACAGATGTGGTGTGTGAACGACACCATGGAGTAAGTCCTTTTAGTGGGACAAACCTTGATGCTCAACTACGCCAACAAGGCATCAATACCTTGATCGTGGCGGGCGTTTCTCTGAATCTGGGGATTCTTGGTCTCTCAATTGAAGCCGTCAATCTTGGTTACTCAGTCATCATTGCTACTGACGCAGTTGCTGGCTTCCCTGCCCAATACGCACAAGATGTGTTACGTCATTCGTTGATAGCCATCACTGAGCAAGTAACAGTTGCTCAAATCATTGCCGGGCTGACGGAGTAAAGCGCTACAGACCCCACACACAAATAGGGCCAGCAACTTCTTCTAGATCTTTACGACGCGAAAGATCAACGCCAAGTGTCAGAGTGGTAACGCCCCCTGCTTGTAACACGGCTTCGAGTTGCATGATTCTTTTATCACTTGATAGTGGTTGTGCGTCTTCGGACCAGACCTCAACCACCATTGACGAGCCGATGCTTCGTGCTCGCTCTAAGACAGACTCAGTTACATCATCGATGTGATCTGTGATGACAACTGCAGTTTGCCCAATTCGCCCTGCTGTTAATGCAGCAGTAGCTGCAAAACCTGGTGTGATTTTTGTTGGCAATAGCACGCTTCCGAGGTGACGAGTTGGGAATGTTCGCCCTAACCAAAAACCACAAATATTGGCATCGGCAGTGGCGAACGCATTATCGGGTAACCACGCCGCAAGATCTGCTGCCGCACGACCAGGGTTCATGGGCAATGAATCATCTGCATACATTGGTTGACACACAGCAGCCAGCGCGCCATACAGCGCAGGTCGTTCAATGACATCGTCTCGAACCCGAAGTTGCAGAGCAGAGACGTCACTTGTGGCGATATCGCGCCAATTCACACCCAACTCAGTGAGCAACATTCGTGGTATTTCTGCATCGTCGACTCCGAGCATCAAAACTTCGTCGGCATCGACAAGTTGCCCCAACACAAAATCATCTCGTTGCAAGCCAATCGTCCCGAGGTGCGCAGGATTATCCCACTGAAACAATCCCTTTGCGGCCCATGAATTAAAGACGCCTGTTTGTGTTTTGTCGACAAGTTCACGAAGTTCGTGAACGACTCCATCTCGTACGACGCCACCACCGGCAACGATGATGGTGCCGAGTTCCACTACTTTCCAATCACGATGGCGGGATCGTCAGTGAGCGTCCACACGATGTTGGTTGTATCAAGAAACTTTTCTGTATCGGCAATCATGTCTCCAAAATCAGACTCACTCATATGGCCATAGAAAGCCTCTGTCGACTCAAACCACTGAATCGTCACCCCGTCATACTCGGGCTCTGGCTGACGACTGCCAGGCGCTGGCCACGCTGTGGGGTGTTGTTCGTAACGACTCACGTATCGTGCCGCAGAGGAGCCAGCAATCAAGGGGCCGTGGATATCGCGCCAATAGGCCAAGAACTCCTCGTGGGTGGTTCCGGGCTTGCGTTTGAGTAACGAGATTAACTTCACCATAAGCGCACGGTACCCCATGGCGGATTGACTACGGTAAACCAAATGGGATTAGTTGATGGAAAAGTAGCTCTTGTCACCGGCGCAGGGAGTGGCATTGGGGAGCACAGTGCTCGTCTCTTTGCTGCCGAAGGTGCCTCGGTCGTGGTGGCCGACCTCAATGGTGATGCCGCAATGAGCGTGGCTCAGGCGATTGTTGACCTTGGCGGCAAGGCGATTGGTGTGCAAGCAGATGTCACTAATGAACAACAGGTCATCGCCATGGTGACAGCCACCATCAAAGAATTTGGACGACTTGACTGCGCCCACAACAACGCCGGCATCAGTGGCACGATGACTGCGTTCACCGATCTCTCTCTTGATGACTGGAATCACATGATCGCGATCAATCTCACCAGCGTCTTTTTGTCGATGAAACATGAAATACCTGCCATGCTCGCGTCTGGTGGTGGCGCAATAGTCAACACATCAAGCGGCGCAGGCGTTGTTGGGTTTGCAGGTTTGCCTCACTATGTTGCAGCCAAACACGGCGTCGTAGGTCTGACAAAAACTGCGGCACTCGAGTTCGCAAAAAGCAACATTCGCGTGAACGCAGTCTTGCCCGGAACTACTAACACTCCAATGATTCAGGAGTTCACAAACTCCAATCCTGATATCGGCAAGATGATTGCCAGGTCTGTTGGTCGTGGTTCGCTCGGTCAGCCAGAAGAAATTGCACAAGCAGCAGTGTGGCTCTGCAGTGATCGCGCCAGTTTTGTTAGTGGCGACTCAATGCTGGTTGATGGAGCAACTGTGTGTCGCTAAAGATATTTTCCCGTGACGAAGTAGAGCGTGCTTTCCACGACTTCTTGCGTGTTGGCGCGTATGGCCATGACTGGCCGGCATGGTCTGGCATCTTTACAGATGATGCGCTCTACACCGAGCACTGTCTTGGCGTGTTCATCGGAGCAGAGCAAATAAAAAATTGGATCGTTCCACAAATGGAGATGGTTCCGGCGATGACGTTCTCTATCGAGTGGTACGACATTGTCGACAACACAATCGCATTCTGGATCTGGAACCACCTGCCAGATCCGTCTGGCGCTGGTGCTCGCTTTGATTTTCCTAACTTTTCTTTGCTCACATACGCGGGTAACGGAAAATGGAGCAAAGAAGAAGACGTGTACGATCCGCGCAGTAGCGAGCCAGTTGTATTGAGTTGGTTTAAGGCTGGCGGAAACGCCCAAACACCACAAGATCGCACTCTGCGGGCGCCACAATTTACGCATCCATCACTGCCCCACAATCCGCCAACGACTCATCAGATGGATGTGGCTATCGCCGCAGTCGTTCCACACGAAGCAACACTGCGCCAAAAGATTGTCAATGGGGCTCGGGCGTCATTGGTGTATGACACGTCAGAGCGCACCTATGGCACCGTGATTCATGTTGATAGCGATGGCACTCGGGTATTTCAGGATGACTTCACTAATATGCGGGAAGACTTTACGATCAAGGATGTACGCCGATGACCAATGAATGTGTCTACCTACACGAAACAATCGACATTGTTGGGCAAGGTCGTGCAGCCTACAACGAGCACATGTGTGCATATATCCCAACTGCAATTCAAGAACGTCGTCTCCAGATGGTCGGCAATTTCTCTACTGTTGGCACCACCGATCGGTGGCCAGAGAGCATCAACCTGTGGGAGTTTTTAGACGGATGGGATGGCGTTGCACGCAACTTTGCACATGAGTTCAACAACGCCGTTCATCAGGATAAAAATCTGGTGCCGTGGTGGACAGAGGCACTCAAACATCGCAGTGGCGGACTCGACAGACTCATGTTGGCGTCAGCACAAACTCCAAGAGCAGAGCAACTGCACTCGCGTGGGGTCACTGGTGAGTGTTACTACCACGAAATTGTTCAACTCAAGCCTGGCACTGCAACTCACTATCTCGAGATGATCGACGAACAACGCACAGAGATCGGTGCTTCGTATGACTGGCAACTGATTGGGGCGTATCGCCATGCCTTTGTCAATGACAGCGAAGCAATCGTTGTGTGGGCTGTGCCGACATGGCAACACTGGGCTGAGTGGGAGCATAAACGCAGCACCGATCCTGACATGCGTCGGTGGTTAGACAGCACTGAGGGCATTGTGATTGATTGGCGATCAAAATTGCTTGCTGCAAGCGCGCAGAGTCCGCTTGGCAATTCTGCTCCGTAACACCAGGCTTTTATTTTTTCCAGTCGGCTAATACTTCTTCGATCGTGTGAGAACCTGCATGCACCGGTTCTCCGGCTTGTGTAGGAGTTGCCGAAAACCTTGGTGCGGCTTGAGCATGTAGTCCCCCGTTGCGCCGCACAAGCGTTCCGCGCGCCTGAGTGTGCCGATGCGTCTCAACTTCTTTGACGCTCAACACAGGTGTTGCACATGTCTCGAAGCCTTCAAGCAATTCGCTCCACTCGTCGCGCGTGCGGGTTGCGAACATCTGACGCATTTTTATTTTCTGTTCTGGCCAGACAGACTTATCCCACTGCGGACCAAAATCTACGAACTGCATGCGTTGAATAAGTTCTGCAAAGAATTGATCTTCAATTGCCCCAATTGCAAAATATTTTCCGTCTTTGCATTCAAAGACTCCGTAGAAAGGTGCTGCACCATCAAGGTGGTTGGTTCCGCGTGGTCCCCAGTTGCCTGTATCAACGCCCGGGAAAAATGTTCCGCCGACGAGTGCTGCACCCTCCACCATCGAGACGTCAATCACTTGCCCTTGCCCCGTTGTGCGTTGATGCACGAGTGCCGCTGAAACTCCCATCGCCAACAACATTCCGCCTCCGGCAAAGTCTCCAAGCAAGTTGATCGGCGGCTGTGGCGCACCATCGGCATCACCCAGCATGTCCAAGACGCCTGAGAGGGCGATGTAATTAATGTCGTGTCCTGCAACATTTGCAAACGGACCGTCTTGTCCAAAACCCGTCATGCGCGCAAAAATCAGTTTTGGGTTGAGCGCCAAGCACACGTCGGGGCCGATACCGAGTCGTTCGCACACACCCGGTCTAAACGGATCAACTAATACATCGGCATGTGCCACGAGCTCTTTTAGTGTGGCAACATCATCGGCATTTTTGAGATCAAGCGAAATTGTGCGCTTACCCCTCGTGAACGGAGAGATAGAGGCTCGTTCTCGTTTTACTTTTTGAGCAACAGATGGTCTGTCAACTGCAACCACGTCGCATCCAAGGTCAGCCAAGATTGTTGCGCCCATCGGGCCGGGTCCTTGCCCAACAAGTTCGACCACACGCACACCGCGTAGTGGCCCTTGACCAGTTGTCACTGTGGCTGGCCCTTGGCGACAGACTCTGTTGCATGTTGTTTTGCCCAACGGTAGTCAGGTTTGCCAGCAGGTGACCGCACAACATCATTCACCAAAACAAGTGCGCGCGGTACTTTGTATCCAGCAATGTGTTGACGACAATGCGTCTGCAAGTCCTCAAGCGTCAAAGTGCTACCTGTTCGCACATGTACCAATGCAGTAACGAGTTCGCCCCATCGATCATCTGGAATACCCACCACTACAGCATCAAAGACCGCAGGATGTGACTTGAGAGAATTTTCTACTTCTTCTGGAAATACTTTTTCTCCACCAGTATTGATGCTGACAGAGCCACGACCCAACATCGTGATACTTCCATCTGCTTCGAGTTGGGCAAAATCTCCTGGCATGACGTAGCGAACACCATCAGCACCGGTCACAAACGTCTCAGCGGTCTTTACTGGATCATTGAGATATCCGATGGGAATGTTTCCGTATCGCGCAAGTTTTCCGATTTTATTTGTTCCAGCAGCCATTGGGCGCAGTTCTTCATCTAGCACCACTGCATCACGCGCTGCAGTCACGGTCGGACCACCTTGCATTTTTGCGCCTTTTGACACCATCGTGATGCCGTTAGCGCCACTCTCGCTACTGCCAATAGCGTCAGTGATAATCAAGTTCGGAAAGTTATCAAGAAATTCGTCTTTGCATGTTTGCGAAAATAAAACAGCACTCGATGATACGGCAAATAATGACGACACATCAGGTGCATCTTTGGCTGCAACCATTTCTTTCCATGCATCAAGCAGTGGGCGCGCCATTGCGTCGCCTGTAATCATTATCAAGTTGGCTTTTTCTGAGGCGATCGTGTTCCAGACTCCCTTGGCATCAAACTTTTCGCGAAGCACGGTGGAATTGCCAACAAAACTCTGCCCCATCACGCTCCATTGTGACGCGCCGTGCATGAGCGGCGGCAGTGGGTACGTCACCATTGAGAATCCGGTGTTCCCCTTCGGAATAAAATCAGTTGGCTGCGATACTTTTTCACCGCTTCGAATATCGATTCCGCCACCCAGGGCCATTAAAACATCTTCGTGTCTCCAGACAACACCTTTTGGCATTCCGGTAGTGCCACCAGTAAACAAGATGTATTGGTCGTCATTTGATCGAGGCGCGAAATCTCGTTGTTCAGATTCGGTGGCGATTGCGGTTTCATATTCGGCGCCCATCACTAGCATCGGTAGGTCGGGCTGTACTGCTTGTGCTTGGGGCACGAACTCTGGTTGCACGACTAAAAAAGACAGTCCAGCATTTGCAAATAAATACGCCAATTCATCAGTGACATATCGATAGTTGATGTTGATCCAGACCGCTCGCAATTTAAAGACGGCCCACAATGTTTCTACCCACTCCACGCAGTTATACGCATAAATGCCAACATGATCGCCTGCGCTAACACCTCGCGACGCCATGTAGTGAGCGAGTTGATTAGCCCGCGCCTCAAGCTGGGCATATGTTCGGCGCGAGCGTTCATCAACCACGTACAGACGATCTGGCCACTGGTCGACGGCCTGTTCGAAAAGGTCTGCCAAGTTATACGTTATTGGTGTCATCATTGTCTGCTCGGCTCACGAAAAGTTTGCCCCTCTGCCTAAAATGTAGTGGACGCGGCTAATTCAGCCAAAGCGAAGAGAAAGCACCGAGCAAATGAGCGGAACCGAGCACCTAAAAGTTGAACGCGATGGACACGTCCTCGTCGTGACAATGAATCGACCAGAAGCAAAAAATGCACTGAGTCCTGCAATGTTGGTCGGAATGGCCGACGCATGGGCTTCGCTCAACGAAGATGACGATCTGCGTTGCGCCATCCTTACTGGCTCAGGCGGAAGTTTTTGCACCGGTATGGATCTCAAGGCACGCGCGGCCGAGGGCGAAGGCGAATCCGAAAATGCCTACAAACAAAGATGGGCCGATGATCCTGACATTCACTGGAAAGGTTTGCTGCGTCACTACCGCTTGCACAAACCATTGATCGCTGCAGTCGAAGGACATGCCGTGGCTGGAGGTACAGAGATTCTTCAAGCAACACATATTCGTGTTGCCGGAGAGAGTGCCACGTTTGGAGTGTTCGAAGCAAAACGCGGATTGTTTCCGGTTGGCGGATCAACAGTTCGCTTGCAGCGACAAATCGGATACACAAATGCTCTCGAAATGTTGCTCACTGCGCGGGGCTACACGGCCCAAGAAGCAAAAGACATCGGACTCATCGGACATGTCGTGCCAGATGGGCAAGCACTGAGCAAGGCGATGGAACTTGCACAAATGATCGCCGCAAATGGTCCACTTGCTATTGAAGCAATTTTGAAATCAGTTCAAGAGACGCAATCAATGTCAGAAGAAGAAGGACTCAAGCGCGAATTCGAAATCGGTTGGCCAATATTTTCGACAGACGACTCTAAAGAAGGTCCGCGTGCATTTGCCGAAAAACGCGCACCAGTGTGGACTAAAAAATAACGCGTCAGTATTGTTAACTACGCGTACGGGTTTTCGCCAGTGCTGTGATCTGTGATGTCACGCACTTTGAGCAACTCTGGGATCTGCTCGACAAGAGTTGTCTGCACGCCTTCGAGCATTGTCATTTTGCTCATTGAGCAACCATGGCATCCGCCACCCATTGTGAGATATGCGATGCCTTGCGTATCGTGACCAGCAAATGTCACGAAGCCGCCATGTGCTGCCAATGACGGATTGATCTCAGTTCCGATAATGGCTTCGATTTGCGCTGAAAGTTCGTCATCACTCACTAGTCCCTCGATCACCAAAGACGGTGGTTTGTTGGGATTACGAATGAGCAGACCTTGACGCTCACTAAAATCAAGCGTGGCACCGCGAATATGTTCCATGCTGGCCTGCGGAACAATGATCTTGAGTCCGTCGATTGTTCGAACCTCATCAGTGAACGCTGCTTGCGTTACTACATCGAATGATAAGTCGTATTTAAATTCTTCGCCAGGTGCTGCCATGACGTCGATGCGCAATCCCAAACGATCTTTGTCTTCTTCTTCGTCGCGCAACTTGAGCAATGTCGCCAATGCTTCTGGAGTTATTTCGACGATGGCGTCTTGGGCGGTAGGTGCAAAGGGGCTCACATGATCAGGCTACCTGCGTGGCCCGCCCCCGTCCACCTCTATACGTTGACCTGTGACATAACCCGCCTCGGCCGAACAGAACCAGAGCACGATGTTGGCCACGTCTTCTGGCTGACACACCCTCCCAAATGGAGCCGCTGCGTCTAAAGAGCGCAGGTCTTGCATCTCTCGTTGGCCCGTCATCGCCCGAGCAAGACGCAAGCCCATATCGGTTTCAACCAAGCCAGGCGCAACCACATTGACGTGAATTCCGTGTTCGCGTTCTTCTTTGGCAAGCGTTGACGCCAACGCCTCTTGGGCTGCTTTGCCCATGTTGTAGGGGGCGCCATTTGCCGACATCGAGTTGGTAGCCACAGACGAAATAAAAATAATGTCGCCACGACCCCGCGTACGCATGCTCGGCAATACATCTCGGCATAACTGATGTGGCCCGAGCGCATGTGTTGCAACGAGTCGCCACAGTTCTTCTGCTTCAGTTTCTGCAACTGATTTTCCGCGTGATGCGATACCCGCATTAAGAACCAAAATATCGATACCACTATATTGAGCAAGCACCTCGGCAACAAGCGCGGTGTTTTGCACCGGATCATCAGTCGAGCCTTGATGAGCGGTGGCCATACCGCCTGCCGCAATAATGTCAGCCACGGTTGTCTCTGCTGATTCCTTGTCGCGACGATAATTAACGGCGATTGATGCACCATGTTGCGCGAGCAACAAAGAGATACTTCGACCGATTCCTCGACCTCCACCCGTCACAAGGGCAACCTTGCCTTGTAGTTCTGTCATTCCAATCCCCTCTCAGTTATCTCTATGTCACAACCTATACGCATGCCGTCTGCCAAAATAATATTTATTGAGCCTGATGTCTTTGATGAGTCGCGTTCGCACTAGTATGTAGATATACGCACGGGGAGCTCGCAGGTACAGCGGGCTGAGAGGGTGGTTGCCGCCACCGACCCGCACACCTGATCTGGGTAATTCCAGCGGAGGGAGCACAACATGGCATCAGCCAACCCAAACAAAAAATTTGCCGTCATCATCTTGGGAGGTTCTGAACCACGCCCTGATATCGCCAAACTACTTCCAGCCGATGCAGTCATCGTGGCTGCTGATTCTGGTTGGGGCAATGCCCGCGTATTAGGCCTCACGCCAGATGTATTGATTGGTGATATGGACAGCATCTTGCCTGCTGACCTCGCAGCAGCGCGACGAAGCGACGCCACTGTTATTGAATTCGATGCCGACAAAGATGCCACCGATACTGAGCTTGCACTCACGCATGCTGAGAGCATTGGATGCACTGACATTGTTGTGGTCTCTGGTGGAGGCGACAGACTTGATCATGTACTCGGAATCATTGCCGCACTCGGGCGCGAATCACTCGCAACCTGCACTGTGACTGCATTTATTGGCTCTGCTCGATTCACTATCGTTCGCGCCGGATCGCCTGCTCGCATTGACGCGCAAGTCAATTCGCTGCTCAGCATATTTGCCGTAGGGGGTCCAGCGACAGGTGTTTCATTGCACGGCACTAAGTGGCAACTCGATAACGCCACCTTGTCGCCACATGAATCACGCGGTGTCAGTAACAAGGTCACGTCATCACCTGTTGCGGCTCAGGTCGCCCACGGCACGCTCATCATTGTCCAACCACTAGCAGTAGGAAACCCATGAAACGAAAAATACTTCCGGCAATTCTTATCGCGTCGATTGCATTCGGCTCTTGCTCTTCGGGTGACAGCACAATCGAATCTGGCGGCACCATCAAGTTATTGGC
>CANLAH010000040.1 GCA_947488685.1 Acidimicrobiaceae bacterium | reverse complement strand
TGTCGCGATCGGACAAAATCACGATGCGCCGAATCGCTGGTAGTGCCATTCCGGCACCGAACCCCATCAGAATGCGCGCAACAAGCAAAACACTAAAGGACTTGCCGAATCCCATTCCGAGAGCGCCAACAGCTTCTATGAGAAACCCAAATGTGACTAAGCGTCTGGCGTATCCATGATCTGCGAGCGGCGCAATTAAAATTTGCGACAGAAATGACATGAAGAATCCTGCTGCAACGAGCAGACCAAGTTTTGTTTCAGAGATTCCGTACTTATCTCGAAAATCATCCAGCACCGTAAACATCACTCCGTAACCCATAGCGCTCACTCCCACGCTCGTCTGAAGGATCGGAATAATCCGGCGTGGTGTCATAAAGTTTTACGGACGTGTTGCAGGTGAAACAGTTTTTGCTGGATCGCGCTCAATGAATCCGTCTAACACTGCATCAATCGCATCCATAATCGCAGGTTCAAGAACGATTCCGGATGCCTTGACATTGTCATCGAGTTGCTCTGGGCGCGTGGCGCCCACGATGGCTGACGCCACATTTGTATTTTGCAAAACCCAAGCCACGCCAAGTTGAGCCATCGTGAGGCCAGCCTGTTCGGCGATTGGTTTGAGTTCTTGCACTTTGGTGAGTGTCGCATCATTCAGCCAGCGAGCAATGAAATTTTTTCCGCTGAGTTCGTCGGTGGCGCGTGATCCATCAGGCGGAGGTTGACCTGGCAAGTATTTGCCGGTCAGCACACCTTGAGCAAGCGGAGACCACACAATTTGACCGACTCCGACTTGTTGACATGTGGGCACGACTTTGTCTTCGATGACTCTCCAGAGCATCGAGTACTGAGGCTGATTAGAAATAAACGGAACATGAAGTTCGCGTGCCAATGCTGCACCGCGTGATATTTCGTCTGCTGTCCACTCTGAGACGCCGATGTACAGTGCTTTGCCTTGACGAACAATGTCAGAAAAAGCCAGCATCGTTTCTTCAAGAGGAGTTTCCATATCAAAACGATGTGCTTGATATAGATCGACGTAGTCGGTTCCGAGGCGACGAAGTGAACCATCGATTGATTCCAAGATGTGTTTGCGCGACAGGCCTCTGTTGTTGGAACTTTTCCCCGTCGGGAAAAATAGTTTGGTGCAAATCTCGACTGAGCTTCTGCGAACATCACTGAGTGCACGACCTAACACGCCCTCGGCCCGAGTTGCTGCGTAGGCATCGGCAGTATCAAATGTGGTGATTCCGAGGTCGAGTGCGCGCTTAACGCACACCTTTGCGAGGTCTTCTTCTACTTGGCTTCCGTGGGTGATCCAGTTGCCATAACTAATTGCTGAAACCTTAAAACCACTATGACCCAGATACCGATATTCCATATGTCCACACTACGGGCATAGCCATTAATTCAGGGTGTCAGACACCGCTTGTTGCAATGTTGGCCATGACGCAGCAAGTCCTGGATGTAGTTCGTATGTTTGAACATCGCCAATCAGAACCCAATGAAGATCTTCTGATTCTGCGTTGGAGAGATACGCACCTGCATCGCCACTTGTGTGTGCAATCACTGTGTCGTATTTCCAGTTGCCGTGATCATCAGAAAATATGGTCTTGATACTGAGATGATGAGGTTCAATGCCTGCTTCTTCGTGGGCTTCACGAGCGGCGGCGGTTGCGGAATCTTCGTGAGAGTCGAGTGCACCACCGGGCAGCGCCCATGTGCCCCCACCATGTGTCCATGCGGCCCGCAGTTGCAATAGCACCCTTGGCTCAGGAAGGTCTGTGCGTATGAGTAGGAGTCCTGCTGCCCCATGGAGTCCCCAGTGGCGATTGTTGCATTGAGTGCAAAAGACCCAACCGTCACCGTCACGAAATGCCACGTCATGATGTTGGCACATTTTGCAATAGTGTGCATATATGGAAGTGCGGCGGATGACGGGTGTTTTGGGGGCACAGGTATCGATCCCTGATGTCAAGACGCTTTCCGACTCACAGGTCAGTGAATTGCGGGATCTGGTGTGTGAGCATCTTGTCGTCGTGATTCCGAGTCAGACACTCACCGCACAGCAGCAGGCTGAGTTTTCGTTGCGCTGGGGGCAAGCAGGGGTCGTGCCATTTATTGAGCCAAGCCCAGATCATCCAAATGTTATTCGTGTCCTCAAAGAAGCATCGGACGGAAATGCTTTTAACTTCGGAGGCTCTTGGCATAGCGATTTTTCTTTTCAGCCAGAACCACCAGCATTTACCATGCTGCACGCCATTGATATTCCACCGTATGGTGGCGACACGTTGTGGTCATCTCTCGTTGCGGCCTATAACAGTCTTGATCAAGATAATCGTGACAAGTGTGCGTCGTTGACGGCCATCCATACAGCGCGCGATGCGTACTCAACAAAGATGCAGTCGCTCCATTCTGGTTTATCGAGCATGACAATTATTTGTGACGACACAGCAGACGATTGGCAGCGCCATCCACTTGTCTGTGTGCATCCAGAGACTGGTAAAAACATTTTGTTTTATAACCGTGCATATGTTCGAGACCTAGAGGGTCTTGATGATTCAGAGAAGGGTACTTTCTTGGAGTGGTTGTACAGTCACACCACAGAAGCCCGTTTTACCTGCCGCCATCGTTGGAGTAACGGAGATTTAGCGATCTGGGATAATCGATCAGCGCAACATTATGCACTGAATGATTACACCGGATTTCGTCGTGAGCTTCACCGCACGACGGTGGCCGGAACTCGCCCTAGAATGCAATAATGACAGCAACCGTTCAGCCGCATCTTGTTGCGTACCCGGTCGCACCAAAGGGTGCGCCAAACATTGTGGTCATCTTGCTCGATGATGTGGGCTTCGGACAATTGGGTTGCTTCGGTGGATCAATCAACACTCCCAATATTGATCGCCTCGCCGCCGACGGATTACGGTACAACCGTTTTCATGTGACTTCAATTTGTTCATCAACTCGCGCTGCATTGCTCACTGGGCGCAATCACCACGCAGTCGGTATTGGAGCAACGCAAGAAACATCTTTTGCTTTGCCCGGATACCACGGTCGGCTTCCCAAATCTGCTGCGTTACTGCCACGAATTCTGCGCGATAACGGCTACAACACAATGGCGGTGGGCAAGTGGCATCTCACTCCTCAAGCAGAGTATTCCAGTGCAGGTCCTTTTGATCGATGGCCCGTTGGGCAGGGCTTCGAGCGGTACTACGGATTTCTTGGCGCGGAGACGAATCATTGGGCACCAGAGCTTGTGCGTGACAACACTCCTGTCCCACCACCACGCACTGTTGCCGATGGGTACCACCTCACAGAAGATCTGGCAGACAACGCAATTTCAATGATGCGCGACCAGAAAAATGTCGCACCAGACAAACCATTTCTGTGTTGGTTTGCAACTGGTGCGGCTCACGCGCCTCATCACGTGCCATCCGATTGGGTGACGCCGTATCGCGGGGCATTCGATGATGGGTGGGATTCGCTGCGTGAGAAAACCTTTGCACGACAACTCGAACTTGGCGTGATTCCTAGTGGCACAGTGCTGACTCCGCGTCCATCGTGGGTGCAAGAGTGGTCATCTTTGTCAGCAGATGAGCAACGCCTATTCGCACGCTACATGGAAGTTTTTGCCGGATTCGTGAGCCACACTGATGCCCAAATTGGTCGCGTCTTGCAGTATCTCGACGACAATGATCTACGCGACAACACAATTGTGTTGTTAATGAGCGACAACGGCGCAAGTAGTGAGGGTGGTGTTCACGGAACTCTCAACGAAGCAGCATCATGGTTGGGTGATTTCGCCTCAGTTCAGGACGCCCTTGAGCACATCGATGAAATTGGTGGCCCATTGCACACAAATCATTATCCGTTTGGTTGGGCGTGGTCCGGTAACTCACCATTTCAGTTATGGAAACGGTATTCATGGCTAGGTGGCGTTCGCGCACCTCTCATTGTGCGGTGGCCACACCGCATCGCCGATGCCGGAGCAATTCGATCTCAGTTTGTTCACGCTGTTGATATTGCTCCTACTTTGCTCGCAGCGATTGGTTTGCAAATGCCGGATGAAGTTGATGGTGTTGCCCAACAACATGTAGACGGGGTCGACGCTGGCGCCACGTTTGTTGAGGCGCAGTCACCAGAACACCGAACTCTTCAATATTTCGAGATGCATGGTTCTCGCTCGGTGTATAAAGATGGCTGGAAAGCCACGACTAACTTTGTATCGCCGTTGTTTAACGAGCGTGCATTTATTACGGGTAGTCAGTCGCACGACACCGACACGTGGCAACTCTTTAACCTTGCTGAAGATTTTTCAGAATCAACAGATATTGCATCTCAAAACCCGCAACTCGTACGAGATCTTGAAGATGCATGGATCACCGAAGCCCAACGTAATCACGTGTTTCCACTGTTTGATCCATCTGCTGGATACCCCGCTCATCCCGGCGAGTATCCACTGCCACGCACAATGACATACATCCCAAGCAGTGCACCTATTGCCGTAGGTCGAGTGCCATCAATGCTCGGCAGTTTTTCGTTACTTGCAGAAATAGATTGCCTGACGAACAGCGATGAAGGCGTCATTGCAGCGTGCGGAGACCATCAGGGTGGCTGGGTGGTTCATCTCGTGTCCGGAACTGTGCATGTCAGCGTTGTTCAGGGCTCACACCAATGTCATATGGCATCAATAGATGCACTCACTCCTGGACCTCATCTGATCAATGTCTCAATGCGCAAAGGCGCAAATCTGACACTGAGCGTCGATACCCAAGAACACGCGCACGCAACTTTTCCGGGAATGTTCTTTTTTCCTGGCGTGACAACCTCTGCTGGTGCAATGTATATCGGTCAACACCCAGGACTCGGAGTAGTAGACACATATACGGAGCCAGCAATATGTACAGCAACTATTCGTTCTGTCACTATCACGAGTGGTTCGCCATCTCAAAAAATTGATGAAAAATCTGCACTGCGGATTGCTGAAGGCTCTGACTAAGCAGGTTCTGGAGCGTTGCGTCCGACCAGTACAAGTCCGAGCAAAATAACTCCTGCGCCGCACCAACTCGTCACGCTAAGTTGTTCATGCAAAATAGCGACACCCAATAAAGATGCAGTCACTGGCTCGACAAGAGTAAGCGTCACAACTGTTGAACTTGCGAGTCGACGAAGCGAGATTGAGTACAAGAGATATGACACGGCAATCGTGGCAATGCCCAAGTACAACGCCACAGTTACGCCACGTGGTGTTGTCAACCAGTGAGTTGGTTCAAGTAAAACAATTGGGATCGACAACGCTCCTGCAATCACAAAAGACCACGTCATGGTCCATGTTGTGCTCCAGCCCTTGTGCAGAAGTTGTTTGCTTAAGATTGTGTACAACGCGTAGCACGCACCGGCGCCAAGTCCACATGCAACTCCGACAGCGTTGATGGACTGTTGAGTATGTGGTTGTCCAAGAACCAAGAGCGCCAAGCCACCAAGAGCACCAACGGTTCCGATGATTGTTCGTTGATGTGGTCGTTCACCCCGCGCCAACTCAGCGATGCTCGTCATAATTGGGCTACTGCCGATCGCCAGCATTGTGCCGATCGCTACTCCTTGGCGCTGCACTGCAGCAAAAAAGAGGATTTGAAATGCCGTCATCGAGGCTCCCGCTACAAATGACAATGCCCCAGGGCGTGGGATTGGTCGTGCTCTGCGCCAAAGAGCAAAGATCACGAGTGGAACCGCCCCAAGCAAGAGGCGAACGCCCGCCACCGACAGTGATGTCGCACCCTCAGGGGCGTAGGAGCGCGCAGTACCAGATGTCCCAAATAGCACCGATCCCATCACGACTCCTGCGCTGGGATGATTCCACCACCTTGCTCCCCGTATCGACTGGCTCTGATTGTTCATCGTGTTGTCGACCTTAGGACACCATGAGTATGGCGCACTAGTGTTGAGGCATTACGAACTTGAGGATTGATATTGCGAAGAGTCCATTACGCAAGGGGGCTGGCGTCTTAGGTCTCTTCTTGGCTGTTTCGTTTGCGCTGTGGACGCCATCTGCTCAGGCTGCCCAAGAAGACGGAACCATTACGGTGTCAGTGGTCGAACGTGCCAGTGGTGACAATGGGCAAGCAAAAAACCCCGTCGCTGGCGTCAAGATTCGTGTGCAAGGCGCCGCTGGCTCAGCGGATGGAGTCACAGATGCCAAAGGGCTTGCCGTATTGAATGTTCCTCAGACAGGCAAGTACGACGTTTCTTTTGATGTCACATCGCTGCCAAAGGGTGTGGCGGTGAGTAGTGATACCAAAACAACTGCCAGCATCGACTTCAGCGTTGGGGTCTCTGTGGGTACCGGAAAATCACTGTCGTTTTTTGTCGGAAGTGATACTCGCGCAACCAGAGGACGCTGGGGCTTATTACCGCAAACACTAGTGAACGGCATCAAACTGAGTTTAATTCTTGCAATTTGTTCGATTGGATTAGCACTCATCTACGGAACGACTGGTCTCACCAACTTTGCACATAGTGAAATTATCACGATGGCTGCAATGGTGACGTTTTGGTTCAATCAAAATGGCCCTCGCTGGCCACTTTTGCTTGCCGCACCATTTGGAATCGCGGCTTCTGCTCTAATGGGTAGCGCATTCGAACTGCGCGTGTGGCGACCATTGCGTCGCCGTAGTACGAGCCTGACATCGATGATGATCGTGTCGATCGGAATGGCGATAGGTACACGGTATGTGTATCTGTTTTTCTTTGGCGGTCGTAATCGACGCTTTGTGCAATATGTTGGTGATCCAGAAATAGATTTTGGACCTGTCGGGATTACTCCGCGAGATCTCGGAATCATGATTATTTCTGCCATCGTCGTAGTCGGATTTTCGATCTTTTTATTGCGTACACGTTTTGGAAAAGCAATTCGCGCTGTCTCGGACAACTCAGATTTGGCATCTGCCACCGGAATAAACACAGATCGCATCATTTTGTTGGTCTGGGCTTTGGGCGGTGGATTAGCCGGCATTGGCGGCGTGATGCTCGGCGCAGCAACTGGCGTGCAGTGGGACATGGGCAACGTGATCCTGTTGTTGTTGTTTGCGGCATTTACGGTCGGTGGTCTTGGCAATCCGTTCGGGGCTCTTGCTGGCTCATTCGTCATTGGCATGTTTACCGAACTCTGGACATGGGTGTTTCCAAATGTTGTAGAACTCAAAACACTCGGAGCATTGATCGCACTCGTTGTTATTTTATTAGTGAGACCTGAGGGCTTGCTAGGACAAAAGGAGCGTGTCGGATGAATTGGGGGCTTATTCTTTCGAACTCCGTCTACACGGCCATCAGCGCTAATGCAATTGCTTACATGTTGGTTGCCACTGGGCTTAACGTGCATTTTGGATACACCGGACTCCTGAATTTTGGACAAGCTGGGTTCGCCGCTATTGGTGCATACAGTTTGAGTATTCCGATTAGCAGATTTAATTGGCCGTGGCCGTGTGCCGTATTGCTCGTCATTGTGTCCGCTGTCGCGCTTGCCTTGCTGCTTGGTTTCACAACATTGCGACTGCGTGCTGATTATTTGGCAATCGTGACAATTGCAGTGGCAGAAATTATTCGCTTATCGCTGAACTCGGTGCGCTTTACTTGGCTAACTGGCGGAAACGATGGTCTCCAAGGTTTCACGAGTTTCATGGAGAAGCTCAATCCATTTCCGCAGCAAGGAATCTGGTTATGGAAGCAAAAGATTGACGGCTATCGCTTGTGGCTTTTGGTGAGTGGATGGGTTTTGCTAATGGTGGTTGCGACACTTGTGTATTTGTTGATGCGCAGCCCATGGGGCAGGGTGTTGCGCAGTATTCGAGAGGACGAAGACGCAGCGCGCAGTCTAGGAAAGAATGTCTTTGCTTATAAGTTGCAGAGCCTCATGATCGGTGGCGCAATTGGCGCCATCGGTGGTGTATGGCTTGTGCTCGACAAGCAGTCGTCGCAACCAGGGGACTTTGCCACAACATTCACTTTCTTTTCGTACACGATTATTATTTTGGGCGGTGTTGCCAGAGTGAAGGGTCCTGTTATTGGCACAATGATCTTCTTATTTGTGATTCAATTTGTCGATATCTCACTACAGCAAGCCACCAAAACAACTCCGTCCGATCCAACTCCGCTACTTCCTACTTGGTTGATTGATCAAAACAATTATGCCCAGTTGCGCTTTATGGTGGCCGGATTTGCATTAGCGGCGCTCGTAGTGTTTCGACCGCAGGGAATATTTGGCGATAAGCGAGAGCAGGCCTTTGATGTCCACTGATACAAGCGCCGTTCCATTTGAGTCGGTTCCCGGATCTCAAAAACCTGATGCAATTTTGGTCGTCGATAATGTCACTCGGTCATTTGGTGGACTGACTGCGGTCAATGTTGCTCATCTTGAAATCCCAAGACATCGCATTACGGCGCTCATCGGACCCAACGGGGCAGGTAAGACGACCCTCTTTAATTTGTTGACCGGATTTGATGAACCAGATACGGGTGAATGGAAATTTAACGGACTCTCACTTGGTGGAGTTGCAGCGCACAAGGTTGCTAGGCGCGGAATGGTGCGAACCTTTCAGCTCACAAAGGCGTTATCTCGAATGACGATCATTGACAATATGCGACTTGGTGCGCGGGATCAACGTGGTGAAAGCGTCTGGCGCGGAATCATTCGGCCGATCTGGGCATCTCAAGAACAAGACATCACTCAGAAGGCCGAAGATCTTTTAGAAAGATTCAATCTTGCACATATGCGCGATGAACTTGCTGGATCACTTTCTGGAGGACAACGCAAACTATTAGAGATGGCACGAGCGCTCATGGTCGAGCCAGAAATGGTGATGCTGGACGAACCAATGGCTGGTGTTAATCCAGCGCTCAAGCAGAGTCTGTTGCAACATATAAAAGTTCTGCGAGACGAGGGACGAACAGTTTTGTTTGTAGAGCACGATATGGACATGGTGCGAGAAATCAGCGACTGGATCATTGTGATGGCGCAAGGAGAAGTCATAGCCGAAGGAACCTTCGAAGACGTCGGATCAAATTCAAAAGTAGTTGATGCATACTTAGGGTCGCATCATGATGTCGACCTCGGAGATCACACATGACAAACGTTATTGATGTCTCTCAGATCACTGCAGGATATGTCCCTGAAGTAAATATCTTAAATAGTTGCAATCTCACCGTGGCTGCTGGTGAATTTGTCGGAATCATAGGGCCAAACGGTGCAGGTAAATCAACGCTACTCAAAGCAGTTCTTGGTCTCGTCAATATTCGCAGTGGCTCAGTACGGCTGAACGGTGAAGAAATCACCGGAAAGAAGCCATACGAACTCGTGGCCCGTGGTGTTGGCTATGTTCCGCAAACACGAAATGTTTTTCCGACATTATCAGTGAGAGAAAATCTAGAGATGGGTTGCTTCATTAAGCCATCGTTGTTAGATGAGCGACTTGACTATGTCGTGTCGTTGTTCTCGAGACTTGGTGAGCGCCTTGACCAACGTGCCGGATCGTTGTCTGGTGGTGAACGTCAAATGGTTGCGATGGGGCGTGCACTGATGCTGAAGCCGTCAGTGTTGCTGCTTGACGAACCGTCCGCCGGCTTATCACCCGTGTTGCAGGATCAAGTTTTTATCCAGTGTCGCGCAATTAATGAATCTGGAGTTGCCATTTTGATGGTCGAGCAAAATGCCAGACGATGCCTGCAGGTTGTTGGTCGGGGATACGTTCTTGACCAGGGATCAAACGCATACACGGGCACAGGTCGTGAACTTCTTGCAGACCCCAAAGTTATTCAGTTGTATCTAGGAACACTGGCTCGCGCGACGGGCGGGTAATTCGAGAATATAAAAAGGCCCCGAGTGCTTGCGCACCCGGGGCCTTTTTTAGTTCTTAGAACGACTGGTTATTCGCCAGCGTCGAAGGACTTGCCTAGGCCATTGCCCATGTTGCCGTCACATCCGTATACCTTGATGGTCTTTGGTCCAACACCCTTTTCCACCATGGTGGCGAGGATTTTGGAAGACTCTTCAAAGCCGATGATTGCGACTGCATCAGGTGCGGCTGCCTTGATGGCATCCACTTCTGCGTCAAATGTGGTTGCTTTTTCGTCGTAGATCTTTGTGATCACAACTTTGGCACCATTTGCCTCGAGGTTTTTCTGAAGGTCTTCAGCCAAGCCGGTTCCGTATGCATCGTTACGAGCAATGATTGCTACGTTCGCTGCACCATCATCGGTGATGACTTTGGCCAAAACAGCACCCTGCACAATGTCCGAAGGTGCACTACGGAAGTAGAGACCCTTGTCGGCGTATGAGGAGAGCTTCTTCGAGGTGTTCGCTGGCGAGAACTGAACGACGCCAGCAGCAGTGATCTTGTCGATCACAGTCAAGCTGACACCAGATGATGCTGCACCAATGATTGCGTCGACGTTCTGAGAAAGCTGAGCGTCAACGGTCTTTGAAGCAGTGTCAGTGGTTGCGTCACCAGAGTCACCCTTGATTCCAACAACTGGCTGGCCCAACACACCACCGGCATCATTGATGTCTTTGATGGCGAGGTCGAAACCAGCGAATTCTGGTGGTCCGAGGAAAGCAAGTGATCCAGTTTGAGGCAAGATCGAACCGATGGTCAAAACGCCATCACCGGCACGAGTTCCCTCAACATCTACCTGAGGTACGTCGGCATCTGCTGGTGCAGCTGCTTCGATGTAGGTGGCCTTGTCATCAGCAAGACGGTTGTCTGCTCCGAAAACAAGAACTCCGTAGGAAGCCTTGAGTGGTTCTCCGTTACCAGAGAATTCAAGTGGCCCAGAAACACCGTCATAGTCAATGTCGGTTCCTGCAGCAATGAGATCAGCACATGCTTTGAACTCTGTGCACTTCTCACCATCACGGGTGATGCCATTGATTTCTTTTGCGTATTCAATACCGTCTGATTTTGCTTGTGTCACTGCAAGAGCGATCACCGTAATGGAGTCGTATGTTTCAGCAGCGTACGAATAGTCATCGAGTGCTGGATCCATCTCCTTCAGGCGTGCCTTGAACTCATCTGAAAGAGCGACGAGTGGCGTTGTGCCCTTCATGCCTTCCAGTTCACCGTTTGATGTTGATGCAGCAGCAGTTGTATCGCTACCTGCAACAGTTGTATCAGTTGATGCGTCGTCACTGCCGCAGGCGCTTGCTACGAGAGCAAGTCCGATGGCTAGTGCAGCGACGCGTCGCACTGTGGATTTCTTCATGTGTATTCCCCTTTATTCGTTTGTCGTAGCAACCTAAAAGTTGCCACTGGGTAAGTGGGTTTAGGCTATGGCATAGAAACGCCGACAACAATAGGCAAGTTGGCTTTAATAGATTGAATATGTAGTCAAACTGAGGTTGCCCTGCTGAGATAATGCCTGGCAGGTGTCTATTTGGCTCTTAAAACGTCGCCTATTCACCTTGTGTTTACTTGCTGTCGGGATAGCAGACACCTGCCCCTGCGACGATATATCCCGTGCCGACACAGCTTGCCTCTGACGCCTCTCCCGACGCCTCTCCCGACAACCCGGTCGGCCGAGTAATCGCCACGGAGTACGGACCTTCAGACAAGGTTTTCCGGGGGGTCATCACTGGCGGAGCAATGATGTCGTTGATTGTTCTCGCGCTTATCGGCGCGTTTTTATTATTTCGAGGTTTAGAAATTTTTCGTGATTTCGGTTTCGGGTTTATTACCAATGTCGTATGGGATCCGGGCGACGGAATCGATAAGGCAACAGCATCGTTTGGTATTGGCGCAATGCTGGTTGGCTCTGTCGTCACAGCAGTGATCGCACTTCTAATCGCTACGCCGTTCGCCATGGGAACCGCGCTATTTCTTGAATTTTATTGCCCGTCATGGCTGCGGATATTTCTTACGTCCGTACTCGATCTTGTAGCAGCAATTCCATCAGTCATCTATGGGATCTGGGGCTACGCAGTTTTTATGAAATACGGAACATCATGGGGCCGCGCTATTAACGAATATTTGGGATGGTTCCCGCTTTTTTCTGTGCCAGCCCCAATTTTTGAGCGGTCACCTTTTATCGCAGGAATGGTTTTGGCTCTCATGATTGTGCCGATTACAACATCGGTTGCGCGCGCTGTGTATTCACAAGCACCCCGAGATCAAATTGATGCCGTCTATGCGTTGGGCGGGTCACGTTGGTCTGGCATCCGCCACATCGTGTTGCCGTTTGGTCGCAGTGGACTGATTGGTGGTGCAATGCTCGGACTTGGGCGCGCGTTGGGAGAAACCGTGGCAGTGTATTTGGTTCTCAACCTTGTTTTCAGAATAAATTTTGAGATTCTTGCCTCGGTTGGAGGCAATGTTGCGTCACTCATCGCGAATAAATTCGGAGAAGCCGGAGAGTATGAACTCAAAGCGTTAATGGCTTCTGGACTAGTGCTGTTTCTTGTGACTCTCCTGGTCAATTTCGCAGCAACTGCAATCGTTGGTCGCACTAGGGGGACAGAGTCATGACAACTACTTTTGTCCCCGACAAGTTGGTAAAGCCTGGTCGCCCATGGCGCAGAACGCATCGCTCAACTCTCGCAAAACTGGGTTTCGTGGTTATTGCGGGTCTCAGTAGTACCGGAATCGTTGCAGTGACTGGACTAGCCGGACCGTTGGGGTGGTATGTCGGGTTTGTATTCAGTTTGGCTGTGTTGGGCTTTCTCGGAAGTTTTTTTCGTGATCGCGTTGTTGCGATTGATCTTTTTGCAACAGTTCTCATCTGCACTGCGTTCATGACAGTTCTCATACCGTGGGCATCAATTTTTTATTCTGTCATCAAGAGGGGCGCCCCTGCTTTTCACAGGGGGTATTTAACTACCGACATGTTGGTCACGTCTTCAGGTGAAGCACTCAACCTTGGCGGACTATCACACGCCATTGTCGGAACACTCCTGATGTTGACCATTGCTGCACTCATTTGTATACCACTCGGAATTATTGCGGCAATCTACATTGTCGAAATCAAGGGTCGATTCGCTGGCATCGTAAGATTCTTGACGCAGGCCATGTCAGGAGTGCCGTCAATCGTGGCAGGATTGTTTATTTACTCAACTCTTGTGATTCTGGTGTTTCATTCATTCAGCGGAATCGCTGGGTCATGTGCGCTTGCAATTTTAATGCTGCCGACAGTTACCAGAACGGCTGAAGAAGTTCTGAAATTAGTTCCAGATCATCTACGTGCTGCAAGTTATGCGCTTGGCGCTTCGCAAGCCCAGACCACATTTAAGGTGGTTCTTCCGTCTGTGCGCAGTGGGCTGATTTCTGCATCCGTGCTCGGGCTTGCTCGAGTTGCAGGCGAAACTGCACCTTTGCTTTTGACATCCGGATACTTTATAAAGCTCACGACAAATGTGGGTAACGGCG
>CANLAH010000039.1 GCA_947488685.1 Acidimicrobiaceae bacterium | reverse complement strand
ACCGTGCGCTTGACTCGACCGTCAGAACCAACATGAACATATTGCACATGGTCCATCCACTCGGCCCACGCATAGACAACTGCGTGCATATCACCCGTAGACGGATCTATTTTTGGGTGCGCTGTAAACGCGCCAGGAAGTGTTCCGTAGAAGTCATTTCGGGCTATCGATTCAAGTTCGTACGAGAGTTCGACAGGAACTCCGCCAGCCTCCACCATTGCCCAGGTAGTGCCCGCGAATCCGCCAACATTGGTATTTGGCCCACTCGGATTGTTGTTCCAGTTAGGTCCAGAAATATTTGGACGCTTCAGTTTTTCACTGACATTTTGTGAACCCACGTATCGATTTCGGTACCACTTTGCTTCACCATCACGCAAGCAGACTCCGTGCACCATTCCATCACCAATAAACCAATGATGTTTTTGCGGATCAACATCACCAATCGGGTTTGGTCCATTACGCAAGTATCGACCATTGAGTTCAGGAGGCAATGTGCCAATGATCTGCAGGTCTGTGGCAGTGATTTCGTCAATAACTGGCGCGTAGTTGCCGGTCAGATACTTATTCATAATTGCAACAGTATCAGTCTGTTTTGGCTTTTCGACGACCGATCATGCCGGCCGCTATGAGCACTAGACCTAACACTGTGAGCAAAACCACTCTCGTCATAATCGGACTAGTGATGAATTGAGTTACTGCTTTCAGTGCGTCGCGATTATCATCAGATGACTGCGGAATTCGATTGCGGGCGACCAGCACAACCACACCGAGCGCAACTGATCCAATGAAAAGACGAATTCCAAGTCGTCGTATTTTTTGCCAAGGTGTCGCGATTCCAAGAAGCCACGCTGCTCCCTGGAGTGCAAGACCCAAGATGAGGAATAGCCAAACAAAAGTCTTGGCAGTATCACGTAAGTCGCCGATATTTATATCGTCAGATTTCTTTTCAATCGAGAGAGGGTCGATAGTAAGCATTTCGTCTGCAGAAACTGATGGATCAGCGATTTTGATGGTATCCATCGCTGCATTTGCTAACGGCATCACATCAATTGGAGTTGACACTGCGTCATCAACATAAATTGCATAGACTTTTGCGGCAACGCTACCTGCAAACTTTTGAAGGGTCTCTTGTTTCAGTGTGTCAGCGACGGCTTGCACAACGACATCACGTGGAGTCTGAAGAATAAGTCGTTCGTCTGCCTGTCCACCGTCTGTTCCTTCTCCACCGCCAGCCTCTTCAAGTTTTTTAATCAGTTCGTCAGCAATGACTAAGCGAATATCGGATTGAGATAGCGCTGATGTGACCGTAGATTCAACGTTTTCGCTTGAAGATACGAATCCGATCAGAACCGTAGCGACTACTCCAAGGAGGAAAAGCGCAATCCCTAAACCACCAAGAATGCTTGCGACCGTGCGTCGAATACGGTGACTTGACATATTTATCCTCCTGGGAACTGTGCGGGCCAAGAAGCCTCTGTTTTCACGAGCCTAGTCCGTTGGGGTGACTGGTAATTCTCGTCTGCCATTTGTATGTTCTCTCCCCACACATCAGGGGGACTGATTGGTGGCAATGGGGGAAAAATGGCAAAGCGATCGTTAGCACGGTTTCAACGGGGTCGATTCGAGATCTCCGAGATTGTTATTGGAATGGTGGTGGTGGCGACCGCGGTCGCGCTGTTTGTTGTGTTTGCGCTCAACGGCAAAGAAACGGTTGCGGTAGTGGCCACGAAGGTTCCTATGCAAGTTGGGCATGTTATCGATGCCAGTGAGTTAGTTGCCACAAGTGTGCCCTCTGGAGTAGCACAACTATATTTTTCAGTTGAGCAGGCTCAAGAAGTTGTGGGCCAAGTGTTGTCTCAGACAGTGACACAATCAGGACCACTCCCGCAATCGGCAGTGTCGCGTGTAGATATGTCTCTCAAGTCAGACGAAGCATTAACAGCGGTATCACTCAGTGAAGGGTCGTTTCCGCCAAATATGGCGGTGGGTAATGCAGTGCGCATTGTTGTGACCCCGGCAGCTGATGGCTCTGGTGGTTCGGTCAAAATACTCCCAGAAGTGGTTGTGGTACACGATGTGTCTCCTGCGAATGATGTGCAACAGAACACCGTGGTGACATTGCGAGGCAGTATTGCGCTCGCCGAAAAAATTGCAGCGTCTGGGCCTGTGCGTGTATCAATCGTGGCGGTTCCAACATGATGTTTTCTCGTACAGAAGTACCGGTAGTGCGAACTCGTTTGCTGTCTGAACTTACTAAGACAATCGGGACCGCGTTAGCAGATGATCGGCTAGAACGGGATTCTTCACTCAGGCCTGCCCCAACCCAAACAGATGAGCGTCATCTTGCGCGCATGACTGCGGCTTCAGAAATCGCAAAAAGGCGAAGCATTTCTGATGATGCAGAGGCATCAACTGTCTTCACAGAATCCGAAGAACACGGAATAATCGATGAAGCCATTGCTCGGGTATTGGGGCTTGGGCGGCTTGAGACTTTGCTTGACGATGACGAAATCAGCGACATACATGTGCGTGGATGTGCGCGAGTTTGGGTAAAAATGCGCGATGGTACGCGACGCGAGTGCGACCCAGTTGTCGATAGTGATGAAGAACTAGTCGATCTGATTCGGCATGCAGCTACTCGGTTAGGCAAGACAGAGCGACGGTTTGATCCTGCTAATCCAGAACTCAATTTGCAACTGCCCGACGGCTCGCGTCTGTTTGCCGCAATGGAAATTTCGATGCGACCCACATTAATAATTAGACGCCATCGCTTTGAATTTTCTTCACTCAAAGAGTTGTGCTCTCGAGACATGATGACAACTGATGTGCGTTCTTTTTTGGCAGCGGCAGTGCGTGCTCGTCGCAATATTGTGATCGCAGGCGGAACAGGATCTGGCAAGACAACTCTATTGCGCGCATTGATTAATGAGATTCCACGAAATGAACGACTCGTGACCATAGAAGATGCATATGAACTCGGTCTTGATCGGTTTGAGCATCTGCATCCTGATTACGACGCCCTCCAAGCAAGACCACCAAACATTGAAGGTCGCGGAGAAATCACGATGGCTGATCTCACCAAGATGGCATTACGTATGGACCCGGACCGTGTAATGGTGGGGGAGGTACGCGGGGCAGAGGCGTTTCCGATGTTGATGGCGATGAGCCAGGGAAACAACGGTTCGATGTGCACGATGCATGCCGACAGCGCCCGATCAGTTTTTCCAAAACTTGTTGCGTATGTGTCAATGGCCTCGATGGGGATTCCTGCTGAAACCGTGAATCTGCTGCTCGCGAGTTCGGTGCATTTCGTCGTACACATTGAGGTAACCGACGGATCTCGATGCATCTCAAGTATTCGAGAAGTTGTCGATGCTGACGGGCCAACAATTATTTCTAATGAGGTGTTCAATAGCGCGCATACATCAACAGCATTTGCGGCATTGCGTGCACCAACGATTGCTCTTTTGCGGGAGCACGGTTTTGTAGACCCAGAGAGGGACACATGGTCGTCGTAATCGCTGCTTTATTAGGGGCGTTAGCCGGCATAGGTCTTTTACTAGTACGTGCCGGCTTGATGGGAACGATAGTGAAGTGGCCAACTGTCGCTCGGATATCGATAAAGAAAAAGTCGTCGCTAGTGGATCAACAAGAACTTGTCGAGGCAATTGCTTCCTGGACAGAACAATTGCGCGACACAATTGCGGCTGCTCATGGACTAGAACAGGCCATTACTGCAACAAGTGAGCTTGCGCCAGTTCCGATTGCCGATGCAGTGCGACGTTTGGCAGCGGGACTTCGTTATGGCGGCCTTGAAGATGCTCTGAGGCGTTTTGCTGAAGATGTCAATCATCCATCATGTGACTTCGTGGTGTCGGCATTGATTACCGCAACTCGATATCAGGCTCGTGAACTTGGACCATTACTCACACATCTCAGCGAATGCTCTCGAGAAGAGAGCAGAGTGCAGTTACGGGTTTGGGTTGGACGCGCGCGCATTCGAAGTGCCGTGCGCATCGTGGTCTGGGTCGTCGTCATCTTTGTGAGCGGACTCGTGATTCTTGACAGACCGTATCTGGCTCCGTTTGCAACAGGACAAGGGATCGTCGTGTTGGCGGCGATTGGAGCAGTCTTTAGTTGCGCGTTAGTCATGTTGCAGCGCCTCGGAGACATGTCGCAAGCCGCGCGTTTTATTGCTCGTCGAGAAACGGCCCTGCCGTGAAACTCGTCTCGTTCGCTCAAGCAGATTTGGCAATTGTTGGAGTTACTCACGAGCACGTCGTGTTTCAGTCACTCACGCGAGCAGTTGCTGCTTGTGCAGGAAGCATCATGTTCGTCCTTGCGTTAAGTCGTGCTGGGTTTACGCCTACGCCCATAATGATGATTGCTGGTGTTATCGGGTCTGCCGTGGCATGCGGAACATCTCCCTCTCGACGATTGCAAAAGTCTGCGCAACTGCGTCGACTCGATATGGAGTCAGCGCTTGCTGGTTATCTCGACCTTGTCAATGTTTTGTTGGCTGGCGGCGCCGGAATGGAGACGGCTCTTCTGGCCGCGGCTGATGCAGGTGATGGATGGTGCTTTGAATTATTTCGCACAGCACTGACGCGTGCGCGTAGTTCGCGAGAATCTTTTTGGAATCAATTTAGGGAACTCGGAGATGATCTTGGAGTGGCTTCACTTATCGAAGTGGCACAAAGTGTGCAGTTGGCCGGAGAACATGGATCTCGAGTCCGTACATCACTCGTATCAAAAGCGTCAGCACTTCGGGCGCGTCAGTTAGCCACTATTGAATACTCTGCTCAACAGAGCACAGAAAAAATGGGAGTACCGATGGTGATGTTGTTTATCGGCTTTATTTTGCTTGTTGGATACCCAGCTTTCGCTAGCACCATCGGGGTGTTGTAGCGCATGTGATCGCAACTAATGAAAGGAAATATGTAATGTCAACACTCAAACAAACCTGGATCTATTACTGGGTCCGATTCACGGCTTCAGCCGAACAAGACAAACAGCGTGGAGAAGTAAGCGCAACCACTGTTGTGATGGCGGCAGCGCTCATCGCACTGGCCATCACAGTGGGAGCCACAATCACCACGCGCGTGCGCGACAAGGCGAATACCCTGAAACTGACCTGATGAGTTCAAGGCGCACATCATCGCATCACGAGCGAGGCGAGACCAGCACTCAAATGGTGCTGGCCTTGCCCGTCGTCTTGATGTGCTTATTGTGTGGTGTTCATTTTGCTGTGCTGTCGCATCTGGGGCATGTAGCAAGCGTTGCCGCCGACGCTGGCGCGCGCGTTGGGGCGCGCGCTGTCAATCCGCGTGATTTTATTGTTGTCGCAAATGAAGTTGAGAGGGTCGTACAAGATCTGAACGCGACTCTTGAAGGCGCACCACAGTTATCTGAGAACAAAACAGCTATCGCCGTAACGGTGACACTTTCAGTTCCGTCAATTGTGCCCTTCTTGCCACAACGAGTGTCTCGTACTGCAACTGTTCCGCTTGAGAATTTTCGAAACGAAGATGACAGATGAGAACTACTAAACAAAAGGGTTCAGTGACCGTTGAACTTGTTTTGCTTACTCCAGTCATGCTTTTACTGGGCTTCCTTGTTATTTTCTTAGGGCGTTCAAGCGGAGCACAACTTCGTGTCCAACATGCTGCTGATGTGGGTGCGAGAGCAGCATCTATGGTGTCAAGGGCGCACATGGCAAGCGAAGCAAAGGCGGCAGCTCTGCAGGATCTGAATGCAACGAACACAGAATGCATTTCCCCGGCTGTTGTATTCAAAAGTACGACACAGGATTCCTTCTCTGTCGTTACGGTGACAGTGAAATGTGCGATTAACAGAGACGGACTGACATTGCTTGGCGCAAAGGACACGACCGTGACTGCGGAGTCCACAGAGTTTGTAGATGTGTATGCGGCAAGATAATTCTCATTCGTCTGGCGACCGTGGTTCGCTCTCTGCGTTTGTGGCTTGTCTCGTCACGATGTTCATAGCGCTTGCTGGCCTCACATTTGATGGTGGTCGGGTGATTTCTAAGTACGTCGAAATATCTGATGTTGCGGCAAATGCAGCTCGTGCTGGGTCACAGATGCTCGTCAATATTCGAACCGGAAATCCGCAACTTGATATACCGACCGCTCGAGCACGTGCTGAATCGGTTTTGCGTCTCTCCGGGGTGAGTGGAAATGTGGTCGCGACGCATGAGGGGATTGTGGTTAAGGTGCGCGGAGTTGTCGAGATGAAGTTACTGTCGCTCTTCGGGGTTACAAAACGAACAGTCAGCATCACGCGCCGTGCACTGCCGATGGTGGGCACGTGAAAAAAGTTCTGGCGCTTGTGTCGTGGACGGTATTGCTGTGTCTTCCGGTTCTAGCGATGCAGCATGCCCAATCGCCCAGAGTCGTGTTGATGCAGTTCAAAGATGCGATTGCGCTTGGTGCACTGTCTGCAGGATTGCTGACCAATCTTTTTATGTATGTCTGTTTTTTTCTTTGGACCATTATTGTCTTTCAAGTATTTCGCTATGTCCTATCAGGTGTATATGGAGTCGCACACGGGGTGATCGATGCTCCTCGGCCGCGCTTTATGGTTGCGGTGGCTGGCGTGTTAGCGCTCACTGCACTTCATCAAGAGTCAGACGATCGTGCGCGGGTCGTAGCCACGACAATTCCGGCTGAAGCAGTGATGTCACCATTGCTAGCGACACTTATTCTGAAAGATCTGTTACAACGACGACAAGTCCAATGTCTCGAACTCCCTATCGGCAAAGCACCAGTGGTCCTGGACGAACAAGCGCTAAATATTCTGGACGGTCTATTGCAAACTGTCGCAGAAAATGGGAACAATTATTCCGTTTCCAACATCAATACTGAAGACGATGCGTTACTGAAGTCGGCAATTGATCACGATGATTCTCTGAAGATCTTGTATGCAGCAGTAGATCGAGTGGAGCCATTGGTCCTTAATGATGAACTTCATGATGTTGATACTCGCATGGGAATTGTCGTTCGATTGTTTGGGTATCCGTTAGTCGAAAATCATCTCGGTATTCGTGCGGAGTTTCGTAAAACTCGCGCACTCGAACTTGCAACGTGGTTGGTTCTTAATCGGCAGCGATCACGTCGGTCTGCAGCTCGCACTGCAATGTGGGAACAAAGCGTGAGCGATTCAACTTTTTCAACGATTGTGTCTGATGTTCGACGAGCGCTCGGGGAGTTAAATCCAGGAACTCATCCACATGATTGGTTGCGCCCTACCTTCTCTGATGAATTACCCCTTTCCATTTCAGTGACATCTGATGCGGAGATCTTGCAGCAAAGACTCATCGCATTTCGCGACGAACCCCACAAGAACCTTGGCCATGTGCTGCAGTGCCTTGATGGCGTGCGTGATTTACCATTTGCGGCCACCAATTACCGTTGGCCTGATCTGGATGGCACTACCACCCGATTGGTGATGCTGGTCTTGACGGCATGCACTGAAGTGGCGCAATTTTGTGTTGAGACGGATCAGTCTGAGGGCGCGCAACGTGCTGTCGCTGCGGGTCTGCGCATGATGCCGGGACATGATGCATTACTTGAGACACAACAACTGATTGGTCGGCGAGTTGCTCTAGCCTGACGACATGATGTTTCGTCAACACAGCAATGAATTGGTGTCTCCTGAAAAGGCTTTACCAGGGAGACCAACTAGCCAGGTGGTCATTCCGAACGCTCACTTTATTAATGCTCATCCATTAGTTGGTCCGTGGCCAGACGGAGTCGAGACCGCTGTATTTGGAATGGGATGTTTTTGGGGAGCCGAACGCAAGTTTTGGCAAGCACCTGGTGTGTATTCAACTGCCGTTGGATACTCCGGTGGGTTTACGCCAAACCCTTCGTATGAAGAAGTGTGTAGCACGATGACAGGACATACCGAAGTTGTTCTTGTGGCATTTCATACGGCCGAAACATCTTTTGAGCAGATGCTGAAAGTTTTTTGGGAAAACCATAATCCAACGCAAGGGATGCGACAAGGAAACGATCAAGGCACGCAGTATCGAAGCGCTATCTATTGGATGAATAATCAACAACAAGCGATTGCGCAGACATCGCAAGAACAGTTTCAGGTGGCACTTAAGTCTGCTGGCTATGGAGAAATTTCTACAGAGATTGCAGAACTCAAAGATTTCTTTTATGCGGAGCCGTATCACCAACAGTATTTAGGAAAAAATCCGAACGGATATTGTGGAATGGGCGGAACTGGCGTGAGTTGTTCAGTGGGAATAGCGCGTTAGGGAATCGTTGTCTGATCCGAAAGAGCCATTTGTTGGGCGGTCGGCCGTTTAAACAGAAGCAACATTGATGTCCCATTAACAAACATTGCGGCGGTGACTAGCCACCACGCATGATGGAAGCCACTGACATCAACTGTATGAATATCGAAGGCAGTTCCTGTGCTCATTGCGAGACTTCGAGCACCACCGATACCGCGCAAAGTTGGTGCTAATAGTGCAGTGACGAGGGCCAAGCCGATAGCAGCACCAATCTGACGGCTTGTTGTTGACAAGGCTGAGCCCATTGCAAAGCGTGTGGGTGGAAGGTATGCACTCGCCGCGCTGGACAACGTAGAAATTGAAAAGCCGACTCCTGCACCTGTCACCACCATCATCGGAAAGTAATGCGTCCAATAGTGGGGTGTCTGGGTCACGGTGAGATTCAAAATAAGAATGCCACCCCCCAGCAGAAGTGCGCCGATTGCAGAAATTTTTGCTTGACCATGTTTTTGGGCCCACTTGCCGGCAGGAGCAGCAAAGATTGCTGCGGTTAACGGACCAGGTGCGAACGCTAACCCTGAACCACTCGTGCTGTATCCCCAGACATTTTGCAACCATTGAGTGTTCGCAAAAAACATTGCAAAAAAACCGATAGCGAAAAAGACGCCGGCGATATTTGCGGCCACGACGAAGGGGAGCTTGAAGAGTTGAAGGTCAAGAAGGGGATTTTTTGCAGTATCACAATGACGAACAAAGACGACGAGTAATGCCAGAGCAAGTACAAAAGTGCCGATGACGCCAGAAGAGAACCATCCCCATTTATCACTTTGAACAATGGCGTAGACGATTAATGCAACGCCAGGAATTGCCAGTGATGCACCATAGACATCGAGTTGATGATGAGATGTTGTGTCTGTGCTTTCTGTGAGCATGCGGCGTCCAACAAAGATTGCGAGAGCACAGAATGGAAGGTTGATAAAAAATAGTGAACGCCATCCGAAACTATCAACGAGTGCTCCGCCAATGATTGGTCCGGTTGCTGCTGCTAGTCCGCCGACGGCACCCCAGATACCAAGTGCTGCTGCGCGTTTTTCAACAGGAAATTCAGGTAAGACGAGCGCAAGCGAAGCGGGGGTGAGAATTGCGCCCCCAATGGCTTGTATGACTCGCGCGAGTACAAGGAGAGCAGCAGTTGGTGCAAGTCCGCAAAGTATTGAGCCGATGCTGAAAAGTGCTAGTCCACGAATAAAAGATTTCTTTCGTCCAAAGACATCAGCGAAGCGGCCAGCCGTGAGGAGCGCCGCTGCATAGGCGATGTTGTATCCAGAAAAAATCCAAGTGAGTAAGTGTCGATTAGATTCGCCAAAGTCACCAACGATGTCTCGAAAGGCAATTGTGACGATACTTGAATCAAGTGAAACTAAAAATGTTCCGATTGATGTGAGTGCGAGAACTTTTGCTCCGCGTGAAAACCGTGGCTCACTCGTTGTCCCTACTGACATCTTTGCCCCAACCGTTTCTGCGAATTTCTGCGCCATCAGCGTCAAGTGCTTTACCGTGCCACTTCACTTCCCCTGGTGTTGCTGACAGCCGTGCGACGAGTCCCTGCATCGGGGTGCCGTCAACTGAAATAATCGCGTCTCTTGCAGAGTAGTGCGGATCTTGTGCGATGTCTGCCATCGAGAGCACCGGCCCAACTGCAGCCTGAGCAGCGTTCATTTCTTGTAGGACTTCTTTCTGAGTGCGGGCTTGGCACCATGCGGTCATGGCGTTCTCGAGGACTACACGATTTTGTGTTCTCCCCACAAACGAACTGAAGCGGTCGTCATCACCAAGCCCCAGCAGAATCATGACGCGCTTTGCAACAGTCTCACTTGATGTTGAGATGCCAACCCATAGATTGTCGGAGCACTGGAAGACTCCGCGTGGCACGGTGTAAGGAAGCGATGATCCCATGCGTTCTTGCTGCTCACCGCGCAACTTATACACGCTGATAAGTGGACCCATAATTTGGAAAATACTTTCAAGCAATGACACATCAATCACTTGACCGACTCCGCTATGCAGAGCGGTCATCGTGGCAAAAGCAGCGACGAGTCCAGTCACTTCGTCGGTGAGCGCGAATGCGGGCAACGTTGGTGCGCCGTTCGGTTCACCACTGATGTGGGCAAGTCCTGCCATAGATTCTGCAATTGATGCAAAGCCAGGGCGAGAAGAATATGGCCCGTCTTGTCCAAATCCCGTAATGCGGGTGATGACAAGTTTTGGATTTCGAGCGTGAAGTTCTTTGGGTCCTAAACCCAGTCGTTCGAGAACTCCTGGTCGAAAGTTTTCGACCAATACATGAGCATCGTCAATGAGGCGCCACAACACATCAAGGTCTTGCGGATTCGTAAAGTCGAGTGCGATGTTGCGCTTGTTTCGATTAACAAGTCTCCACCAAATGCTTTCACCGTCGCGTGGATCTCTCCATCCCATGCCACGCAGACTGTCGCCAATCTCTGGTCGTTCTACTTTGATGACATCGGCGCCAAAGTCGGCCAAGTAACGAGCGCAGTTTGGCCCTGCCAACACAGTTGATATATCAATCACACGTAATCCGTGAAGTGCTCCAGCAGTGGTCATGAGCGAAGATCGATATTGAAGCAACGCTCCGAGAGTGTTCCGAGTGCATAGGTTTGGTAATCAATCCCAAAGTCTGTGTAGAGGTGACGACAACGCTCGCTCCAGTTCAGCGCTTCAGGGCTTGATATACGATGCACGATTTGCATGATGCCACCCTCGTATACACGGTATTCAGCCCATGTCCCCGGAAAATCTTTCACGCATCCGATTTCGATTGTCGGTACTCCGCTTGGCAATCTACGAACGCGATGGCGATGTGTGTGTCCTGCCGTGTAAGCAACTATCGAAGGGTTGCGATCAATGATTGCACTGAGTTCGTCACTGCTGTCAGGGTGAAGTCCGAAGTAGTTATCGCTGCGGTGGCCACCTGTCCATTGCTGGTGATGCCCCATCACAATTACGGGGTTTGTGCTGCGCGCGCTCAGTGCTTCGAGCCATTCAAGTTGCGTTGGCTCTAAACGTCCTGTTGTCTCGGTTGGAATTGCAGTGTCCATTAAAGCAATAGAGATACCTGAGAGTTCTATCCACTGATCACCTGCATAAGAATTTTGTCCACGATAGGCGTCATGGTTGCCACGGACAACGCAAAGACGATCAGCAAAAATGTTGTAATAGCACTGATCGAATGCTGCAAATTCTTCTGGTCGGCCATCAACAGATAAGTCACCTTTGACAACGACAACTGCTGGATTGATGCTGACAATTTCTGCAACAGCGCCTTCGTTCATGATGAGCGGATACGGCCGTTCGCCGTCAGCAGATCGTTGAATCGGTCCACCTGGGTTGGAGTCAATTCGACCGCACTCTGTTTCGCCAAAGTGCACATCGTTTACAGTCGCAAACGAACAAAGCAGAGCCCCTGTTGGACGACTCAAGGTTCGAAAAGTGATTCCGTGTTCTGTGTATTCGGTGTCGGGTTCGAGATTGAGATGTCTGACGACGCGTGTACCGATGTGAAACACCGCCATGTCGTCAGCAACTGTGGTGAGCTCTGTCAGTTGAGTCATTGCGTGATTAGCGTCGTGGGCGGCTTCGGGAGTTGCGCTGATCGGTTGCCCAATGCCTGCCACTAAAACGCCACGCGGTACTTGGCGATGAAGAAAGTATCGCCGCAGTTGGCTTTGGCCACAGCAACTCAATCGCTGCAGAAATAGCAGCAGCCTCTTCTGATGTTGGTGTGGGCGAGATACTGAGCGCTGTTGAAAGCGTTGTCATCGCTTGACCACAATTGTGTTGGTTGCCTTGTCGTGCCATGTCTGGTTATTTCTGTCAAAGATCATCCAGAGATATCCGATGAGTAGCACTAGACCCGAGATGTAACTGACGATAATTCGCAAGACTGCGCGGCGTGTTCCGATGTAACTCATGTCGTTCTTGTCCAGAATTAAAATTCCGAGTCGCACACGCCACGGACTGCCACCTTTTGTGCCGATCCAATGCGCATAGATGCCGATGGGCACGAACACTCCGACCAGTGAAACGATTCCTGAAAAAGCACCAGAAGAAAGCGCTGAGATGATGTTGAATGGCACTGCGATGAAAAAGAGCAAGATGCCATCACAGATGTGGGCGCCCACGCGGGCCCAAAACCCAGCCAATGATTCAGGCATAGGGGCAGCATCATGAAGTGCTGGTGGTGACCAGTTTGAGGAAGATTCGTCTGACATGTTCTGCTTTCTATAGGGGTGTATTGCCGTGTTTACGTCGTGGCAATTCTTCACGCTTGGTTTGCAACATGCGTAGACCAGCGATGACTTTGATGCGCGTCTCGGCGGGGTCAATAACATCGTCAATGTATCCGCGCTCTGCTGCCGCGTATGGATTGGCGTATTTTTCGGTGTATTCAGTCACGAGTTCGGCACGTCGCGCAACAGGGTCGGCGGTTTGTTGAAGTTCTCGACGGTACACAATTTCAACTGCTCCTTGTGGACCCATGACGGCCAACTCAGCAGTTGGCCACGCGTATGCCAGATCGGCGCCGATTGATTTGGAGTTCATAACTACGTAAGCGCCGCCGTATGCCTTGCGAGTGATGATCTGAATTCGTGGCACAGTCGATTCGCAAAATGCGTAGAGCAACTTGGCACCGTGACGAATGATTCCTTCGTGTTCTTGATTAACGCCGGGCAAGAATCCGGGCACATCCACAAAAGTAAGTAGTGGAATATTGAAAGCATCACAAGTTCGCACAAATCGCGCAGCTTTCTCGCTGCTCTCAATGTCGAGCACGCCGGCAAATGCCATCGGCTGATTTCCGACGACTCCGACTGGCATGCCATCAACACGCGAAAATCCGCAGACGATACTTTTCGCCCAATGTGGGAAATACTCAAAGAATTCTCCGTCATCAACGACTTCGGCAATTACTTTTTTCATGTCGTATGGCTGGTTCGATGACGGGGGCAAAATCTCCCGAAGTGACAAGCACAGTCGCGATGCATCATCGTCTGGGGCAACGGCAGGCGGGTCTTCAAGATTATTTTGAGGCAAGAATGACATCAAGAAACGCACATCATCAAGACAGGATTTTTCATCAGCGCTCACGAATGTGGCGACGCCGCTCTTTGAAGCGTGACTCATGGCGCCACCGAGTTCTTCAAGAGTGACGTCTTCACCGGTCACGGTCTTGACCACATCGGGTCCGGTAATAAACATATGGCTCGTCTCGCGAACCATGAAAATAAAGTCTGTCATTGCTGGCGAGTACACAGCACCGCCAGCACACGGTCCAAGAATGACAGAGATTTGAGGAATCACTCCTGAGGCTTGCACATTGCGATGAAAGATTCCGCCGTACGAAGCAAGCGATACGACACCTTCTTGGATGCGCGCACCTGCTCCGTCGTTGAGACCAATAAGTGGTGCACCGACCTTCAGCGCAAGATCCATCAACTTGTGAATTTTTTCGGCAAAGACTTCGCCAAGGGCACCACCAAAAACGGTGAAATCTTGAGAGAACACAAATACCTTGCGATCATTAATGGTTCCCCAGCCGGTGATGACTCCGTCGGTATATGGTCGTTCTTCGAGTCCAGCAGCGTGCGCACGATGCCGAGCGAGCATGTCAAGTTCATGAAAAGAACCGGGATCAAGAAGATACTCAAGTCGCTCGCGAGCCAAGAGTTTGCCTTTTTCGTGTTGGCGTTCTACGGATCGGGGACTACCTGCATTGATGGCTTGTTCTTGACGTGAACGAAGGTCATCGATTTTGTCTTGCATGTCGGAGTTGGGGCTGGTGCTCACGACCTTCACGATAGTTCCAAAGGTGAAGTGTTACCTATCCGGTGGCTGCAACCGTGGTGGTGGTTGTGGAGGAAGTAGGA
>CANLAH010000038.1 GCA_947488685.1 Acidimicrobiaceae bacterium | reverse complement strand
GAACTGAAATTGCTTTATTGCGCGCAACTGCGACGAGTCCAGCGTGCGCCACTCGTTCGGGTTTGAGCCACATGAACTTGGGAATGTCAGATGTTGTATCTTTTGCCGATGAAACTGCCTGAAACTCTGTTGGCACAAAACCAGGATGAAGCGCTGTGACATGTACACCGCGTTTGCGATTCTCTTCGTGCACCGCTTCAGTAAACGACGTAACAAATGCTTTTGTTGCTGCATACACTGCCAACGTGGGACCAGCCTGAAAAGCTCCGACACTAGAGACATTGAGCACATACCCATGTTGGCGTGGCAAAAACGCATTGATTGCGGCATGGGTAAGACGAACCAACGCGTTGACATTAAGCGCAATCTCTTGGGTTGTTCGCTCCGGATCAATCTCATCAAATACTCCTGATGTTCCGAATCCGGCATTATTGACCAAGAGGTCGACGGGATTATTCGTGTCATTGAGGCGACGTATCACTGCGTCTATTCCGTCTTGGGTTTGCAAGTCAGCCTGTAGTACTTCGATATTTGCAAATTCACTCGCCAGCGCGACTAGACGATCATGTCGTCTTGCGACCACAACGACCGGAACTCCTGCCGTCGCCAACAAACGGGCAAAAGACTCGCCAATACCTGCTGATGCTCCCGTTACAAGCGCACGCCCGAACGGATATGTCGACATTTAGTGACTTGAAGCAGTACTTGTATTGCCAGATGCGGCCAAACGAGCGTTGGCACGGCGAAGTGCAGATTCGGCTTCGGCGGTGACTTCTGTGCGAAGTTGTTCTTGCGCTTTGGCCATTGCGTCTTGAGCACGCTTGACATTAATGTCTTGTGCCAACTCAGCGGAGTCACTCAAGATTGAGACGTGATCAGGGCCGACTTCGACAAATCCTAAATGAACTGCAATGTCTTGAATTGTTCCGTCTGTTAAGTAGATACGTGTGTGGTTTTCTGTGAGTGCTCCCAAAAAAGCAGCGTGCCCGGGAAGAAACGCGATTTCTCCACCTTGGAGCGTGCGCGTAATTACCTGTCGGGCGTCTCCGCTAAAGAGAATGCGTTCTGGTGAGACAACGTCTACTCGCAAGGCGCTAGAGCCTTCGGCCATTAGGCATTCTCCTGCAATGATTTGGCTTTAGCAAGTACTTGCTCGACGCTTCCGACGTTCAAGAATGCTTGCTCTGGGACATCATCTAGGTCGCCGTTGATGAGTGACTCAAATGACTCGACTGTTTCTGCAACTGGAACATACTCACCAGAAACTCCGGTGAATACTTCAGCAACATAGAACGGCTGGCTGAGGAAGCGTTGCACCTTACGGGCACGCGACACAGTTTGACGGTCTTCTTCGCTGAGTTCATCAAGACCAAGAATTGCAATGATGTCTTGGAGTTCTTTGTATCGCTGCAGAATTTCTTGTACTCGACGGGCAACTGCGTAGTGACGATCGCCCACTGTCTCTGGTGTCAAAATGCTTGATGTTGAAGCCAATGGGTCCACGGCTGGATAAATACCCAACGAAGCAATTTGGCGAGACAACTCAGTTGTTGCGTCCAAGAAAGTAAAGGTCGTGAACGGCGCTGGGTCGGTGTAATCGTCTGCAGGCACGTAAACGGCTTGTAGAGATGTAATCGATCGACCACGTGTTGACGTGATTCGCTCCTGCAATTGTCCCATCTCGTCTGCCAATGTTGGCTGGTAACCAACTGCTGATGGCATACGGCCGAGCAGTGTGGATACTTCAGAGCCGGCCTGAACAAAGCGGAAAATGTTGTCAACGAACAACAACACGTCCTGGTTCTGAACATCGCGGAAATACTCAGCCATTGTGAGCGCCGACAAAGCAACGCGCAAACGCACGCCTGGTGGTTCGTCCATTTGTCCAAAGACCAAAGCGGCTTTTTCAAACACGCCGGACTCTGCCATTTCAAGCATCAAGTCGGTTCCTTCTCGCGTGCGCTCCCCCACGCCTGCAAACACCGACACACCACCGTGCTTTGATGCAACACGGTTAATCATCTCGGTGATCAAAACGGTTTTTCCGACGCCTGCTCCACCGAACAAACCAATTTTTCCTCCCGCCAAATAAGGCGTGAGCAAGTCGATGACCTTGATGCCTGTTTCGAACATTCGCTTTGATGGCTCGAGAGTGTCAAACGCTGGTGCTGGACGGTGGATTTCCCAGCGTTCCATGTCTTCGAAATCTTTGGGATCAGCATCAAGCACGTCACCCCATACGTTCCAGACGTGACCAAGTGTTTTATTGCCCACTGGCACACTGATGCCACGACCCGTGTTGCGTACTGGCGTACCACGAGTGAGACCATCGGTTGGCTTCATGCACACTGCGCGCACGCGACTGTTGCCCAATTGCTGCGCAACCTCAGCCAGAATCACGTTCTTGACGCCTTCAATTGTGACTTCGAACTCGAGGGCGTTATTTAGCTCGGGCAGTGATCCACGAGGGAACTCCACGTCGATTACCGGTCCGGCAATTGCGACGACTCGTCCGTCTTGTGTGGTGGTATCTGTCATTGTCATTTTATTCTCCTCTTTAGTTCTTGTCCGACGACAACGCTTCTGCACCACCGACGATCTCCATGATCTCGGTTGTGATTGCGTCTTGGCGGGCACGGTTCATAATGCGCGAAAGATTATTGATGATTTCTTCAGCATTGTCAGTTGCTGATTTCATGGCACGCTGACGAAATGCGTGCTCACTTGCTGCTGCATTAAGCAATGCTGCATACACACGAGCCTCGACGTATCGTGGCAACAATGTGTCAAGAATAAGATCGGGGTCTGGTTCAAATTCGTAGTTTGCGCCTGCTGCGTTCTTGGCATCGCCACCCTCGACAACTTCGCTCCCTAGTGGCACGAGTGGTCGCTGCACAACTTCTTGGGTTCCTGAACTCACAAATCGGGTGTACACAAGTTCGACTCTGTCGACCTGACCAGATGTAAAGAGATCAACCACGTATTCACCAATCTCTTTAGCAATCGCATACGGAGGATTATCGGTGAAGCCGTTGAATGCTTTGGACATTTTATAGCCGCGAAACTTAAAGTAGCCCTCTGCTTTGCGTCCGATTGGCACAACAAGATGACTGCGCCCAGCAGCAGTATCAAGTTTTATTTGGCTTTCTGTTGCTCGCAGAACACCAGTGTTGTATCCGCCGCACAAACCGCGGTCAGCAGCAACGGCGATGTAACAGACTGTCTTGACTTCTGGCCGACCAGCCAAAAATGGCTTGTTGTTGCCGGCACCACCTGCTGAAAGGTCACGAACAACTTCGGTGATGAGATTGCTGTAGGGAACGGCTGCCACAACACGTTGTTGTGCCTTAACGATGCGAGAAGCAGCGATCAACTCCATAGCGCGAGTGATCTTCTTCGTCGCCTGCACTGAGCGGATACGCCCACGCAGAATTCGTTCTTGCCCACCAGCCATTTACATCACTCCGTTGCAAGCGTCTTATCGCTATTGGCGTCGCCTACTGCTTCAGCCGCTACATCACCAGACGGTGCTCCGGCTTTTGATGCAGACGTACGGAACTGAGCCTTGAATGCTTTGACAATGTCTGCCATGTCTGACGGAACATCGGCCTTTGAGTCGCTGCGCAAGATTGCCAACATGGCACTATGGCGCGAGCGCACATGCTCGAGCAATTCATTTTCGAAACGTCGAACATCTGACACTGGCAAATCGTCAAGATAGCCCTTTGTGCCAGCAAAGATTGACACGACTTGTTCTTCGACTGGCATCGGGCTGTTGAGCGGTTGCTTCAGCAATTCAACCAAACGATAACCACGCTCAAGTTGTGCCTTAGAAACAGCGTCAAGCTCTGAACCAAATGTTGCGAACGCTTCGAGTTCACGGAACTGCGCAAGATCTAGTTTGAGTGTTCCGGAGACGCTCTTCATTGCTTTTGTCTGAGCAGCACCACCCACGCGCGATACCGAGATACCCACGTCGACAGCAGGACGCACGCCTGACTTAAACAAGTTGTCTTGCAGATACACCTGGCCATCAGTGATGGAAATCACGTTGGTCGGAATATACGCCGATACGTCGCCAGCTTTTGTTTCGATAACTGGCAATGCGGTGAGTGATCCGGCGCCATTGGCGTCGCTCAATTTGGCAGCGCGTTCTAGCAAACGACTGTGTAGGTAAAACACGTCACCGGGATACGCCTCACGGCCTGGTGGTCGACGCAACAACAATGCCATCTGGCGATATGCCTCGGCCTGCTTTGACAAGTCGTCATACACCACAAGTGCATGCTCGCCGTTCTCCATCCAGTGCTGACCCATCGCACAGCCCGTGTATGGGGCAAGATATTTAAACGGTGCAGGATCACTTGCAGGTGCAGCAACAACAACGGTGTATTCCATTGCACCAAGTTGACGCAATGTTTCTACGGTCTGTGCAACTGTTGAGCCTTTTTGCCCGATTGCGACGTAGATGCACTTCACTCCCAAACCACGTTGGTTAATGATGGTGTCAATTGCAATTGTGGTCTTGCCTGTTTTGCGGTCGCCAATGATGAGTTCGCGTTGTCCGCGACCAATTGGTGTCATTGCGTCGATTGATTTGATACCGGTCTGCAATGGCTCGTGCACTGGTTTGCGACCCATGATTCCGGGAGCCTGAACCTCAACACGGCGCATGATTGCACCGACAAGGTCGCCATTGCCATCGATTGGAACACCGAGTGAGTTCACGACACGACCAAGGAGTGCATCGCCAACAGGCACTGACAAAATACGCCCAGTCGCCTTGACGGTCTGACCTTCTTCGATGTGATCGGCATCACCAAGAACAACAGCACCGATTTTTGTTTCGTCTAGGTTCAGCGCCAGTCCAATGGTTCCGTCTTCGAATTCGAGCAATTCGTTGACGGCGCAGTCGGGCAAACCCGTCACGCGTGCAATACCGTCACCAACTTCGGACACGCGACCAACGGTTCGTGCCTCAAGAGATGGTTTGTAGCCCTCTAGGCTCTTGGAAATTGCTGATGCAATCTCTTGTGCGGAAAGTGTGAGCTCTGCCATTTTTTCCTCGTACTTCTTTCTTCTGGATCTTCTACAACCGGCTCTTCAGCTGGTCGAGTCGGGTGCGAACGGTTCCATCAATCACGGTGTCTCCAACAGTGGCAACAAGACCACCTAACACCAGTGGGTCGATAATAATTTTAAGATTTACCTGCTTGCCAGTCGCCTTAGTGAGCGCATCGGACAAACGTTGTTGCTGCTCAGGAGTCAGCGCCACGGAACTGCGTACTTCTGCAACTTCACGATGTGACTCAGAACTAGCGCGCTTTGACAATTTGTCGGCGATTGCCGGAAGTTCACGTCCGCGACCTGACCCCACAATGAAAGACACCAATTGAGTTGTGACAGTTGATGCTTTGCCACCGAGCAACTGCTCGACAATTGTCTGACGACGCTCAACCGGAAGTGACTCATCTGTGAGGGCATTGCGCAATTGCTCGTTTGACTCAATTGCGCGCGCCAGCGTGTATAGCTCTTTTTCGACTTCGTTCACGACGCCTTCTGCTTGTGCAATTTCGTACATTGCGCGGGCGTATCCGTCGATGCGTGCGTCGCTCATCGTGCTGCTCCTACATTGCTAATGAAATTTTCAATCAGTGCTTGCTTTGTGCTGTCGTCAAGCGAAGAAGACACCACTCGCTCGGTTGCAACACCAGCAAGTTGGGCAATCTCGGCTCGCAACTCATCGCCACTGCGAGCAGCCGCAGCAGCAATGTCTGCTTCGGCTTTTTGTTCTAGGCCAGCCATCTCAGTAGTGATACGAGCCCGTCCTTCTGTCAGCAATGCTGCTGCTTGAGCATCAGCCTCGGCCAAAATACGTGTGCGCTCTGCAGCAATGTCTCCGAGTGCTGCTCGAATCGATGTTGCTTCTGCCTGAGCAGACGCTTTGTCATTTTTGCCAGAGTCAAGATCTTTTTGAATTCTTTCTGTGCGCGCTGACAGACCTTTTTTAATCACTGGCCCACCGAACTTAAAGAGCGCGACAAAAATAATGATTGATGCAGTGCATCCGTAGACAATTTCTGCGCGCTCTGGCCAGATCCAACTGTGCGTCTCGGGGGGACCCACTGCTTCTGAGGCGATAAAGATTGAGGTGAAAACGTTCATCGTGCTCCTGCACTTTCCATTGCTGACACAACTGCTTGTTTAACGACCGCAGCATCTGGCGTTCGACCAGAAGCGATCTCCCCTGCACGTGTTGCGATTGCGGCTACAGCATCCGAAATTTGACCACGACCAGCAGATTTAACTGCGCTTGCCCGATCATCTGCTTCGGCTCGGCGAGCAGCGATACGCGAGTTGACCTGAGCCAACTGTGATTGACGCTCGGTATCAAGTGTTTGTCGTGCTGCGTCGATTCGTGTTGCTGCTTGCGCACGCACATCGTTGAGCGCAGTCTCATAAGCGACAACATCTGCTCGCGCACCAGACTTGGCTGCATCGGCGTCTTCGTGATCACTGCGAATACCGGCGTATCGCGCATCCATGCCTTTTTTCAGACGAGGGAACAACACGAGCCTCATCAAAATAAACAGCACGATGAATGATCCTGCACCCCATTGGAGCTCTTTCATCTCGGGCGAGATCGGGTTTGGTCCAGTGGTCTCAGCAACGGCTGCCGATGCGACCATCGGGGTATCCGTCGTCATCATCTCTGTTGGCATTGTTGTGTCGGTCGTTTCCGACGACACCCAACGAAGACTCACTAAATTGCCCCCCGAGAGGGTGGCGACTGCATGTTGCATGTCAACTCCTGGAATTCGCTGTTGCGAAGGTTGGTGGTGGTTGTGAACTCAAGTACGGATCAGGCGTACTTGAGCAAGATGAATACAACGAAACCGATAAGGGCGAGAGCCTCAGTAAAGGCAATTCCCAAGAACATCGTTGTACGAACCATTCCGGCAGCCTCAGGCTGACGTGCCATCGCCTCGATGGCGTTTCCGAAAATGATTCCGATACCGATACCGGGTCCAATCGCAGCAAGTCCATACGCAAATCCAGCCGAACCGGCTGCTGCGATGTTCTTTGCTTCGGCTGGATCAGCAGCGGCTGCTGCAAGTCGAGCTAATACTTCCATTGTGTTGTTCTCCTGTGTTGTTTTTGAGTTGCTGTCGCAACCATTGTGTGTATTGCGAAATAGATCAGTGTTCTGGATGTGCCGCACCTGCGATATACACCGCTGTGAGAATTGTAAAAATAAATGCCTGCAAGAATCCGACCAGCACTTCAAATCCTGTCAGGAAGATGAGCATGCCAAAAGGCAAAACGCCGAGCGGAATCAGGACTTTGTCTCGCGCTTCGAACAATGCTTCTGAGAGCAATGCGAAGATGACGAGCAAAAGGTGACCAGCCAACATGTTGGCGAAAAGTCGAACTGCCAATGAGAAAGGGCGAACAACAATTGTTGAGATGAATTCAATTGGTGTCACTAAGACATACAACGCCTTAGGAACTCCGGGTGGGAACAAGACACTCTTGAAGTAACCAAAGAAGCCTTGATGTTTGATTCCGGTGACGTTGTAGACAAACCACACAACGATGGCAAGAAAAATTGGGATTGCCATACGTGCCGTCGCTGGCATCTGCAAGATCGGAATGATTCCTGGAACGTTGCACAAATAAATGAAGAGAAACAGGGATAGCAGAAACGGTGTCCAGCCGAGCCCATCACGACCCATTGTTTGCATGATGATGTTTTCTTCGATGAACTCAACTGATATTTCCGCCAAGTTGCGCGTGCCAGTCGGTGCTTCTCGATAATCCTGTCGTGCAGCGATCAAGAAGAGCGAAACACTGATGACAGTGGCCGCAACTGCGATGAGTGCGATTTTATTAAAGCCAGGAAAAATATCCTGCCAACGAAGGATTTCATTGATCGGTGGAAATTCAAATGCGAACACGTTGTTGTAATCCTTCAATGATTTTCGTTAGGGCTGGATAGGACTTGATTCTTGCTTGCCTGGCTTGAGACCAGGAAATGCAAGTGATGCGGATATGTACTTGAGTTCCCAAAACAGGAGCCCAAGATGCGTGACAATGATGGTGCATCCGAGGGCTTGAAGTGAAACCCACGAAAAATCTTTGACCACCATGACCGCTAGGAATATTAGACCAAGCCGAGCAAGATATCCAAAAAGAGAGGCCCCCATCATGAGCGCCAATGAGATGGGCGCGGTCCAGGCCATGATGAGCGCTGCTAACAAAAAGTTCAGCAGCACCAATGCCACTGCAAAAGCACATGAATAGGCACCGTTCATGCCCCAGATGACTCCGGCTACTAGGCACAAAAGCGGAAGCACGAGGAGGCCACGCTTGACAAGATCTCGAGAGACCGACATCTCGGGCGCTGGACCAGTGAGACCGGTCGTAAACGGAGACGGTTGGTCAGAAGTCACACATGCCCTTGTCCGCCGCGAGCGACTTCTGCACGATCTTTTTCGAGTTCCCGCATTTGATGTGTGTAGACAAAATACATCTTGGCGAACTGCTCGACCACTGCCACAATGCTCAGAATCACCATGAACAAAGGCGTTGTGTTGAGCCACGCATCCAGGCCGAGCCCAATCAAGAAAAATACAAGCACGACACCAGCAATTTCGGCGCCATGGCCCAGGTTGTCAGAGGTGGGGGAGATCGGCCTGCGTGTTGGAATCAGTTTGATAGCCATTCGATGCATCTACCTCAGACAGTGTTGACGTCCTTGTGAACGACTTCTCAATCTAGCGCACTATTGAGAAACTTCAACATCGTGAGAGTGCGCTAGTTCTCTGATTCGTCGCTTTTGCCATTTCGCCAGTGCAGATCAGGATGCAGCATCGTGTACAAGATGAGCACAATGGCGACGATTCCAAATACGGCAAGGCTGCGACTTGTGCTGGGTCGAAACACCGGAAACATGACGAATCCCGACAGCAATATTGTCCATCCCCACAAGATGACAACTGCACGTCGTGGACCGTGTCCCAAGTTGATGAGCCGATGATGCAGGTGTCCCCTGTCGGCTTTGGAGAAATCTTCACCCCGACTGACGCGCCGAATGATGGCAAATACCACATCAAAAATAGGTACGCCCAAGATCATGATCGGAATGAATAACGGCGCCAAGAAGAAATACGTTTGTCCACTAAAGGCTTGAGTGGCGGGATCTGCTCGCCCACCAACGACACTCGTTGATACTGCCAATAAAAATCCCAGTAAATATGCGCCGCCATCGCCCATAAAAATACTTGCAGGATTGAAATTGAACGGCAAGAAACCAACACATACACCCACCGTGATTGCGGCGATCAGCGGACCGAGATTGGGCTCAGAAAGCAAGCCAAGATGAGCAAGATGTTGGCTGTATATAAAAAATGTTCCGGATGCAATTGCCACGATGCCAGCAGCCAGACCATCTAGGCCGTCAATTAAATTTATGGCTTGGGTCATCATGAGTAACCAAACCACAGTCACAATTGGCGTCCAGTCATTTGAAACTTGAAATACATCAATAAACGGAAGTCGAAAATAAAACATCGTGACTCCGAAATACACCAAGACAAGTGCCGATAGCACTGTTCCTATTACTCGTGCTGGTGCAGAGATTTCTTTGATGTCATCACGAACACCGAAACACAAAATGATAAATGCTCCGATTACAACTCCTGCTGGCTCGCTATTGCCCACAAATAAATGCGTGAACTGCCCCATGCGCCATGCCACGAACAACGACACCACAACACCAACAAACATCGCGATTCCACCAACATCTGGCATGGGCGCTTTATGAACTCTTCGATCATCTGGAACTGCGACCCACTGGCGATCATTTGCTAGACGGCGCACCAATGGGGTGGTTGCCGCAGTGACAAGACATGCGCACAACATGATGACGAGATAGCTACCCATTAGGGAACGAGCCTACGCTGTGCGCTGTTGCGGATGAAGTGCTCCGCCAAAAAGCCTTAGAAAGCGTGTGGATATACAGGAAAACGAGCACAAAGAGCAGCCACACGCTTACGCACATCGGCCACCGCCTGCGGATCGTTGCGCACTCGCAAGGTGTGGGCAATGAGTTCAGCGATTTCGACCATTTCTGGCTCTTTCATCCCTTGAGTTGTCACAGAAGGAGTACCAATACGAACTCCTGAGGTGACAAATGGACTGCGAGGATCATCTGGAACCGTATTTTTATTCAGAGTGATTCCGGCTTCGTCAAGAATAAGTTGTGCTTCTTTACCTGTGCAGTCCGCATCAAATGGTCGCAGGTCGACAACCATCAGGTGATTGTCGGTGCCTCCACTGACTAAGCGAAAACCCTGCTTGGCAAGAGCTGCTGCTAGCGCAGATGCATTCTTAACAATTTGATGTACATACACCTTGAAGGATGGGTCGAGTGCCTCGCGAAAAGCTACAGCCTTTGCCGCAATCGCGTGTTCTAATGGTCCGCCTTGGCTTCCGGGGAACACTGCTTTATCAATTGCCTTTGCATGTTCGGCTTTACTCAAGATGCATCCACCACGTGGTCCACGCAAAGTTTTGTGTGTTGTAAATGTGACGACGTCAGCAAACGGCACAGGGTTTGGATGCGCGCCACCAGCAACTAATCCGGCCAAGTGCGCAATGTCAAACATCAATAGTGCGCCAACCTCATCGGCAATTGCCTTAAATGGTTCTGGATCGAGACGGCGCGGATAACTCGTTGTGCCAGCAACAATCATTTTGGGACGATGTTGCAATGCAAGGTCGCGCATTTCTTGAAAATCAATTCGCTCATCACCGGGCGTTACTTTGTAGCTCAAAAAGTTGTACAAGATTCCGCTCGCATTGACGGGAGACCCGTGCGTGAGGTGACCACCGTGATCGAGACTGAGACCGAGCAATGTGTCTCCTGGTTGCAAGAGACCTAAATAGACGGCCATGTTGGCGCTTGCACCTGAGTGTGGTTGCACATTGGCGTGCTCTGCACCAAATAATTGTTTTACTCGCTCAATTGCGAGCGTTTCAACACCATCAACAATTGCATTGCCGCCGTAATACCGTTTTCCGGGGTATCCCTCGCTGTATTTGTTCGTGAACACCGAACCAGTGGCTCGCATGACGTCCGGTGATGTGAAGTTTTCGCTTGCAATCAGTTGCAAGCCTGTGTTTTGGCGAACTCTTTCTTGTTCGAGCAACCCAAACACTGCAGTGTCAGGATTATTTTCTAGTGGCCAAGGCATCAGTGATCTGCTTCTTCCTGCTCAATTTCGGATAGTTGTGCAACTCGACGTTCGTGACGACCACCGGCAAAAGGTGTCGCCAAAAACATTGTCACGATTTCTTCTGCCAGGCCGATTCCGACGACGCGCGCGCCCATGGAAAGCACGTTGGCATTGTTGTGCTCGCGCGCCATGCGAGCGGTATACAAATCATTGCAAAGCGCAGCGCGAACACCGCGCACTTTATTTGCAGCCAACTGCTCGCCTTGACCGCTTCCGCCTAATACAACTCCGACATCTGCATTGCCATCGCGCACTGCACGCCCGACTCCAGCGCAGATAGGTGGATAGTCGACGCTCTCTTGAGAATGCGTGCCGAGATCTTGCACATCATGTCCGTTGGCGACGAGCATCTCGATGAGATGTTGCTTCAGCAGAAATCCTGCGTGGTCGGCGCCGATAGCGATTCGTGACATTACGTCCAGCATAAGGTTCAGACCACCTCAGCGCCTAGCGTTAGACCTATGTCACTTGATCCCCGGACACCCATCATCATCGGAACGGGGCAGGTCGCACAGCACGCCATTGGTCTCGATGATGCCAAAGACCCCATCGCTCTCATCTCGGACGCCATCACGCTCGCCTCCCAAGATGCTGGCTTGACATCAATCCCCAATCCAGACGCCCTGCGAATAGTGAGCCTGCTGTCATGGCGCTACACAAACCCTGCCTATTTTGTCGCCCAGGATCTGCATCTTGAGCCCCGCGAACTTGGTCTGTCTGCAACAGGTGGCAATACGCCTCAGACGCTCGTCAACATCGCTTCACAGCAAATTCAACGAGGCGAGATCGACTTGGTCTTTTTGGCTGGCGGCGAAACCAGCAGAACACGCAAACGCGCCCGTGCCGCCGGCGTCGAACTGGACTGGCGCACTACTGATATTGCGCCCACCATGGTGACCGAAGAGAAAAAAATTGTTCATCCAGAAGAAATCGAGCGCAAGATGTACGCGCCGATCCAGTTGTATCCAATGTTTGAGACAGCGGTGCGCGCACACGCAGGCCGCTCAGTGCAAGACCATCAAATACACATCAGCGAACTGTGGTCTCGATTTTCTGCAGTTGCAGCCACAAATCCAAATGCATGGTCACAACGCTTTTACACACCAGAAGAAATCCGCACTGTGTCGCCGACCAACCGAATGATCGGCATGCCATACCCAAAACTCATGAACTCCAATAACGACGTCGACATGGCGGCGGCTTTGATGGTGTGTTCGGTTGCCAAAGCAGAGTCTCTTGGTGTCCCCCGCGACAGATGGGTGTTCATGCACTCAGGAGCCGACACCCACGAACATATTTTTGTTTCGAATCGAAATAATTTTTATGAGACTCCCGCAATCCGCATCGGCGGAAAATCTGCTCTTGAATTAGCCGGCTTAGGTATCGACGACATCGACCTTGTTGATTTGTATTCATGCTTTCCGTCAGCAACGCAACTCGGTGCGCAGTCATTGGGTCTTGACATCACCTCACAACTCACGCGCACTGGTGGACTGCCCTTCAATGGCGGACCATGGAACAACTATGTGATGCACGCCATCGCCACCATGGCTAATGAACTTCGTGCTGCCCCCGGAACCAAGGGGTTCATCTGGGGCAACGGTGGTTTCACAACAAAGCATTCGTTTGGTGTGTACAGCACTGAACCTCCGAAAAATGGTTTTCGTTTTGGCAATCCACAATCCGAAATCGATGCACTGCCTATGCGCGATCTTGCTGTTGCAGTTGATGCGCAAGGACCGGCCACAATTGAGGCCTACACGGTGATGCACAATCGCGAGGGTGCTCCAGAAACTGCGTATGCGGCGTGCCTGCTTGCTGACGGACGCAGAGCATGGGGACAAAGCACCGATGCTGATCTAGCGGGGGCAATGTGTGAGGGCGAATGGGTGGGCCGCTCATGCGTGCTTGATTCGCACGGAATCATGTTTGTGAACGCATAACTACTACAAACGAATAGGGTTGCAACATGCGCGCAACAATTATGAACAATTGGCAACTGCGAGTCGACACCACGGCCGACCCCATCCCAGGCAGCGGTCAGGTGCTGACGAAAGTTTTGGCGTGTGGCATTTGTGGCAGCGACCTACACATGCTCAAACACGGAAAAGAATCTCTTGCGCTGTCTGAAACACTGAATAACTGGGCAGATCCGAGCCCAATGCCCATCACTTCGTTTGTTGCCGACAAGGACACAATCATGGGTCATGAGTTTTGTTGTGAAGTTGTAGATGTTGGCCCAGATTGCACCAACTTGCGTGCAGGCGACATCGTGGTGTCAATGCCACTCGCGTTTGATGCATCTGGATTACATCCAGTCGGATATTCCAATCTCTACAACGGTGGCTACGCCGACATGATGATTCTCAACGACATGTTGGCGATAAAAGTTCCTAACGGACTCAGCCCACGCATGGCAGCGCTCACTGAACCGCTCGCAGTTGGCGTGCACGCCGTTGCCAAGAGTCGTATCACGAGTGAGAACTCAGCAATTGTGATCGGACTCGGCCCTGTTGGACTTGCCGTGATTGCAGAACTCAAGATGAAAGGCATTGGCCCGATTATTGGTGCTGATTTTTCTCCACGCCGCCGCCAACTTGCACTACAACTAGGCGCAGATGTTGTTGTCGACCCGCGCGAAACTCCAGCAATCGAAGCATGGCGCACAACTGGCACCTCGCGAGAGCGTTTCATCTTTGAAGCTGTCGGCGTGCCGACAATAATTGATGAAGCAATGCGAATGGCGCCTCGCGGTGGACATGTCTTGGTCGTTGGTGCGTGCATGCAGGCCGACCAAATACATCCGATGGTGGCAGTGACACGCGAACTCAATTTGCAGTTTGCACTTGGCTACGAACCAGACGAGTTTGCGTATTCGCTTCATGCCATTGCCCAAGGTGATGTCGACCTGTCGCCAATGCTCACAGGTAGTGTCGGAATTGACGGAGTTCCGCAGGCTTTTATTGACTTGGGCAATCCAGAGCAACATGCCAAAATACTTGTCGAACCGCAGAAATAATTTAGGCCTATGACAAGCGAATCATTTCCGCGTCTCTTTGCTCGTACCCAGCGTTTCACGTTGGGCGAACCACGCAATCTGCTGATCTCGCCAGATGGTTCACGCATTGTCTTTGCTCGCAGTGCCAGTGGAACCGACAGGGCTAATGCGCTGTGGGTACTTGACGTTTCTGCTGGATCAGAACACTGTGTGGCAGATCCAGCCACATTGCTTGCTGACGACACATTGCTCACCACACAAGAACGTCAGCGACGAGAACGCGCCCGCGAAGGAGCAGGCGGAATCACGACATATGCGTGCGACGCAAATGTCAGTACTGCAACTTTTGTATT
>CANLAH010000037.1 GCA_947488685.1 Acidimicrobiaceae bacterium | reverse complement strand
TAAACAAGATGGCTCGCGTGAATGACGCGTGGCATGTGCTTTCTGATTCACGCCGTCGCAAAGAATACGATCAATCCCTCGGTGTCACTCAATCTGGCAGTGAGTCTCAGACCACTGAGTATGTTGCACCAGTCTTTTATTCTCCGTCACCATTTCCGTGGCGCGGGCTTTTGGTGCTGTTGATTCTTGGGGTCACAGCGGTTCTTGTCTTTGGCGCAAGCAACGACGTGCCCTCTGATACGCCTGACCAACTCTTGCAGGCAGGTTCATGCGTGATATTCGATGGAGCGGGTGCAGTCTCAGAAGTGTCATGTGCAACTACTCATGATGCAATCGTTCGACAACTCATTGGCTACGACATGACGTGTCCGTCCGATACTGAGTCATATCGAGATCGTCAAGGGATGGGAACCGCATGTGTTGATCGCCTGAGTCCGTCGGTCACGTCCTCAACACCGACCGCACCCCATACCCAGCAACCCTGAGCAGTAATCCCGTCCGATATGCCCTATGGTGAAGGTACCTTCAGATTCAAGGAGCCCTCATGAGCCAGTTCTTATCCAACAAAATTATCGCCGGCATTGTGGCTCTTGCTCTACTTATAGGAGTTGGTGTACTCATCTCATCTGGAGACACGTCGACAACAACACGCAATGCAGCCCTTGTTGTGGCAACACCTTGCACGAAGCCTGGTCAAGTCACCAAGGTATCCAAACAATCAGTTGTGTGTGCAACCACTAATACGGGATCACTGTGGTATGCCACCATGAAAGCCAAAGGCAAAGCCCAGGCATGTAAATCCCCTGGAGCGATTCGTAAGAAGTCAGACATTGTCTGGGTCTGTGGTGTTGTTAAGAAGAAAAAACTCTGGCAAGCAACACGACCATTACCTCCTGCACTTGACTCCACTCAAGTCGCAACACCAGAGGCACCTGTTGTTGCTGACAACACAGTCTTGGCTGATACCAAGATTCCAGACGACAACGTCGTCACTCAAGTGATTGAAGATGTAGCACCAACTGTTGCTCCAACCGCGCCGACTGTTGCTCCAACCGCGCCGACTGTTGCTCCAACCGCGCCGACTGTTGCTCCAACCGCGCCGACAATCCCCAAGACCTATACGGTGAGAGACATTGGTCCTGGCGGCGGCATCGTGTTCTATGTGGCAACCATGCCATTTGCATGTGGAGAAGATCTCACAGCAAAATGCACCTATCTCGAAGCAGCAATAGCAAACAGAACAACACCTTCTGCATGGACACCAGATACCAAGGCAGAGTGGGGCTGCTACGGCACCGGTGTGATGACATCTACCCAGCGAACAGCAAGTCTTGAGATCGGCACAGGACAAGCCAACACCAAACTGATTACTGCTAAAAACTGTAAAGGCAGTGACAACTCAGTGAGTGCTGCAAGTATTGCTGCGGCCTATAACGGTGGTGATAAGACTGACTGGTTCTTGCCCTCACGCAAAGAACTCGACGCATTATGTCATGAGTTCTTTACAGGCCGTACTGGAACTGACCACTCCGTAGACAACTGCATGGGTTCAGGCAATTATAACTCCGTGACAGGCACAACCAATGGAATCGCATGGAGTTTTGCCGCATTCGGCTATTGGAGTTCTTCTGAGGTTAACGCGTACTACGCGTGGGGTCAGTATTTCGGCTACGGGTCTCAGAAGGACTACACCACGTATAACAACGCCTACTACGTGCGTCCAGTGCGGGCTTTTTGATCTATTTTTCTATTTTAATTTTTCTGCCGTCAGGCAGAAAATTTTTTTTTGAGATCTAGCCCTGCTCCTGCCTCGTCATACGGGGGTCTCCTTGCTCTCCACATGTGGCCCCTTGCAACCCAATGTGCTTATGTACTTCGGTGATGCTGCTGCGAGATAGCGAGGGTAGGTTATTTTTTACGGGTACAAACAAGGGGGACTGGGATGCTGGATTATGTGATTAAGGCGGGAACCATCGTTGACGGCACCGGAAGCGCTCCTCGTCAAGGTGACATCGGCGTGCGTGACGGAGTAATTGTCCAAGTTGGTGGCACGATTACTGAGTCTGCTGCAGAAACTATTGACGCAGACGGGGCCATTGTGACGCCTGGTTGGATAGATGTGCACACTCACTATGACGGACAGGTGAGTTGGGACGATGTTATGGATCCATCAGCAGGCAATGGCGCGACCACAATCGTGATGGGTAATTGTGGAGTTGGTTTTGCACCCGTGCGCCCTGGCGGAGAAAAGTCTTTGATTGAACTGATGGAAGGCGTCGAAGATATTCCAGGAACGGCGCTCTATGAAGGTATTGAGTGGGGGCAGTGGGAATCATTTCCGGAATATATGAACTACATTGCGAGTCGTCGCTACTCGCTCGACATCGGCGCTCAAGTTGCCCACGGTGCATTGCGCTACTACGTCATGGGAGAGCGCGGTAAAGAGAATCAAGATGCGACGCCAGAAGATCTACGTGAAATGTCGCGACTGCTCACTGATGCACTCAGTGCAGGAGCCATGGGGTTTAGCACGTCACGCACGATTGGCCATCGGGCTCTTGACGGTTCTCCAGTGCCCGGAACATTTGCCCCAGACACCGAGTTGAGTGCCATTGCAGATGCGATGGCTCGGGCAGGTCGCGGAGTTTTTGAAATGATTCCTGCCGGAACTGTCGGCAAACTTGAAGCATTGGGTGGCGAGCGCACAACCCCCGAAGCCGAACTCGCATTGATGGCTGGTTTCTCGCGTCAGAGTGGACGCAAGGTGACATTTACTTTGGTGCAATCACCTGACTACGCCCCTGATACGTGGAAGCGACTGTTGGAGATGACTGTGTCAGCAAATCAATCTGGCGCACAGTTGTTTCCCCAAGTTCCGTCCCGACCAATCGGTTTGGCGTCAGGATTATCTGGCTATCACGCTTTTCAACGCCGACCAACGTATATGAAGCTTGCATCGTTGTCCTTGGCTGATCGGGCGCGAGAGATGTCCAAACCCGAGATCAAAAGCGCCATCATGTCTGAGAACGACGTGCCTGTTGATCAACCCGGCTCAATGGCAAACATGTATCGATTGTTTCAGACTGCTGCACCGTTCTTGTATCCACTGGCAGATCCCGTTGACTACGAACCAGATCCATCGCTCATGCTTGGCACACGTGCCGCTACATCTGGGCAAGATATTTTGAGCGTGTTATATGACTATCTGCTTGAACAAGATGGTGCTGCGATGTGTGCACTCATGGGTGGAGCAAATGTGCATGAGAGTCAAGAAGTGTTGCGACAGATGTTGGTTCATCCAGAAACGGTGACTGGTCTGAGTGATGCTGGTGCTCATGTCACATTGATTTGTGATGCCACCATGCCAACGACGCAACTCACGTTTTGGGCTCGAGATCGGCACAAGGGGGACCGTATTCCACTTGAATTTTTAGTGGCAAAACAAACTGCACGAAATGCAGACTTGTATGGCTTGAATGATCGGGGGCGCCTGGCAGTTGGGCTGCGTGCTGATCTCAATGTGATTGACTTTGACAACTTGCGAGTGTCACCACCCAAAGCATTTCATGATTTGCCAGCAGGCGGAACCCGATTGATTCAGCCCGTGTCGGGGTATGTGGCAACGATGGTCAAGGGTCAGGTCACACGCCGAAACGATGCCGACACTGGGGCTCGCCCAGGGTCACTCGTGCGCGGCTAGGTGTCCGTGTTGGTCGGATTGGGCCACTCTTGGGTAGGTGCTCCTATTTAGGGTCTGAGCGAACTAACTTCGTGGTGTGCGTAAGTTATGTGAACGATCAGGGTGTGCTGAGCCAAATGCCGTGGCGTATGGCATCGACAATGCCCGTCTGACGGTGTGGTTTGAAGTCGCCCTTGAACAGGATGCAACTCAAGCAGGTGCATTGTGTCGTCGCCATGCTGACGCTCTTGTTGTTCCCAAAGGCTGGACCATTGACGATCGGCGCGAGCCGATTCCGAGATTGTTTCTCGCCCCCGACACACCAACGAGCTCGAAGAAAACCGATCGCGTCTCTGCCAAGGATAAGCCAGTCGCAAAACGAGCAACAAAGCGTAAAAAATCCGTGAACACTGGGCCTTCAATTCTAGATACGCCTGCAATTCTGGATACACCTGTGGCACCAGAAAAAGCACCGTCGTTGGTAGTCGTTGCGGATGTTGCCGACCATCGTGCTGGACTTGATGAAACCCAAGCAATACCGTGGATGCCAAAACTTGTTCGTCGTGGTGACTACGACATTGATCAATCAAATGATGGCTCGCGACGCGATGACACTGCATCGCATGGGCGATTACTGCGCCGAGCATTTGGCGATCGCCCACAGAACTGAACTCGTGCGCGTTTCGTCAGAGATAGTTATTGATGCACCATTGCTGAGCGTGTTGCCATTTGTGGATGCCCTTGATGCGTATCCGTCGTGGATGACATTGGTGCATCAAGCCAAACTGGTTGATAATTGCTTAGATCAGTGGAACGTAGAATTACGAGCCAGAGTCGGGCCACTAGCACGATCAAAGCGATTGTTAATGAAAAAAACCGTGAGTGAAGTGTCGGAGGGAAGTCGCTCTGCTCGAATTGTTTTTGAACGCCGCGAGACCGACGGCAGGCAACATGCACAGTGGACATTGACGATTGATCTCAAAACGTTAGAGTCGTCCTCTTCAACTCGCGTCGATGTTGAACTTTTTTATGACGGAGGGCTGTGGACTGCCGGAATTCTTGAACGGGTGCTCGCAGACAGCATCAGTTCGGGTCGCGACCGCTTGCGCCACATTGTGACAAGCAGTAGTCGCTAGCCCCTGTTGTCAGGCAAGCGATGTCACGGTAGTCGGCTGAATGGTTCGAACATGGCAAAGTAGAGATGTGAAGACAACCGCCCTTGTTGATGCGCTGGCGAGTGATTTATCAGGCGTTCTCGGAGCACGGGAGGTCAGCAATCTGCGCCGACTCACGGGTGGAGCATCACGAGAGACGTGGCGCTTTGATGCTGATGGTTCTGCATTTGTCTTGCAGAGAGTACGCCCCGGAACCGTTGGCGGACTCAAGCAAGAGCCATCTGTGTTGCTGATGGCGGCACAACACGGAGTTCCAGTTCCAGAACTGGTGTTTGATGGATCTGCTTCAACTGCGCTCACCGAGCCATTTATGATCGTGCGTGCTGTTGAAGGTGAGACCATTGCACGCAAGATTCAAAGAGACGATGCCTTTGGTCTGGCGAGGCAGAATTTTTGTCGCGATGCCGGCGCAGCACTAGCAAAGTTGCACAGCATTGACATTGCAGAAGTCTCCGGATTAGAAAATGAAGATCAAGTTGTGCGGTATCGCGATGTTCTTGATTTTTTGAATCAACCTCATCCAACATTTGAACTCGTGTTTCATTGGTTACGGGCACATGCCCCAGTGTCACAACGACACACAATCGTGCACGGCGATTTTCGGTTAGGAAACCTCATGATTGGCCCAGAAGGCATTGCAGCAGTCCTTGATTGGGAACTTGCTCACCTCGGAGACCCGATGGAAGATTTAGGTTGGCTGTGCGTCAAGGCGTGGCGCTTTGGTGGTGCGGCTCCAGTTGCAGGGCTCGGCTCATATGACGACTTGTTTGCGTCGTACGAACAGCATTCAGGAATTGCAGTTGATGCCGATGCTGTGCGTTGGTGGCAAGTGCTGGGCACCTTGAAATGGGGAATCATCTGTATTTCGCAAGCATCGACACATTTGTCTGGCGTGATGAGAAGCCATGAGTTGGCAGCGATTGGTCGCAGAGTATGTGAGAACGAATATGACTTGTTTCAACTACTAGAAGGAGAATGGTGATGGCTCTTCCACATGATGTTCCTACAAGCGCTCAATTATTAGAAGCGGTACGCCAATGGCTCGAACGTGATGTCATGCCAGCAGTAGACGCTCGGCTGCAGTTTCATGGTCGCGTTGCGATGAATCTCTTAGCGATGGTGGAGCGAGAAATTGAGATTGGCCCAGATCAAGCGGTCGAACACAGTCAGAGATTGTCAACGCTTGGGTGTGCAGATGATTCAGAACTTGCCCAACGCATTAAAAACGGAGAAATGGATGACCGCCTCGACGAGGTTCGAGCCCTTGTGTATGCGAGCGTGATCGACAAGTTACAGGTGGCGAATCCGAAGTACCTAGAAAAGTAGATCTAGTTATTACGAGGTGTCTTGCCTAGTGTCACAGGCTGACCTGCTGCCAATTGACCACACGCTGCAGCGATATCTGTGCCGCGATTCTGTCGAATTGTGGCATTAGTGCCAAGTGCTTCAAGGCTGCGACGAAAAGCGTGCACCTTATTGTTGCTACTTCCGCGTGTGGGCCACCCTGGAGTCGGGTTGAGTGGAATCAGATTCACATGAGCGCTTGGTCGCAGTGATGCGCACAATGTATGTAGTTCGCGGGCATCGCGTTCTGTGTCGTTGACTCCGTCAATGAGAGCCCACTCAAAAGTGATTCTGCGATTTTTCTTGTCAAGATATTCGCGACACGATTGCATGAGGTCTTCAATGGGGTAGCGCTTGTTGATCGGAACAAGTTCATCGCGCAAATCATTGCGGGCCGCATGAAGTGAGACTGCAAGATTGACGGGTAGGGGTCGCTGGCTGAGAGTTCGGATTCCGGGAATGATCCCCACAGTGCTGATAGTGAGATGTCGTGCTGAGATGCCCATGTCGTGGTTCATCTTTTCAACTGCACCCCACACTGCAGACTCGTTAGCAAGTGGTTCTCCCATTCCCATAAACACAACGTTGCCAACACGGATATCGCGTTCGGCAGCAATACGTGATGCCAAAATAACTTGCTCGACGATTTCTCCCGTTGTCATGTGACGCGTGAAACCTGCTTGACCAGTTGCACAAAATCCGCAACCCATTGCGCATCCGGCTTGGGTGCTGACGCACACAGTGGCGCGATCTTCGTAATACATCAAGACGGTCTCAATAGGGGAGCCGCCGTCAACGAGGTTCCATAAGAACTTGATTGTGTCGCCGTCGTCAGCGACAGTGCGTGAAACCTCATGCAATGACATCGGCAATGCAGTCTGTAGGACATTGCGTAAATTGTTGGGGAGCGACGAGATCTCCGATGGCGTTTTGAGGTGAGTGTAAAGACCCTCCCAGACCTGGTCAATGCGATACCTGGGTTGTCCGGCCAATATTTTGGCGAGGTCCTCTCGGGAGGCGTCGTAGAGAGATGTTGCGGTCATGAACTCAGAGCCGATCGTGCGTGCGTGTTGTAGTCGGCAATGCGAGTCCGAACAACGTCAAGGCTTGCAGTCCAGAACGCTTCGCCTGTGACGTCAAAGCCGAAGGCTGCTCCGAGTTCTTCTGCCGTGTCCATTCCGGCACGCGAGAGCAGCGTGTCGTAGCCATGTCGGAACTTGTCAGGATCAGCTTGGAACTGTGAGAACAATCCAAGTCCAAAGAGCAACCCGTATGTATAGGGCCAGTTGTAAAAATGGCTTCCGTAATAATGGGGTTTGAGTACCCACATGTGTGGGTGTGCAGTGGATTGATCTAGTCCGTCACCATATGCAGCGGCTTGCGCATCTGTCATGAGTTCATTGAGTTCGCTTACTCCGAGCGTTCGTCGTTGACGCCGGGCAAAAACTTCTGTCTCGAATAAAAAGCGACTATGAATATCTACGACTACTTGAGTTGAGCCAACGAGGTCGACGTCAAGAAGAGCAAGTCGGTCATTTCCGTGTAGGGAGGCGAGTCCTGCTTCGACCATTAGTGTTTCGCAAAAAATACTTGCGGTTTCGGCGAGCGCCATCGGAAGACGTTTTTGCAATGGAGTGCGTTGTGATAGTTGCGTGTTGTGATACGCATGCCCAAGTTCGTGTGCAGTTGTTTGGGCGCTATCAGCACTGCCTGTCCAGTTCAAAAGAACAAGCGATCGGTCTCCCACGAAGGGCATACAAAATGCGCCACCTACTTTGCCGTCGCGAGGTTCAGCATCGAGCCATTTTTCGGTGATAGAGCGATCAACGAGAGCAGCCAGTTCTGGACTGTATGTGCCAAAGGCGTTTCGAACAGATGCGATGCCTTCGTCCCAGGAGATGTTGTCGGCGCCCACTGGCAACGGAGCCATCATGTTCCACCATGGCAACGACTCACCAGATGCATGTAGTGATGATTTAGTTTTCATCCATTGACGAAAATCTGGAAGTGAATCAGTGACTGCTTTTTGCATCGCGTCAAATGTTGGTCGACTCACGCTGTTGCCGTATAGAGATGCTTCAAGAGGTGATTCCCAATGACGTTTGGCATTCACGGTATTTGCTTCGCCCTTGATGCTGTTCATTGCCGCTGCACAGACAACAGCAACGCGAGGCCATGCATTCATTTCTGCTTCGTAGCCCGCGCGGCGGGTTGCTTCGTCGGCGTGACTCGCTAGTCCACGAATAGCGGGCATGGGCATCTCGCGCTCTGATCCATCCGGAAACGACACTGTGGTGCTGAGTTGAGATGTGATGTCACCTTGCAAACGGCCCCATGCTCCAGAACCAGTGGTTGCGAGTTCGGCATACAAGCCTTCTTGGGCTTCGGGCATCTGATGAGCGGCACGTTGGGCAAGTCGCTGTAGTGGTCCGTAGTGTTCGTGCGCCTGAGTACTTTTGGCACTGAGTGCATCGATGCCGAGTGATCCAATCCATTGGGCAAGGCGAGCGAGCAACGGACGCACTCGAGAGTCGAGAACTTCTACTTCGCTGAGTAAACCTTGTGCTTGTTCGTCTCGTGAGTTGGTGGTGACAGTGGCATAGACATATGCCTCCAAGATTTCAGAGTGCGCAAGAACCCGATTGACCGCAACGATGATTTCATCCGCTGCGGGTCCGTCGGCATCGGTGATATCGCGATTGATGTCGCGCACGTTGTGGTGTTCAAAGAGTGACTCAAGACGAGAGACATCGGAGGCAAGATTTTCCATGTCATCGGTAAAACTGCGAGATGACAATGAATCATGAACATCAGAGACAGACCAACGAGGCAAAGTGGTGTCAGACATGGCTTCAGGCTATGGGCGTTCTTGGGTGACGACGCTATTACTTCGAAATGTCGCCCACGAAAGCGATTTCCGTGTGATGAGCAACGAAGCCAAGTGCGTTATACATTGCGATAGCGGCGGTATTTGTGGAATCAACGAACAGCATCCCGACCTCCGCTCCTGCCTTCGAGAGGTAATTAAGGCCCGCAACCGTGATTGCTGAACCCAAGCCTCTCCCGGTGAATGATGGGTGAACGGCAATCACGTAGATTTCACCTAAGAGTGGTGTCGTATCGGCTTGAAGCTTTGTCCAGCAAAATGCGGCAAGCTCAGAGTTGATGTCGTGAATAAAGAATCCTTTTGCATCAAACCACGGCTCGGCAATGCGCGAGCGCAAAACATCAATCTCCCACGCCCCTTGTTCTGGGTGCTGGGCAAACGCTGCATTATTTGTATCGAGCCAGTTTTGGGCATCACGTGAAAAATCAAATGAACGGGTGATGAGTGAGTCAGCCCGCATGGCGACTGATGGTGCAAGCGGAAGCGCAACGCGAAGCTGCAACAATTCGCGACTCTGTTGTAGTTCAAATTCACGGGCCAACTCACGGTGTAGTTGCGATGCTTCAAATACCCACCAATGCACATGGCCTCCACCTTCGGTCTTGACCACTTCGAGGGCTGATGTCATGAGTTCGCGGCCAATGATGGCCATGTCGTAGCGATGATGGGGGTGTACTACGAGATCTAGCGACCAGGAATCATTTCCGCGAGACAATTGGCAATATGCGACGGGATGGTCGTGACCTTCTTCGGTGGCAATGAGACCAATAAATCCAGGGCGTCCACCTTGACGCAGATCAAGCCAGAGATGGTCGCTCAGGGGGCGAACTCCGTCTGCGCGCTCAGCATCGGCAAGCAATCCAGAGATATTTTGGATGTCGGCAGTATTCATTTGCCGTTTGATGACGAGAGAACGCATAAAGAAAGGGTACCCTCGCGCCGTGGGAAAGCCCCGAACTCCAGCAGCACGTTCTCGAGAGATTGAACGGCGATTAGTCGAGATCTATCCTGTCGCGATCTGTGAGCTCACGCACGCCAACGCCTTTGAGTTACTTGCGGCGACCATCTTGTCTGCTCAATGCACCGATGTGCGGGTCAATATGGTGACACCAGCGTTGTTTAAAAAATATCCCACACCAAAAAAACTTGCTGCTGCCAATGTCGCCGATGTTGAGGAGTTGGTGCGATCCACTGGTTTTTTTCAGACGAAGGCTCGCAATCTTGTGGGCATGGCACAAAATGTGATGGAGCGCTTTGGTGGCGAGATTCCCGTTGACCTCGAAGATCTCATTACGTTGCCGGGGGTTGGTCGCAAAACTGCCAACGTGTTACGAAGTGTTGTCTACGACTTGCCAGGTCTCGCTGTTGACACACATGTGGGTCGACTATCGCGCCGGCTGGGACTTACGACTGAAGAAGACCCCGTCAAAGTCGAAAGAGTTCTCAATGATTTTTTGCCACCAGAACAATGGGGTGGATTCGGCTTACGCTTGATCTTGCATGGGCGTCGAGTCTGTGATGCAAAGAAACCCAAATGTGATATTTGTGAACTCGAAGACATCTGCCCGTCAACACTGATGCCCACCCGCAAGAAGACAAAGTAAGGACAACAATGAGCGACACTATCCGCGCTGAACTTTCTGCCGCAGCCGAGGCGCTGGAGCGATATCGCCTTCGGGTGAGTGGTCTAGTCGACACCGTAGGCCCCGATAATGAAGATCTCGTCTCGGCTTTATATGAAGCAGAGCGGGCCTTGCTTGGTGCGCAACGCCTTGTGGCACGCGCTGGCAAAATGGCTCGCTAAAACTGTTCTCTTTCACGGCCCTTGGCTCGGTAGTTTGACTGAGTGACAGAAATCAAACCTCGGGCCGACATTGTGGCGATGGACAAGTATCACTCGCCCCAAGTAGACGTCGCCGTGCGGCTCAATACAAACGAATCGCCACTTCCTGTTCCGCCAGAGTGGATCGCAGATGTGCGCAGTGCTGTTGATGATGTTGCATGGAACAGATACCCAGATCGATCTGCTCGCTCCTTGCGCCAAGCAATCGCAGATCGTCACGGCGTGAGTGCGGAAAACATTTTTGCAGCAAACGGATCAAACGAAGTGCTGCAGACCTTGCTGCTGACATACGCCGGTGCTGGTCGCACAGTGGCAACCTTTGAGCCCACGTATCAGTTGCATGCGCATCTTGCTCGAATTTCGGGAGCAACTGTCGTCTCTGGTCAGCGTGACAGTGATTTTTGCTTGCAAGAATCAGAGATTCTGCGAGTCCTTGAGACGGCGCAACCACATGTTGTTTTTTTATGCAGTCCAAACAACCCAACGGGCCGACTAGAGCCACGTCGCAATATTGAGTTGGTCATAGCAAACGCACCAGGGCTCATTATTATTGATGAGGCCTATGCCGAGTTCTCGGACTGGAGCGCACTTGAACTTGTGACAGAACACTCCAATGTTGTGGTCACACGCACATTTTCAAAAACATGGTCACTCGCGGCTCTTCGTTTGGGCTACGCAATTGCTCCAACACGAATTGTCGAAGAGCTCCACACCGTGGTGATGCCGTATCACCTTGACGCCCTGAAGCAAATTGCAGGGGAGCGTGCACTGAGTTATGTCGAACAAATGCAATCACGCGTCGCGGGTATTGTGCATGAACGAGAACGCATCGCAATAGGTCTTGAAAAACTCGGCATTGACACGTGGCCAAGTGGAGCAAACTTCATTTTGTTTCGCCCTGCGGTGACAGGCGCTGTTGGGCAGGGATCTGGCTCTGAGTCTGTCTGGCAAAAGTTGCTGAACGCTGGTGTCTTGGTGCGAGATTGCAGCACGTGGGCAGGGCTTGACGGGTGCTTGCGAGTGACCGTAGGAACCCCAGCCGAGAACGATTTGTTCTTAAAGGCGCTTCGCGTGGCTGTCGGCAAGGGAGAATAGACACATGGCTCGCACAGCAACCCGAAATCGGTCTACCAAGGAAACATCCATTGAGGTCAGCATCAATGTCGACGGATCTGGCCAATCGTCCGTGTCGACAGGCATCCCTTTCTATGACCACATGCTTGACCAACTGGCCCGTCATGGTGGATTCGATCTCACCGTCGCAGCCAAAGGTGATCTACATATCGATACTCACCACACAGTCGAAGATGTTGCGATTGCCATTGGCGAAGCATTGCGCGAAGCGCTCGGGGACAAAGCAGGCGTCAGGCGTTTTGCTAGTGGCACATTTCCACTTGACGAAGCACTCGTTGAGATATCGCTCGATCTCAGTGGGCGTCCATTTGTTTCGTGGGATGTTGAGTTGCCAGAATGCTTGCCACTCGGAAGCCCAGCTTTTGATCCGTCCTTGGCAGAACACGCGATCGCATCATTGGCAACGGCCGCAAATATTACATTGCATGTCAATTTGCGAGCAGGCCGAAATGTGCATCACATCATCGAAGCAACATTTAAAGGACTGGCTCGCTGCCTACGAGATGCAGTACGCATTGACTCGACAGGAGTACCGTCCACAAAGGGCGTTCTTTCGTGACACAACCACCGCGTATTGCGGTGCTCGACTACGGAATCGGCAATCTGCGCTCGGCGCAAAAAGCATTAGAACGAGTTGGGGCTCACGCAGTTCTTACGACATCGCATTCCCAGATTGATGCAGCAGACGCCGTTGTCTTGCCAGGAGTTGGCGCATTTGGAGCATGTATGGATGCTCTGCGATCTGCAGATCTAGAAGAGGTGACGCTTCGTGCCGTAAACAGCGGAAAACCTTTTCTTGGAATTTGTGTTGGCATGCAGATGTTGTTTACGCGCAGTGAAGAAGATCCTGAGGCAAAAGGGCTCAACGTCATCCCGGGAGACGTGCGCTGGATCTCAACATCTGTGCCAAGACCGCAAATGCAATGGAACCAGTTAGATGTCATCTATCCAGACAGCATGTTTGAGGGGCTTGGGCAAAAGCCATGGATGTACTTTGTGCACTCATTGCATGGTGTGCCAGACAACAACACCCATGTGGCTGCCACAGTGCAGTACGGCGAGCAATTAAATGTTGCATTTCGCAAAGACAATGTTTTCGCTACTCAATTTCACCCAGAAAAATCTGCTGGTGCGGGCCTTGCGTTACTGCAGAATTTTGTATCGATGGCGGTTTCTTCATGATTTTGTATCCTGCAATTGATATTCGTGGTGGTTCCGTCGTGCGTCTGCGTCAGGGCGATTACGAGGACGAAACAATTTATGGCGATGACCCAGTTGCTGTCGCCGTGGCGTTTGCTGATGCCGGAGCAACATGGGTGCACATGGTCGATCTTGACGCTGCGCGCAGTGGCGACCCAACGAATCGAGACATTATTACCTCAGTTGCCCACGCATTGCGGGGACGTGCTCAGTTGCAGGTAGGCGGGGGAGTCAGATCTGTGGCGGATGTGCAACAACTTGCCAAAGCAGGTGTGGCGCGAGTGGTGATGGGATCTGCTGCAGTAGAAAATCCAGAACTTGTGCGAGAGGCGTCAGAGGTATTACCCGTTGCGGTTGGGCTTGATCATCGGGATGGCGTTGTTGCTGTGCACGGATGGACTGCGGCGAGTGAATTGTCGCTGATGAATGCGCTTGGCATGTTTGCGACTGCTGAGGTTTTTGTTATTACTGATATTTCACGCGACGGCATGTTGGTAGGTCCAGACATTGAAGGCCTGGGCACTGCGGCACATGCAACAAAGACTCCGATTATTGCAAGTGGTGGGGTTGGCACGCTTGAACATTTGCGAGAGTTAGCAAATGTCATCAATCTGCAAGGAGTGATTGCCGGAAAAGCTATCTATGAGCGACGCTTCAGCGTGCAAGAAGCAATTCAAGCATTGTCAGGTGGTGTGCGGTGAGCACTGTACAAACAGACGTTGTCGCACGAGTGATTCCGTGTCTCGACGTCACAGATGGTCGCGTTGTTAAAGGCGTCAACTTTGTCGATCTACGTGATGCTGGAGACCCAGTAGAACTCGCTGCCCGATATGACGCTGAAGGCGCAGACGAGTTGGTCTTTTTAGATATCACAGCATCATCTGATCAGCGCAACACCATGCTTGATGTGGTGTCTCACACCGCAGAACAAGTTTTTATCCCACTAACAGTTGGTGGCGGAATCAGGGAGTTGGCTGATGCACGTGCGTTGTTGCGTGCGGGTGCTGACAAGGTAAGTGTCAATACATCGGCCGTACAAAGACCAAGTCTTATCGCCGAGATCGCCGCAGAGTTTGGCGCGCAATGTGTCGTGTGTGCCATTGACGCAAAACTCAATGCTTCGACTCAATCCTGGGAAGTGTTCCTGCACGGAGGCAGAACGCCAACCGGAATAGACGTTATTGAATGGGCAGTACAAGCCGTGTCGCTCGGGGCCGGAGAAATTTTACTGACTTCAATGGATCGCGATGGCACTCGAGAGGGATTCGATCTTGTTCTGACTCGCGCCGTGGCAGATGCTGTCGGTGTTCCGATTATTGCAAGTGGTGGCGTCGGAACATTGCAACACTTGGCTGATGGAGTGTCAGTTGGTGGCGCAAGTGGAGTCTTGGCAGCATCTATTTTTCATTTTGGTGAACACACTGTGGGTGATGCTAAGACACTGATGCAATCGCTTGGGATACGAGTTCGTCCAATACCGAATCTTTCGTAGTTCCAAACTGTCCGGCCATAAAATGATCAGCGCCAGCAAGAACGGTGAGTGTTGTGTTTGTCCATGTCGCAATTGAAAGTTCGGTATCGGCGATACTCGTGAACTGGTCATGGTCTGGCATCAATATAAATTTGTGACGGTGATCATGGGCTGCCACTGGTGGAGTACTGAACATTCCCAGCGGAGGAGCAACTGCGATCCAAGCGCCACATCGTGGCT
>CANLAH010000036.1 GCA_947488685.1 Acidimicrobiaceae bacterium | reverse complement strand
TTGCCGACAGCACGCGCTTAAAGGTCCTCATTGGTTCATTGGTCATCGTCATTATTCCTCAGTTGGGCCGTATTGCCCGGGCGGCAGCACTGCAATGGATCAACCGTGATTTCGTCACCGCCTCTCGATCAATTGGGGCAAGTAATTTTTCAATTCTTACAAAGCGAATCATCCCCAACGTTGTGCCGTCAATTTTTGCTGTTCTCTTCTTGGCGCTTGGAACCGTCATTGTCGTCGAAGGATCTTTGTCACTGCTTGGGGTCGGACTCAACAATGGAAACAGTTGGGGCTCCCTGCTTGCTCGCAACTCTGGAGACCTTGTCGATTATCCGCATGTAATTTATGTCCCTGTCATAGTGATCGCATTCACGATCATTTCGACGAATAAGTTGGGCGATTTGATTCGAGCATTGCTCGATCAACGCGAGGCCAAGATATGAACCAACTGCTCAAACTCTCAGACTTCAGCGTGTCGTTTACTACACCTCGTGGAGATTTACACGCCGTTCGAGGTGTCGACCTCTCGGTTGCCAAAGGCGAGAGCATCGGAATCGTTGGGGAGTCTGGATCAGGCAAGACCGTACTTTCACGAGCAACGATGGGGCTCATGCCTTCAACCGCTACATGCACAGGCTCAGTCGAATTCAATGGCGTTCCGCTCTCTGATCTCAGTCATGCGGAGGTACGTAATTACTGGGGTACCGGAATGGCAATGATTTTCCAAGACCCGCTGACATCATTGAACCCCGTTCGACGGATCGGTTCGCAGCTCATGGAAGGACTCATCGTTCGACTCGGAATGAGCAAAGATCAGGCCCGTGCACGTTCGGTGGAACTTCTTGAGCGAGTGAGAATCCCAGACCCATACGCGGCAATGAAGAAGTACCCAGGCGAACTTTCGGGCGGCATGCGTCAACGCATTGTGATTGCCATTGCCATTGCATGTACCCCGGAACTGCTGTTTGCAGACGAGCCAACAACAGCGCTTGACGTCACAGTGCAGGCACAAGTGCTTGAGCTTCTCGCTGAATTGCGCCAAGAGTTCAATATGACCATGATTCTTGTTACTCACGATCTAGGTGTTGTGGCTGGCCAGACAGATCGTGTCGTTGTTATGTATGCCGGTGAAATCGTCGAAGCAGCAGCGACGAAAGATCTCTTTGCGAACATGAAAATGCCATACACGGAAGCACTCATGAAATCAATCCCGCGGTTGGATCAATCAAGCGGTCAGCGATTGCGAGTGATCACGGGTCGCCTTCCTGACCCAACGACTCCCGAGCCTGGTTGCTCTTTTGCTCCCCGTTGCGAATACGCGACAGATAAGTGCCGCGCAGAGAAACCACCTTTGGTGACCACGCAAACTGGACATCAATATCGATGCTTCTTCCCGATTGGAGGATCTCTCTAATGGCCGGCTCCGGAAAACTTCATCTTCGGTTGGACAGCGATCCACTGCTCATTGTTCAAGATCTTGTTGTTCAATACAAAGTCAACAGAAAAAGCTTTGTAAGTGCAGTGGCCGGGATCAGCTTCGATGTCTTGCGCGGAGAAACGCTCGCAATTGTTGGTGAATCAGGATGTGGTAAATCCACGCTTGGTAAAGCAATTATGCAATTGCCACGTCCTCTAGGTGGGACCGTTGTGCTTGACGGTGTCGACATTACTGCTTTAGACGGAAATGACCTTCGAGACGTTCGGCCCAAAGTGCAGATGATCTTTCAAGACGCAATCTCATCGCTAGACCCTCGACTGCAGGTAAAAAACATCATTGATGAGCCTCTGAAGGTTTGGAAAAAGGGCACTGCTGCAGAACGATCTATTAAAGTCGACAACCTCCTGAATTCTGTTGGGCTTGATCCGGTCGTCGTACGAGATCGCCGTCCGTATGAATTTTCTGGTGGTCAGTGCCAGCGCATCAGCATCGCGCGGGCTATCGCCCTTGATCCCGTGTTGCTTGTCTGTGATGAGCCCGTGTCTGCACTTGACGTAAGCATTCAGGCGCAGATTCTCAACCTATTGCAGGACATGAAAGAAAAACTTGGCCTCACCCTTATTTTTATTTCTCATGACTTAGCAGTTGTCAAAGCAGTGAGCACTCGGGTGCTGGTGATGTATCTCGGCAAAATCTGCGAGGTGGCAACTCCAGATGATCTCTACGCACATCCCGCTCATCATTACTCACGTGCACTCATTGCTGCGGTGCCGATCCCTGATCCAGAAGTCGGCGTCGACAAGATACGAGTTACCGGCGAACCGCCATCTCCCGTTAATCCCCCTTCTGGCTGTCGATTCCGTACTCGCTGCGAATCTGCTTCGCAACGATGTGCTACGGAAGAACCACAATTGCAAGAAGTCGGCCTGGGACACTTTGTGGCGTGTCATCACCCAGTGACGAACTAGGTCGCTGAGTCTCCTCGAATATCTCGCACAATATCTGCCACATCAGATGCCATCGATGCATCACTCGTGGCCGGCACAACGATGAACTCATCAATGCCCGCATCACGAAAAGACCTCAAGGCGTTTGCAAGTGCATCTGGTGCGCACAGCGTCATTGAGTCAGACAGTTGAGTGGCAAACTCAGGCGAAAAAACTTCAAGATATTCATACGCAAAAGCCCGCAATGTTTCTGGGGCATTTTTGCCCAACGCAACAAAACTTCCCGTGATATGTCGAGGCTTGACAGTTCGCCCGGCTGATTGCCACGCCTCTGATGTTGAGCGCACTTGACGCTTGACTTCGCGAGCATCGCCCAGCAACGTAAATCCACTCACCCCCGTTGCCCACTGCGCCACTCGTGCTAACGACTTTGGGCCCATTGCCGATCCGTAGAGCGGTGGGCCACCATCTTGCAGCGGCTGAGGTCCGATTGACTCACCATCAGCGGCGACACCACCACCCCACAATCGCTGAATCTCATGCACCGCATCATCAAGGCGTTGATGACGATGCGCAAAAGATGATCCAACCGCGGCGTAATCCTGCCAACGGCCGCCCACACCCACAGCCACATCTAGGCGACCACCGCTCATCACATCGATTGTGGCGAGTTGTTTAGCGATGAGTGCTGGTGCATGCCAGGGCAACACAGCCACATTCATCATCACGCGTACCCGCTCGGTGGCAACGGCAGCAGCCGCGCACAAAGTGAGTCCCTCAAGGTTTCGAAATGTGATTCTCTCCCCTGCTGAAATGCTTGAAAACGGACCATCATCAGCCGCCTTACACCACTGCAACACTGCTGCTCGATCAAGACCGCGTGCCATCTGGGGTATCGCGAGTCCTACATCCATATACCCACTCTATTCAGTGTGCTCACATGGATACTGAGTTGACCTCTCTCGCCCCGTAATGTGGAGTTAGCCCAGAGGGAACCACTATGCCTGGAAAGTTCTTACATCCGTTTGCCAAACCAGCACGCGAATCATTTATCACCATCGCTCGCGGTGAAGGCGCACTCCTCTGGGACACAGACGGAAACCAACTCATTGATGGCATGGCAAGTCTGTGGTACTGCGCCATTGGTCACGGACGAGCAGACATGGCTCACGCCATATCGAGCCAAGTAACAACTCTCGAGTCATACTCGGCATTTGACCCCTTCACAAACGCTCCCGCCGATCAGCTTGCACAACGAATCGCTCTTCTTTCTCCACTCACAGACGCACGTGTGTTTTTGTGTTCAAGTGGTTCTGAATCTATTGACAGCGCCATGAAGATGGCTCGGCTAGCGCATGTTCAGGCCGGACATCCTGAACGAACCATCATCATTTCACGCACACGCGGTTATCACGGCACAAACTACGGCGGCACAAGTGCTCAGGGAATCGCCCCAAACAAAGTTGGATACGGAACACTCCTTGATGATGTGATTCAAGTTGATGCCGATGACATTGAAGCACTCGCGCTCTTGATGTCAGAGCACAGTTCTCGGTTGGCTGCTGTTCTTGCTGAACCGATCCAAGGTGCCGGCGGTGTGTTTCCGCCAGAGCCCGGGTATTTGGCTTCGTTGCGCAGGTTATGCGACCAACACGGTGCGTACTTGATCTTTGATGAAGTCATCACTGCATTTGGACGCCTCGGAACATGGTTTGGTGCAACCTACTTTGGTGTTGAACCGGACATGATTACTTTTGCAAAAGCAGTGACATCTGGATATCTCCCACTTGGCGGAGTGGTCGTTGGCCAAAGAGTTTGTGCCGCACTTGAATCAGATTCTGATTTTTTTATGCGTCATGGCTACACCTACTCAGGGCACGCCACAGCATGCGCAGCAGCACTCGCCAATATTGACATTCTCGAGCAAGAAGCACTCTTGGAGCGTTCCGTTCACATTGGCCAGCGACTCAAGGCTGGGCTTCATGCACTTGCTGATGACGGAATTATTAAGCATGCACGTGGCGAGGGCGCTGTCTGGGCTGCTGCATTACATCCCCATCAAGATGCCGTCAAAATACGAGACCGCATGCTCGAACTCGGAGCAATCACACGCGCCATCAACGATGCCAATACGTTTTGTCCACCTCTGGTGATTACCGACCCACAACTTGATTCACTCATAGATATTTTTGCAACGGCGGCAAGCGGAAAATAGCACTTTTCCCTAAGAAATAAGACGTTTTATCAAACTGCTCGTGTCAAGACGGCTGTCTCCACGCGCGATGAGATCTTCAAAATACGTCTGCACTAATTTTGTCACGGGTGCATCTGCCCCAATTCGCGCTGCCTCTGCGAGACAGTAATTAACATCTTTCACCATCAACTCAACAGCAAAACCAAAATCAAATTTTTGATCCACCATTGTGTGTCCCCTGTTTTCCATCTGCCAACTGCCAGCAGCCCCTTTGGAAATAACGTCAATCACTTGATGGGCGTCGAGTCCAGCCTTTTGGGCAAACGCAACGCCTTCTGCGAGTGCTTGCACTAATCCAGCAATACATATCTGATTCGCCATTTTTGTGAGTTGGCCTGTGCCAATATCTCCCATGCGCATACAACGAGATGAATATGCCTCAGCAATACTGGCAAATCGTGCAAAATCTTCGTCAGTTCTTGCGCCACACATCACTGTGAGCACGCCGTTCACAGCGCCTGCTTGTCCACCTGACACTGGAGCATCAATAAAGACTCCGCCCGCGCCCTCAATAACTTGCGCCATCTCACGAGCCAATTCTGCGCTCGTTGTGGTGTGATCAATAACCAATGTCCCTGGTCTCATTCCGGCCAATACACCACTTGGCGCAGTCACGACCTCGCGTACGTCATCATCGTTGCCCACACACATCATCACAACGTCACATTGAGACGCCAGTTCACGGGGCGTTTGGCAAACAGTTCCGGAGTGCACCGCCGCCCACGCATCGGCTCGCTCACGTGTTCGGTTATAGATATACACCGTATGACCAGCGTCCACAAGATGGCCAGCCATTGGAGAGCCCATCACTCCTACTCCACAGAATCCGATGTTTAACATCTCAGTACAACCGCAATAAAAGCGACCGTGGCGACTTAGAAGTCGTCGTCGTCGTCTTCTTCTACCTTCTTGGGTGCTTCTGCTTTTTTCTTGGCAACTTTTGCTGGCTTGAGGACACCGCGCACAAGAGCAGCATTCAAGAATTCTTCTGCTTCTTCTGTAGACACCTTTAGCGCTGGTGCAATTTCAGAAATTAAATTGATTCGAGCGCGTTCGTACATGGTGCGTTCTGCTGCAGACAGCGAAGCATCGCGGTTTCGTGCTGCCAAGTTGCGCACAACTTCTGCGACTTGATACACATCACCGCTCTTGAGTTTTTCTTGGTGGTTCTTAAAACGACGAGACCAGTTGGCAGGCACACGTGGATCTGCTTTTGACAACACTCCAACAAGATCTTCAAGTTCGTCTGCTGACACTGGAGGCCTTACGCCGACTCCACCCTGTCCAGAATGGGCACGATCCATGGGCACTTTGAGATCCATCTCATTAATCACGGTTCGCAGCAAGAGGTATTCTTGGCGGGTTCCAAAAGCCATTATTTTTTTGGTTCCGAGAACGATACAGGCCCCATGTTGGGGATAAATCACCGTTTCGCCCTTCTTGAATGTCACAGTTATTCATTCTACGGCGTGGACACGGCAATGCCACGGTTTGAACAACAACAGTTCTGGCGCCCCCGGTAGGAATCGAACCTACGACCTGCGGATTAGAAAACCGTTGCTCTATCCAACTGAGCTACAGGGGCAATTGGTAACTCTGTCTATATTACCCGCGCAGTCACCTGAGCATCATGCAAGCAAACCGCGCAACATATCAAGAGACGAAATGACACTCATTTGACGCATCTGTTCGCGTTGCCCAGGCAGAGCAAAGGTCTTGGTGTGGACTTGGCCATCAGGCAGCACCACTGCGACGCAGAGCGTGCCCACAGGTTGGCCATCTTGTTGATCTGGACCTGCCACACCAGTGAGCGCAAGCCCGACATCGGCACCGAGAAGGTCTTTGGCTCCCTGCGCCATCTGGGCTGCCGCGGACTCTGATACCACGGGTCCTGGCGATACATGCAGCACCTCGTGCTTGACGTCACTGGCGTACGACACAACTGCACCGCGAAACACATCTGATGCCCCGGCGATCTGCGTGAGTCGACCCGACACCAGTCCACCAGTGACTGACTCTGCCAACGCAAGAGTGAGACCGCGCTTGCGCAGCATTGAAAGGACAACGGACTCCATGTTGTCACCGTCGACGCCAAACACAATGTCTCCGACAACCTCGCGCACGCGTTGCTCCCAACTATTCAAGAGAGTATCTACTGCGTCTTTTGTTTCTGCTTTGGCGGTGAGTCGCACTTTGATGCCTTCCCATCCGCTTGCCAAGAAAGCGAGTGTTGTGTTGGGGCTGCGATCAAGTTCATTGATGAGTGGCTGAAGTCGCTCGTTGAGACCAGACTCACTATCACCCCATGTACGCAACACGCGACTAGCGATGACGGCTGTTTCGCCAGAACGCGCAATCAGGTCGGGGATAATCACACGTTCGACCATGTCGCGCATTTCATGCGGAACACCAGGGACTGCGTAGATTACTTTTGTTCCAACCGGACAAATGAGCCCAGGTGCAGTGCCACGAGTTTGAGCAATCACCTGCGCACCAACAGGAACCTCTGCTTGTTTAAGATTGTTTGCGGGCATTCGCCGCTTGCGCGATGCAAACATCGCTTCAATAACAGCAGCAATGTCGTCATCTAGCTCAAGCGATACTCCCATCACGGTGGCGATGGCTTCGCGAGTCAGGTCGTCATGTGTCGGGCCAAGACCTCCGCACACCACGACTGCATCTGCTTCTTGTAGCCGGTCACGAATTGCTGCGACAATGCGGTCTTTGTTGTCCCCTACTTTAATTTGCAAGAGAGAGTTGATTCCGACGGTGGCAAGCTGTTCGCCGATCCATGATGAGTTGGTGTCGACTATTTGACCAAGCAATAACTCGGTGCCGACTGCCACGACATCGCAACGCATCTCAGTTCGTTGCCTGAGGACGTTTTCTGGAAAGCACCGCCTGCGCTGCGTACTGCGCGCCACTCACAACAGTCAGCGCAACGGCCACCCATAAGAAGATCTGCCATGTCCATGTCTGGTTAACGGTCGTTATCGGAGCAAGAGCAAAACCCACGGCCATTTGCTGACTGAATGTTTTGATTTTGGCTAACTTGCTCGCAGGCATGCTGACCCCGCGCGCTCCGATAAAGACGCGATACACGCTGACGATGACTTCACGAAAAGCGATGATCAGCACAGGCAAGACCCAGAACACATCGCGACTGACAAGCGTGAACATCGCGCCGAGCACCAACACCTTGTCTGCTAGCGGATCAAGAAAAGCACCGCTACGTGTTGTGCCATGGCGCCGTGCCAAGTAACCGTCGATTCCGTCGCTCAGACACAACACCATCCATAATGCAAGTGCGATCCAACTGCCTCGACCATCGACGGGAATAAGCGCAAAGAGCAACGGCGAAATGAGCAATCGCATCACTGAGACAGCGTTTGCCCATGTGGCAATGGCTGACTCGTCAAAGGGCATTGGGAGCTCTCATCACTAGTGGTTGTTCAGATCCCGCACGAGCGATGAGATCGGGGCCGTAGGCCTGTTCGATTTCGACTGAATAAAATTCACCGACTTGCAGAGATTCATTCACTTGAATGACGCCATCAATTTCTGGCGCCTCTCGGTGACTGCGTGCAATGCCGGGCTCATCAACCAGAACCTCGAGTCGTTCACCGATGAGTTCGTCACGACGTGCTGCTGTGATTTCGTCTTGAATCTCGCGCAGTTCCGCGAGTCGGGTGTTCATCAGTCCTTCGTCGACGCGATTAGGCAAGCCGAGTGCGTGGGTGCCTTCTTCTGGACTGAATGCAAAAAATCCACACCAGTCCAATTGTGCTTGACGAACAAAATCAAGTAGCTCGTCATGGTCGTCTTCTGTTTCGCCTGGATAGCCGACGATAAAATTGCTACGAAAGGTTGCCGTAGGTTCAAGGCTGCGAATTCTTTGGATTCGTTCAAGGAACCGCGCACCGTCACCCCATCTGCGCATCCGTCGCAAGTGCGGCTTGCTGACATGCTGCAGTGAGAGGTCGAAGTACGGAACTCCGGTGTTGATAATTGTGTCGATGAGTTCATCGCTTAAATCACTCGGGTACAGATACAACAATCTGGTTCGTGCAACTCGTTGGCTGACCTGGCGCACAAGTGGCACGATTGATCCTGCGCCTAACTCCCCTGGCTTGTCTTTGCCGTAACTTGCTAAGTCTTGAGCGACAAGCACGATTTCATGCACGCCGAGAGCGTCAACTTCTGCAAGTATTGACTCGACAGTTCGACTGCGTTGCGGTCCGCGAAAACTCGGAATCGCACAGAACCCACAGTTGCGGTCACAGCCTTCTGCCACCTTGACATATGCCCATGGTGCTGATGCGGGTGGTCGCGGCAGGTTAAGTAAATCAAACGACGGTAATTCGGTTGTGACGCCGAGTGGCTTGCGTCCAAGTCGAATAGGCACTCCGAATCCAGCGATCTGATCGGCCTCTGGCAATGCGTCGGCGAGTTCTTGGCCATAACGCTCTGCCATGCAACCAGTGACCACTAGACGAGACGACTTTTTTCGCTGCTCATCAAGAGCCAGCAGTGTGTCGATGCTTTCTTTGCGCGCATCTTCAATGAAAGCGCATGTGTTCACAACAACAACATCAGCATCCGAAGGGTCTTGGGTGGCAACCAAACCTTGGTCGAGCAAAGTTCCCATTAGTTTGTCGGAGTCCACCTGGTTTTTAGGGCAGCCCAATGTCTCGATATAGAAGCTTTGCATCGCCTCTTATCCTACTCGCGGTTATGTTTTTAGTGGTTGAGGCTGAGCCCCTGATATGGCCACGGCATCGAGACCAAACGCCCTGTGCCCGACAGAGTAATAAAGGCCGTGCGATTATCAGGTCCGCCAAAACAAATGTTGGTGGTGAGTGGGTCTTGTGTGGCGACATGATCCAGGATCTCCCCTGTCGGGGAAATAACGGTGATTCCACCGTTCAGAAGTGTTGCAACGCAGACATTGCCGTCACCGTCAACAGCGAGTGAATCAAGATACTGCAGTCCTGGCAGACCACACAGGCATTGCGTCGGGTCGACCATGCCTGCGTGCTCGATGACTCCTGGCGACAGGATGCGTCGTTGAAAGACGCGACCCGTCTGCGTCTCTGCCCAATACAAACGCGTGCCGTCAGGACTCAATCCGATTCCGTTTGGTCCTTCAACCGGAAACAGCACTTCGGTGATTGCCGAACCATCTGCCTGGGCGTAATAGATGCCGGTGCGATCACTGAAACGATCGTGGCGGATTCCGTGATCTGTGAACCAAAAACCACCATGTGCGTCAAACACAAGATCGTTGGGTGCGCGTAATGCGATGTCTCCACAATGCGTATAGAGGTCTGTCACGGCTCCAGTTGCAATATTAACTTTTTGAATTCGACCACCAATGTAGAGAGACGGATCAAATGGTCCCGGAAACAACATTCCACCAACATCTACTGGCGTAAAAGCATTCCCGTTGTTGCACAGATACAACGATCCGTCTGGTCCGACCGCTAAGCCATTTGGTCCACCTACGATGTCAGCGATTGTTTGTTTTGTTCCGTCTGGCAACACTCGCGTAATGCGTGGTCCAAACATTTCGACCAAGATGACACTGCCATCTGGCATCGCGATCGGTCCTTCCGGAAAACGCAGTCCGTCAGTGATCTCTTTCAGGTCCGGTGTTGACATGATCCCCCATGTTCTTTGGCTTTAGTTGTCGTCTTGAGAAGATTCCAATTCCTCTATTGACATCATGACAGCGCGCGCCTTGGAGCCCTCACTTGGACCAACAATTCCGCGTTCTTCTAGCAAGTCCATCAGTCGACCAGCACGAGCAAAACCTACTTTGAGTTTGCGTTGCAACAACGAGGTCGACCCCACGCCGGCACGCACCACAATTTGGATGGCTTGGCTCAGTAATTCGTCGTCATCGCCGCCGCCGCCGCCAAAGGAACCTGACGAGCCGTTCGCGTTGGCTTCTCCTTCGATACCCGTGACATACACAACCTCTGGTGATTGACGCCGCCAGTGAGCCACTACTTTGCGTACTTCTTCTTCACTCACCCATGAACCCTGGATTCGGTTGGCCACATTGCTATTGCCTGGCAACAACAACATGTCGCCTTGTCCGATGAGTTTTTCAGCACCTATTTGATCCAAGATCACGCGGCTGTCGGTGAGACTTGAGACTGCAAACGCCATACGCGCCGGAATATTTGCTTTGATAACGCCCGTAATGACATTCACGCTTGGTCGTTGAGTCGCAACAATAAGATGCACTCCAACTGCTCGTGCTTTTTGCGCGATTCTCGTAATGCTTTCTTCAACGTCTCGCGCTGCAACCATCATGAGATCGTTCAACTCATCAACGACAACAACGATGTACGGCAAGCGTTTGTACTCAGGCTGACCTTCTTCAATGGGCATTTCTCCGCGATCGTACGCTGCGTTGTATCCAGTGATATCTCGAAAGCCGACCTCAACAAGCAGGTCGTATCGCCGTTCCATTTCTTTGACCGCCCAGCTCAAAGCATTCGCAGCCTTTTTTGGATTAGTGACAGGAGCAGTGAGCAAATGTGGCAGACGTGCGTATTGGCCCATTTCTACTTGTTTTGGGTCAATCAAGATCATGCGAACCTGATCGGGAGTTGTGCGCATAAGCAACGACGTAATGATGCTGTTGAGACCACTTGACTTACCAGCGCCGGTTGCTCCCGCAATGAGCAAGTGAGGCGTGGTGGCAAGGTTTAAGAACACCGCGCGACCTGCGATGTCTTTACCGATAGCAACATCGAGTGGATGAACCGCTGCGCGCGCCTCGGGTGATGTGATGAGATCTCCGAGCGAAACAAGTTGGCGAGATTCGTTTGGTACTTCGACTCCAATTGCTGACTTACCCGGAATCGGCGCCAAGATGCGCACGTCAACTGCTGCCATTGAGTATGCAATGTCACGATTGAGGCTGGTGACGCGAGCAACTTTGACGCCTGGTCCAAGTTCGAGTTCAAAACGCGTCACAGTTGGACCGACTGTCATTCCCATCAGTCGCGTTTCAACTCCGTGCGATGCGAGTGACTCTTGTAAAAGTTCACCGCGCGCGGCAACGCGTGCCTTGTCAACTTCGTGTGCTTCAGTTCGCGAGAGCAATGAGTTGTCCGGAAGAACCCAGATGCTTTTCTCCGCTGACGGCCCAAGATTGAGATGCGCTGGTTCATCCTTACCGCCAGAAGTTTTTCCGGGCTTTTGATGAAACTCCGGAGTAGCTGCTGGTGGCGGCGTCTCAGGCGTTTTCGTTTTTTTCAACTTCTTGGGCTGATCTGCAAAATCGGGGTCAAGACCCGCGTCATACAGAGTCGCTTGTGTTGGCAGTGGTCGAGGCTCGTTGAACTCTTTGGGTTCGTCCGTGAGATCGTCATAGACGTTGACATTGGGTCGATCACTGCGCCCGAGTTGACGCAATCCAGTGCGTGCTGTTTGTGACGCAGGGCCAGCCATTGTGCGAGAGAATTCGCGCACCTTGGTCATGAGTTCTGGCAATGACACGTCGGTAATGAGCAGCACCCCCGACACCATGACCGCAAATAGAACAACGCTTGCACCCGCCCAGCCAATTGTTGATCTGAGTGGCTCAGCAAGAATTGCGCCCACCCATCCGCCAGCATCTGACATGGCGTCAACCGCAGCGATGATTTCATTACTGCCGTTTATTAAATGCAAGAATCCCAAAGTTGCAACGACACCAATCGCCCATCCAATGGACAACCGAACACGATGCTCGACTTCTTGGCGACGCACCATTGCGACGCCGATTCCAAGAATCACTAGTGGTAATGCAAATCTGCCGAGACCAACAAGCCAACCAAGTGACGTATCAATACCTCTGCCGACTGGTCCTGCAAGATGCAGATAGAGCGCCAGACCCAACAAGATTCCGGCGCTGATAAACGCGACTCCCCAGAACTCCACTTCGCGACCAGCAAACGCTGCTCGCGTTAACGACTCACCCTTGGCACCACGAGCCTTCGAAGCCCCAGCACCAGCCTGGGGGCGTGAACTTCCCTTGGGAGGTGTCTTGACGGACGAACCAGAGCGCCCAGACGATGAAGAACCCTTTGCAGACATGCCCTAAACCGTACCAATGGGCGTCCTGCGCTCTCGGGATACCCCTATGGATATAGGAGAAGACGCTGTTGAGGCGGTCTGAACAGGACTTACGTTGTCATTACGACGGGGACAATCATGGGCCGGCGCTTGGTGCGCTCATTCACGAATTTGCCCGCTGCCCGCCGTACTTCTTTTTCAAGACCATCAATGTCGTGAACGCCTTCAGCCAGCGCGCGCTCAACTGCTCGAGACACGGTGTCACATGCTTCATCAAGGAGATCTTCTGCTTCGGGTGCATAGACCCAACCGCGGGTAATTATTTCTGGACCCGTTAACACGCGATTGGTTTCGCTGTCTACTGTCACCACCACCACGACCACGCCTTCTTCAGCCAACACGCGACGGTCTCGCAAAACACCCTGTCCAACATCGCCAACGATTCCGTCCACGTACAAATTTTGTGCAGGCACCCGCGAATGAAATGCAAGTCCCTTGTCGGTGAGTTCTAAGACGTCACCATTACTCACAAGCGTGATGTTGTCTTTAGCGACTCCCATTGTTTCTGCTAGGGCTGCGTTTGCCAACATATGCCTGTATTCACCATGAATCGGCACAAACCACTCTGGTTTGATGATTGATACGTACGTCTTGATCTCGTCTGCTTGAGCGTGCCCAGTGGCATGCACATCGGCGATTCCGGAGTGGACAACTTTGGCGCCAGCACGCAAGAGTCCGTCGATGACTCGATTGACGTTGTATTCGTTTCCGGGAATCGCATGGCTCGACAAGATAACTGTGTCATGCTCGCCCACTTTGACAAATTTATTTTCGCCGCGCGATAACAGCGATAACGCTGACATTGGTTCGCCTTGTGAGCCAGTCGAAATAATGCAAACTTTCTCTGGAGCCAGATCACGCGCGTCGTCGATGTCAATAATCGAACTTGCTTTGACATTGAGCAGTTTAAGATCGATGGCTAATCGAACATTTTTTTGCATTGATCGCCCGAGAGTGGCGACCACTCGGCCTTGATCAACTGCAGCCTCAATTATTTGTTGAATGCGATGAATATGACTGGCAAAACTTGCCGTGATAATGCGTCGATCTGCATGCTCAACAAAAAGTTGTTTCAGAACTTTGCCGACATTTTTTTCACTCGGAGCATGTCCTGCTTCTTCAGCGTTTGTGCTGTCACACATCAGCAGCCTCACGCCATCAGACATGGCTAGTTCGCCGAGGCGAGACAAGTTCGTTCGCCGATCATCAACGGGGGTGAGATCAAGTTTGAAGTCGCCAGAGTGGATAATGACGCCCTGAGGGGTGTGCAGGACAATGGCATGAGCATGCGGAACAGAGTGAGTGACTGGCAAGAACTCAACATCAAACGGGCCAATCTTGCGACGTTCTCCATCGGTCACGGCAATGAACTCTGTCTGACGAGAGAGTCCTGCTTCTTCGATGCGATTGCGTGCAAGACCCAATGTGAGTGCTGATCCAAAGAGAGGGAACGAAAGTTCGCGAAGCAAGAACTGCAGGCCTCCGACATGATCTTCATGTCCATGCGTTGCGACACAGCCCACGATGCGATCTGCATTTTCGCGTAAGAAAGTAAAATCGGCCAACACAAGGTCGATGCCGTGCATATCGGCTGACGGAAACATCAGCCCGCAGTCAATGAGAAGCAACTTGTCTTGTTGTTCAATAACCATGCAGTTTCGGCCTATTTCGCCGAGACCACCCAAGAAATAAATACGTATCGATTGGGCCATCTCAGCGAGCGGCCGCTCGAGCACGATTAAGATTGTCGAGCACGATCTTTGCTTTTTCGAAAACAAATTCGGGTGGTGCTCCCATCGGGAGTCTGGCAGGCCCAACGTTGAAGCCGAGCAACTGCATCATTGCCTTTGTCGGAAGTGGGTTTGGAGCCTCGTCTCCGGTCTCAAAGGAGAAGCTCTCAACTAAGCGATTATTAATTGCAATCGCCGCCGCAATGTCGCCTTTCTTAAAGGCTGTGATCATCTCTTTGTGGTCAGTACCTGACCAATGTGTTGCAACTCCAATGACTCCGACTCCGCCGTATGCCAAAAATGCCAGCGTCAAGCCATCGTCTCCGCTGTACAACTCAAAACCTTGTGGTGCACGAGACATCAGGACAGCAGTTTCGGCTGGATTTCCGGCAGCATCTTTGACTCCACGAATATTGGCATTGTCTGCTGCAAGCGAGAGCAATGTCGTGGTGTTTATCTTGCGACCAGTACGCACCGGAATGTCATACACAATCACTGGCAGTGTTGTGGCGGTAGCCATGGC
>CANLAH010000035.1 GCA_947488685.1 Acidimicrobiaceae bacterium | reverse complement strand
GGAGTTGGGCAAGCCAATTGCAATGGACGAAGGTCTTCGGTTCGCCATCCGTGAGGGTGGTCGCACTGTGGGTGCTGGTCGCGTAACCAAGATTTTCAAGTGATAGGACGAAACAATGGCAAAAAGTGAAAAGCGAGTGAAAATTACTCTCGAGTGCACAGAGTGCAAAGAGCGCAATTACATCACCACAAAATCAAAGGTCAATGACCGCGAGCGCCTTGAAATGAAAAAATACTGCGCCACCGATCGTCGATCAACAATCCACAAAGAGACCCGTTAGGAGCGGGTTTTGCGGGGACTAGCGACTCAGATATGAGCCACTAGCGACAGAGGGCAGTAGCTCAGCTGGTAGAGCATCGGTCTCCAAAACCGAGGGTCGGGGGTTCAAGCCCCTCCTGCCCTGCACAGAACACAACAAATAGTAGGAACACAATGTCAACAGATATGAATCGCGAGCAAAAGCGGGCACTCAAGCGAATGGGGGCTCTGAACGAACAGGGCAACCCCACGCGTACTCCCTCTCAGCCGCGGACCAAGAATTCTGGTGCAGAGCGAGTTGGACCGGTTCGTTATCTTCGCGAGGTTCGTGAAGAAATGGCGAAGGTTGCGTGGCCAAAGTGGCCAGAAGTCCGGCGCTATTCCATCGTCGTGCTGGGTACCGTAGTGGTCTTCACTGCGTATATCGGTGGTCTAGATGCGGTGTTTGCAATTTTCTCTGGTTGGCTATACAAGGACTAAACGAGGCTTTCATTATGAGCGACAATATTTTTACAACTGATGTTTCAGAAACAGACAACGCCACTCCAGACGTGGTGCTTGATCTCACGCTTGACGCCATAGTCGATGCCGACGCAGAAGAAGAGCAAGAGGACGAGCAAGAAGAAGAACAGCCTTGGATGAAACCAGGCTCTTGGTATGTCGTGCACACACAGTCTGGCTACGAAAAAAAGGTAGAGCACAACCTCAAGACACGCATCGCATCAATGAGCATGCAAGACGATATTTACGAGATTGTTATTCCGATGGAAGAGGTCGTTGAGTTCAAGCAAGGTCGCAAGCAGACCGTGCAGAAAAAAGTTTTCCCTGGATATTTATTAGTGCGCTGTGAAATGGACGACCCGACGTGGTTTTGTATTCGCAACACTCCGGGCGTCACAGGTTTTGTTGGTCAGAGTCAAAAAGGTCAAAAGCCAACACCGTTGTCAAAGCGTGAAGTCGAAACTTTCCTGTCGGCAAAGGGCGATGGCCAAGATGCGCCAAAACGCAAAGCACCAAAGCTGGAGTACGAAGTGGGCGAGGGCGTGCGAGTCAAAGAAGGTCCGTTCGCAGACTTCAGCGGTCAAGTTGCTGAGATCAATGCAGACCACATGAAACTCAAAGTGCTCGTGAATATCTTTGGTCGCGAAACACTTGTCGAGATGGACTTTGTTCAAGTCGTCAAGCTCTAACAGTATTTATTTGTAGTAACAGTTTTTATTAGGAAGAAGAGAACACAAAATGGCAAAGAAAAAAGTCACAGCGATCGTGAAGATCCAGATTCCGGCAGGCAAGGCAACTCCTGCTCCACCAGTCGGTACTGCGCTCGGACCTCATGGTGTGCAGATCATGGATTTCGTGAAGCAATACAACGCTGCAACAGAAGCACAGGCCGGAACAATCATTCCAGTCGAAATCAGCATCTTTGAAGATCGTTCATTTACATTTATTCTCAAGACACCACCGACGCCAGTTCTCTTGCGTCAAAAGGCTGGTCTCGAAAAAGCATCACAGACTCCTGGTAAGTCAGTATGCGGAAGCGTGACAGAAGCAGATGTTGAAGCAGTGGCAAAGATCAAGATGCCAGACCTAAATGCCTATGACCTTGAAGCTGCGAAGCAACAAGTTCGTGGTACTGCACGGTCAATGGGACTAACAGTCGTTAAATAATCATCTCGTCGTTCAGAGAAACCTCATCTGAACCGAGTCACAAGAAAGAGAGGGAGGCATCATGCCGCAAGGAAAGAAATACAAAGCAGCAATCGCACTGTTCAACCGCGATAGTCAATTCACACCCACAGAAGCAGTGGACCTCGTGAAAAAGACTGCAACAGCAAAATTCGATGAAGGCATTGAAGTTGCCATTCGTCTCGGAGTCGATCCCCGCAAGGCCGATCAAACAATCCGTGGCACCGTCGCATTGCCATCCGGAAGCGGAAAATCAGTTCGCATTGCCGTGTTCGCATCTGGCGACGCCGCCCAAGAAGCGCGTGCCGCAGGCGCCGACATTGTTGGTGCTGATGAATTGGCCGCCGAAATCGAAGCCGGAAAAATGGATTTCGATCTTGCAATCGCAACTCCTGACATGATGCCTCTTGTTGGTCGTCTTGGTCGGGTGCTCGGACCACGTGGTTTGATGCCCAACCCCAAGACCGGCACCGTCACAATGGATGTCGGCCGAGCAGTGGCTGAGTTCAAAGGCGGAAAAGTTGAATATCGCGCCGATCGTTACGGAAACGTGCATGTGGTCATTGGCAAAGCATCATTTGCGCCTGCAGATCTTGAAGCCAACCTTCGCGCAGTTTTAGATGAAATCCAGCGTGCCAAGCCAGCGTCTGCCAAGGGCAAGTATTTGCGCAAAGTATCGCTCTCGTCCACGATGGGGCCAGGTGTCAAGGTCGACACTGACCGACTCAAGGTTGCCGAGTAGGTCCATCAAAATAGACGTAGTGAAACGTTCAAGTCCCCTCTAGGATTTGGGTCGTATAACTTCATCTCAGGTAGTCGCCAGAGACATCAGGTTCCGGTCCAACCGGCCAAGGGGCAATTTGCCCGCCCGATTAGGCGAATTCTTCATTGTGTGCACTCGTTGCGCTTGGTGCGGCGTTCGTTTCTAGCGAATGCCCCGAGTAACGATCGTCGTATCCATATTTTAAGAACAACCGAGAAAGAATTATCAAGGAGGTCAAATGTCAACTGTTCGTTCTGAAAAGCTCGCTGTTGTGGCCCACGTGCGCGAAAAGCTCGAAAAATCCGATGCTGCCATCATCACTGAATACCGCGGTATGACCGTGGCTGCACTTGCGGGTCTGCGTCTCAGTCTCCGCGAGATTGGTGCTGAGTACCACATCTACAAAAACACACTGGCGAGGTTTGCCGCCCGTGAAGCAGGGGCCACTGGCCTCGAAAACCTTCTCGTTGGTCCCACTGCCATCACATTCGTGCATGGTGATGTGGCCGCCGCGGCCAAAGCCCTTAAGGATTACGCCAAGACCAACCCCTTGCTCGTAATTCGCGGGGGCGTGGTTGGCTCTGTGGCTCTGAGTGCTTCAGATGTTGTCGTTTTGGCCGACCTGCCATCACGCGATGTCATGCTGGCAAATTTTGCTGGTCTCTTGCAAGCACCGTTGGTCAAGACCGCTGGTCTCTTGCAGGCTTTGCCCCGCAATATGGCCTACGGACTCAAAGCCCTCATCGACCAAAAAGATGCCGCGTAGGCGGCGGCTGTTTGAAGAAAATTTCTACGAATACCGAGCATTATCAACTAATCCAAAACAAGTAATACACAACAACAAAAGGAGATGAGCAACATGGCTCTCACACAAACCGAGATTCTTGACGGAATTTCACAACTCACAGTTATTGAACTCAAGGGACTCCTTGACGCATTTGAGGAAAAATTCGGCGTGACCGCAGCAGCCCCAATGGCGATGGCGTTTGCTGGAGCCCCAGCAGGTGGCGGAGCAGCAGCCGCTGACGAGGAAGAAAAAGACGAGTTTGACGTCATTCTTACTGAGGCCGGTGGACAAAAGATCCAAGTCATCAAGGCAGTACGTGAATTGACCAGCCTGGGACTCAAAGAGGCCAAGGATCTTGTAGATGGTGCTCCTAAGGCTATTTTGGAGAAGGCCAGCAAGGTTGACGCCACAAAGGCCAAGGCTGCGCTTGAAGAAGCCGGCGCAACCGTCGAACTCAAATAACCCCCAACGGCACCCGCCGTTGTCCAATTTGCTAGTTGTTCCCGCAACATGAGGGCGATAGCCTTCATAGTTGCTGTCCGTGTGACGAAGCCCCCATTTACGTGGTGGAGTCGTCCCATGGGTAACCGCCCCTCGTCGCTGTCAGGAGTTTTTTTGTGACCTCTCGTTCGTCGTCTCGCACACGCTATTCATTTGCTAATCTCGCCGACCCTCTCGAACTACCCGATCTGATCGACGTTCAACGTAAATCATTTGATTGGTTTATGCGCGATGGGCTTGTCGAAACTTTTGGAGATATTTCACCCATCAGTGATTACAGCGGTGACCTCACGCTTGAGCTCGAATTCGATCCAGACGACGAAGACCTCTGCCCAGGACCAAAGTTCACAGAAGCAGAATGTCGCGAAAAAGAAATGACGTTTGCAAGCCCAGTGTTTGTGCGCGCACGTTTCGGTAATCGTCAGACTGGTGAAATCAAAGAGCAAGTTGTCTTCATGGGCGACTTCCCCAAGATGACCAAAAAGGGAACATTCGTTATCAACGGAACAGAGCGCGTTGTTGTGTCGCAGCTTGTCCGTTCGCCAGGAGTTATTTTCGAACCAGGAGAGCGCTATCGCTTGCGTAACCTGTCAAAGCATCAGTTAGTAAAAGGAACAATCCATCCATACCGTGGCGAGTGGCTCGAGTTTGACGTTGAGCACAAGCCCGGAAAAGATGTCACCGCTGGTACACGTGTTGCTCGCAAACGTCGCATGGGTATTTTCACTCTGTTGCGTGCGCTCGGATACGACGAAGAAGGCGCGCCAGGTTTCTTGGATCGTTTTGTTGCATACTTCGACTTCCTTGAAGGACAGTGGGAAAAAGAGCGTCACATTTCACCAACAAAAGACGAAGCGATTCTTGAGATCTACAAGCGCGCTCGTCCAGGCGAACCAGCCACCCAAGAGTCGGCACGCGCCTTTTTTGAGGGTGCTTTTTTCGAAAACCGTCGCTATTCACTGAGTCGTGTTGGCCGCTACAAATTGCATCGCAAACTCGGAGCCGAGGTTAATTTATTGACAGAGCGCTTCGGTCTCACAGCCGCGCAGTTAGACATTGCATCAGAAGACCAAGACGTGTTGTCACGTTGCGAGGTTCTTGCCGCCATTACATACATGCTTAATCTTGTCAAGCAAGAGCCCGGCTACCGCCTTGACGATCAAGACCACTTTGCAAACCGCCGTATTCGTTCGGTTGGCGAACTCATCCAGAACCAAGTCCGCATTGGCTTGTCTCGTATGGAGCGTGTCGTTCGCGAACGCATGACCACACAAGACACCGAGGCGATCACGCCACAGTCGCTCATCAACGTTCGTCCAGTGACTGGCGCAATCAAGGAGTTCTTCGGAACATCACAATTGTCGCAGTTCATGGACCAAGTAAACCCATTGTCTGGACTCACTCACCGTCGCCGTTTGTCAGCACTCGGACCAGGTGGACTCAGTCGTGAGCGCGCAGGTTTTGAAGTTCGAGACGTTCACTTTTCTCACTACGGTCGTATGTGTCCGATTGAAACACCAGAAGGTCCAAACATTGGTCTTATTGGTGCGCTCAGTACTTATGCGCGAGTCAACAAGTTCGGTTTCATTGAGACTCCGTACCGTCGCGTCAAAGACGGAAAAGTCACAAGCGAAATTGTTTACATGGCCGCAGACGAAGAAGAAAACTGGGTCGTTGCCCAAGCAAACACGCCGATCAACAAAGACTCATCTCTTAAGGGGCCACGCGTTCTTGTGCGTCGTTCACCTCAGGCTGCCAGCCTTGATGACTTGCGTAAAATGCTTGAAGCAGAAAGTTTCTTTGGTTCTACCACTGACATCGCATCTGTAACGCCTGAAGAAGTCAACTTTATTGACGTCTCGCCAAAGCAGATCGTGTCTGTTGCAACCGCATTGATTCCGTTCTTGGAGCATGACGATGCCAACCGCGCATTGATGGGTGCAAACATGCAACGTCAAGCAGTGCCACTTGTTCGTGCTGAAGCGCCATATGTTGGTACAGGTATCGAACTTCGCGCTGCGCGTGACGGAGCCGACCTTATTTTGGCTCACGAAGATGGCGAAGTTGTTGAGATCAATGGTGATTCGATCACCATGAAATACGCCGGTTCTTCAAAGCGTTTCGAGCATCCGCTACTGAAGTTCCATCGTTCTAACCAAGACACATGCATCAACCAAATCATTCGCGTCGTCGAAGGTCAACAAGTCAAGAAAGGTGATCTTCTTGCAGACGGTCCAAGTACCGACAAGGGTGAACTGGCGTTGGGCAAGAACCTACTTGTGGCACTTATGCCGTGGGAGGGTTACAACTTTGAGGACGCAATCATCCTGAGTGAGCGCATGGTCAAAGACGATGTTTTGACATCAATTCACATTCACAACTACGAAGTGGACGCTCGCGAAACAAAATTAGGTGCAGAAGAAATCTCTCGCGACATTCCTAACTTGTCAGACGACATTGTGCGCGACCTTGACGATGATGGCGTTATCCGCATTGGTGCAGAAGTTGGCCCCGGAGACGTGTTGGTCGGAAAAGTCACGCCAAAAGGTGAGACCGAACTCACGCCCGAAGAGCGTTTGTTGCGAGCAATCTTTGGTGAGAAGGCACGTGAAGTACGTGACACATCCCTCAAGGTTCCTCACGGAGAAGGTGGTCGCGTTATTGACGTAAAAACTTTCTCTCGTGAAAAGGGAGACGAGTTGCCACCTGGTGTTAACCAGTTCGTGCGCGTGTTCGTTGCCCAAAAGCGCAAAATCAGCGTGGGTGACAAGCTTGCTGGACGTCACGGAAACAAGGGCGTTATCTCCAAGATTCTGCCAATCGAAGACATGCCGTACTTAGAAGACGGAACACCTGTCGACATCATCTTGAACCCGCTTGGTGTTCCGAGCCGAATGAACGTTGGTCAGGTGCTCGAAGCGCATCTTGGCTATTGCGCACGATGGGGTTGGACCGATCCAAAGACTGGCAAGCTCGTTGGACAGCCTGCAATTCGTGGCACCGAGACAAAGACACGACCAACAACCGAGCCAGCAACGTTTATTGCGACACCGGTATTTGATGGTGCACACTGGGACGAAGAAGAAGCAGCCGGAGAACATCCGACGATTCAAAACATTTTCCGCAATCTCACGCCAGAAGGTATTGACGGACAGCGTCTGATTCAGAACTCCGGAAAAACATTTTTGCGCAACGGTCGCACCGGAGAGGTGTACGACAACCCCATCACGGTTGGTTTCATGTACATCCTCAAGTTGTCTCACTTGGTGGACGACAAGATCCACGCTCGCAGCACCGGACCATACAGCATGATCACACAGCAACCGCTTGGTGGTAAGGCTCAATTCGGTGGACAGCGATTCGGCGAAATGGAAGTATGGGCACTTGAGGCCTATGGCGCAGCGTATTGCTTGCAAGAACTTCTCACCATTAAGTCAGACGATGTTCTTGGTCGTGTCAAGGTGTACGAAGCCATTGTCAAGGGTGACAATATTCCTGAGCCTGGCATTCCTGAGTCATTCAAAGTACTCATGAAAGAAATGCAGTCACTGTGTCTCAACGTCGAAGTACTTGCTGCTGACGGTCACGAGATCGAAATGCATGGCTTTGATGATGAGATTTATCGCACCGCCCACGAACTCGGGATTGACATCAGTCGCCCAGAGCGTGGCTCTGACGATGATGACAACCGCGAACGACGCGGCGCCCGCGCTTAATTTTTACATCTGACCACTGACCACGACCACTAACCAGGAAACGACACCAACATGCTCGACGTGAATATGTTTAACCAATTGCGAATCGGCTTGGCAACAGCGGAGCAAATCCGTCTGTGGTCAAAAGGCGAAGTCAAAAAGCCAGAGACCATCAACTACCGAACACTACGACCTGAAAAAGATGGTCTGTTCTGCGAAAAAATCTTTGGACCAACACGTGATTGGGAATGCTATTGCGGCAAGTACAAGCGTGTTCGCTTCAAGGGCATCATCTGTGAGCGTTGCGGAGTAGAAGTTACTCGTTCAAAAGTACGCCGTGAGCGCATGGGACACATTGAGTTGTCAGCACCAGTTGTACACATTTGGTACCTGCGCGGAACTCGTTCTTGGCTGGCATATCTGTTGGGTGGACTTGCTCCTAAAGAAGAACTCAAAGCAAAGCAACTTGAAAAAGTTATTTATTTTGCGGCAAATCTTGTGACAACAGTTAATGAAGAATTGATTCACAAGGACATGCCAGAGCTTGAGGCAGATTTCTTGCAGTCCTGTGACGAACTCATTGTTACTCGCGATAAAGCCATGAAGAAGGTTTTGAAAGATTTCGAAGTCGAACTAAAGACGATGGAAAAAGAAGGCGCCAAGGATGTAGACGTACGTGCTCGTCAACGTGCCATGGACAAGGAAGAACTTAACCGGAGAGAAAAGTTCGATCAAGAAATCGACCGCGTGAAGCGCGCATGGGACGAATTCAAAGATCTACATCCTCGCCAAATCATTGAAGATGAAGAACTATGGAACGAGATGAAGTTCCGTTACGAGGATTACTTCGAAGGTGGAACTGGCGCAGACGCGATCAAGTCTCTGATCGACAGCATCGACTTTGACGAAGAAGAACTCAAGTTGCGTGATGCTCTTGAAAATGGTCTCAAAGGAAAACCGCTGTCAACGCAGCGTAAGCAAAAGGCCATTAAGCGTCTCAAGATCGTCACATCGTTTAATAAGCGTGACGAGCAGGGTCGCCGTGTCAATAGCCCCAAGGCAATGATCCTTGATGTCGTTCCAGTGATCCCACCTGAATTGCGCCCAATGGTGCAACTTGATGGTGGTCGATTCGCAACATCAGACCTCAACGATCTCTATCGCCGAGTCATCAACCGCAACAACCGTTTGCGCCGTCTCCTTGATCTTGGAGCACCAGTAATTATCGTGAACAACGAAAAGCGAATGCTGCAAGAAGCAGTGGATGCTTTGTTTGACAATGGTCGTCGTGGTCGTCCAGTAACCGGCCCCGGAAACCGTCCGTTGAAGTCATTGTCCGACATGCTTAAAGGTAAGCAAGGTCGTTTCCGTCAGAACTTGCTTGGAAAGCGTGTTGACTACTCAGGTCGTTCAGTCATCGTTGCTGGACCAACCCTGCGTTTGCATCAGTGCGGAGTGCCTAAATTGATGGCACTTGAACTGTTTAAGCCTTTCGTTATGAAGCGTCTCGTCGATCTTGAAATCGCGCAGAATATCAAGACTGCTAAGCGAATGGTCGAGCGCCGTCGTACTCAGGTGTGGGACGTTCTTGAAGACGTCATCAAAGAACACCCAGTCATGCTCAACCGCGCACCAACATTGCACCGACTCGGAATCCAGGCGTTTGAGCCAATCTTGGTTGAAGGAAAAGCACTGCATTTGCACCCACTGGTGTGTACTGCATTTAACGCTGACTTCGACGGAGACCAGATGGCTATCCACTTGCCATTATCTGCAGAGGCTCAGGCCGAAGCACGCGTGTTGATGTTGTCTGCGAACAACATCTTGTCACCTGCATCTGGTCGTCCAATCGTTACTCCGCAGCAAGACCTTGTTATCGGTGGCTATTACCTCACCGAATCGCGAGTTGGTGTTGCTGGTGAAGGACATGTGTTCCGTCATCGCTGGGAGGTCTACAGAAGTCTTGATGCTGGTTCAGTGAACCTGCACGCTCTGATCACCATTCGTGAGCGCAATGAGGCGGGAGAAATTTCTGAATTCACGACGACACCTGGTCGCTTGTTGTTTGAAGAGACTCTTCCATCTGACTATCCAGCTCGATTTGGACACATCACCGAAGTGGTCAAGAAAAAAGAACTTGGTGTCATCGTAGAACGCCTCTCTGATCACTACCCCAAGTCCGAAATTGCTAACTCACTTGACGCCATGAAAGCCGTTTGCTATCGCTATGCATCGCAATCTGGTTTGACTGTGTCTATCGACGACGTCAAGACGCCTGCTACAAAGCGTGCAATTCTTGATGGCTACGAAAAACAAGCCGAAAAAGTGGAGTCACAGTTCAAGCGCGGAATCATTACAGACGGCGAGCGTCGTCAGCAAGAAGTTCGTATTTGGACAGATGCCACAGCAGAAGTTCAAGCAGCGATGGAAGCGGCGTTTAAAGCCGAGAAGTTCAACCCGATCGACATGATGGTCGGATCTGGTGCACGCGGAAACATGACGCAGATGCGTCAGATTGCCGGAATGCGCGGCCTCGTGGCAAACCCTCGTGGTGACATGATTCCGCGTCCTATCAAGAGCAACTTCCGTGAAGGACTCGAAACACTCGAATACTTCATTGCGACTCCAGGTGCTCGTAAGGGCCTCGTCGACACCGCATTGCGTACTGCTGACTCTGGCTACCTCACCCGTCGCTTGGTAGACGTTGCGCAAGAACTCATCGTGCGTGAATATGACTGTCATGAGAGTGGCACGAGTCCTCGCCTTGGTATCTGGATCGAGAACATCAAAACAGAACGTCACCTTGACGCCAAGTTGTTTGGTCGCACATTGCTCAACGAAGTTTCAATGTCGGACGGATCGGTGTATGAGAAAAACACAATTCTCGGTGACGTAGAACTCGCCACGTTGCGTGCTGATCCCAAAATTGACCGCGTTCAGGTTCGTTCAGTTGTGACATGCGATGCCGCACTCGGTATTTGTGCTCTGTGCTACGGACGTTCACTCGCCACTGGCAAGCCAATCGAACTTGGAGAAGCAGTCGGAGTTATCGCTGCTCAGTCAATTGGTGAGCCCGGTACTCAGCTCACAATGCGTACGTTCCACACCGGTGGTGTTGCAGTCGGAAAGGACATCGCCGGCGGTTTGCCGCGCGTTGTTGAATTGTTCGAATCACGCACGCCAAAAGGTTCTGCACGTCTTGCCAAAGCAACAGGTGTTGTTCGCATTGGCGAAGACGAAGGTAAAGGAATCCCAATCATCGTTGTTGATGACAAAGGTGAAGAACATCCAATTATCTTGCCAAGTGGTAGCCGACCAATCGTTCGCGACGGACAAGAAATCGTTGCTGGAGAGCCAGTGACCGATGGGCCATTTGATCCGAAAGAAATCATGGAGATTCTTGGAACACGCCGCACACAGACATACCTCATCGAAGAAGTGCAAAAGGTATATCGCGACCAAGGTGTATTGATCAGCGACAAGCACATCGAACTGATTGTTCGTCAGATGACACGTCGCGTCGGTGTTCAAGAACCTGGCGACACTGGTTTCTTGCCAGGGGAGCGAGTTGATGCAAAAATCTTCCGTGACACAAACCGCGAAATGGTCGAGAACTCAAAGCGTCCTGCAGAGGGTCGTCCCGAAATAATGGGAATCACCAAAGCATCGCTCGCCACTGATTCATGGCTCTCAGCAGCATCTTTCCAAGAGACCACTCGAGTTCTGACCGAAGCCGCAATTGACGGCAAGGGAGACTTCCTGGTTGGCCTCAAAGAAAACATCATTATCGGAAAACTGATCCCTGCCGGAACTGGCATGGAGCGTTACCGCGACTTTGACGTTGATGCACCTGATTACCAGCCAATGGAGTACTTCTCAAGCGATGATGTCGATCCAGCCGAGTTTTTGGCGGGGCTTCACGGCACATATCAGGCTGAGGCAACTCCATCAGATGGGGTCGACGCCCTGGGCTGAGTCGTGTCAAAAAGAAGCGTTCATCATGGGCGGGTTGCCACTAGTCAACTTTCGCCTCTAGCCTTGCAGGGTTCTCATCGAAAGGTAATTCTGTGCCAACAATCCAACAGCTGATCCGCACCGGTCGCAGTTCAAAGTCGTCCAAGACCAAGACACCTGCGCTCAAGGGTTCACCGCAACGTCGCGGTGTGTGCACACGCGTATTTACAACAACTCCTAAAAAACCAAACTCAGCGTTGCGCAAAGTTGCTCGTGTTCGTCTTACAAGTGGCGTCGAAGTCACTGCATATATTCCAGGCGAAGGACACAACCTTCAAGAGCACAGCATCGTGCTCATCAGGGGTGGTCGTGTACGCGACTTGCCAGGTGTTCGTTACAAAGTCATTCGGGGCGCACTTGACGCTGCTGGTGTAAAAAGTCGCAAGCAGTCGCGTAGCCGTTACGGCTCAAAGCGCGAGAAATAGGAAACAACAGACATGCCACGCAAAGGTCCTGCACAACGTCGCGAAATTTTCGCAGATCCGATCTATCACTCATTGGTCGTTACCCAACTTGTCAACAAAGTGATGTTGCACGGCAAGAAATCAATTGCCGACAAAATTGTGTACGACGCATTAAAGATTGTCGAGACCAAGACAGGTGCAGAGCCAATCGCCACTCTCAAGCGCGCCGTTGAAAACATCAAACCACCACTAGAGGTTCGTAGCCGTCGAGTCGGTGGCGCCACGTATCAAGTACCAGTAGAAGTTCGCCCGCGGCGCGCGAGCACACTCGCAATTCGTTGGCTTGTCGATTACTCGCGCAAGCGTCGCGAAAAGTCAATGGCTGAGTGTTTGGCCAATGAGTTGCTTGATGCCTCGAATGGTCTTGGTGCAGCAATGAAAAAACGCGATGACATGCAAAAAATGGCTGAGTCAAACAAAGCCTTTGCACATTACCGCTGGTAGTAAGAACAGTTTTATAACCCCGTAATCCCCTCATTTCCCACGGTGCATTTTTGTGCTGTGGGTGAGATATTCCTTGACAACTCAATCCCCTCCGACAATGTTTTATAAACAACACAAGGTGAACCAATGGCTAAGCGTGAATTTCCACTAGAACGAACTCGAAACATCGGGATCATGGCGCATATTGACGCCGGTAAAACCACTACGACAGAACGCATCTTGTTCTATACGGGAAAGAGTTACAAGATCGGCGAAGTCCATGATGGCGCAGCCACTATGGACCACATGGCCCAAGAGCAAGAGCGCGGAATCACAATTACGTCTGCTGCCACAACCTGCATTTGGGACAACCATCGAATCAACATCATTGACACTCCTGGACACGTGGACTTCACCATTGAAGTAGAGCGTTCATTGCGCGTGCTAGACGGTGCAGTGACAGTATTCGACTCGGTTGCCGGCGTCGAGCCACAAACCGAGACGGTGTGGCGTCAGGCCAACAAGTACCACGTTCCGCGGATGTGTTTCGTGAACAAGATGGACCGCATTGGTGCTGACTTCTATCGCACCGTCAAAATGGTGCGTGAGCGTTTGCAGGCAAACCCTGCTGTTTTGCATCTCCCCATCGGCGCAGGTGGTCCAGAGAGCAACAAACCGTTTATCGGATTGATTGACCTTGTCAAGATGAAGGCTTTGATTTGGCACGACGAAGAACTTGGTGCCAAGTGGGACGAAACAGATATTCCTGCCGACATGGTTGACGAGGCAAATTCCTATCGCGAAATGCTGCTCGAAACAATCGCCACCAGCGATGACGAATTGATGGAAAAGTATCTTGCCGGTGAAGAAGTTTCAGAAGCAGAAATCAAGCGTGCAATCCGCGCCGGTACATTGGCTTTTGATTTCGTTCCAATTTTGTGTGGCTCTGCGTTCAAGAACAAAGGTGTACAGCCAATGCTTGATGCAGTTGTTGACTTCTTGCCGAGTCCACTTGACATTCGTCCAGCGCAAGGCACCAACCTCAAGGGTGACGAAACAATTGAGCGACCTGCCGACGAGGATGGTCCGTTTGCTGCACTTGCTTTTAAAATTGTTGCCGACCCGTTCGGAAAACTGACATATTTCCGCGTGTACTCCGGAAGCATCAGCAAAGGCGACGAGGTGTACAACAGCACCAAAGAGCGCAAAGAGCGTCTCGGGCGCATCTTGCTCATGCATGCAAATCAGCGAGAAGATCTTGATATTGCAATGGCAGGAGACATTGTCGCGGGTCTTGGTTTCAAGGACACCACAACCGGAGACACTCTGTGTGATCGCAGCAATCCAATCGTGCTTGAGCGAATGATTTTCCCTGAGCCAGTTATTCACGTCGCAATCGAGCCAAAGACAAAAGATGACCAAGACAAGTTGGGCAAGGCTCTGAAGTCGTTGTCAGACGAAGACCCCACCTTTAGAGTTCGCACCGACGAAGAAACTAATCAGACTGTGATCTCCGGAATGGGTGAACTGCACCTTGAAATCCTTGTTGACCGCATGCAACGCGAATTCAACGTTGATGCAACAGTTGGCAAGCCTCAAGTGGCGTACCGCGAAACAGTGACCAAGACAGTCACAGCAGTCGAGTACCGCCACATCAAGCAGTCCGGTGGTTCTGGTCAGTTTGCTGTTGTAAAAATTTCACTTGAACCAACTGGTCCTGGCGGCGGATACGAATTCGTTGACAAGATTTCGGGTGGACGTATTCCTCGCGAATACATCCAGCCTGTGAATCAGGGAATCCAGGCAGCACTCGGAAACGGCGTTCTCGCCGGATACCCCACAGTGGATGTGCGAGCAACACTGACGGACGGGCAATATCACGACGTTGACTCCAGCGAAATGGCTTTCAAGATTGCCGGAACAATGGTCTTTAAAAAGGCAGCCGAGCAGGCACGTCCTGTGTTGCTTGAGCCAATCATGGCCGTCGAAGTTGTGACTCCAGACGAGTACATGGGAGACGTGATGGGTGACCTCAGTAGCCGTCGTGGCCGAATCGAAGGCATGGAAGCACGCGGAAACACTCAAGTCGTGCAATCTCAGGTTCCGCTATCGGAAATGTTCGGATACAGTACCGATCTTCGGTCTCGTACTCAAGGCCGCGCCACGTACACCATGCAGTTCCATTCGTACCAGCAGGTACCAGAGGCAATCGCTACAGAAATCGTTAAAAGAGTTCGCGGCGAATAGCCGATCAGTCCTATCCAACCAATGTCCATCTAAAAACAACAAGCAAAACTACGGAGTAAAACATGAGTAAGGCAAAATTCGAACGCAACAAGCCACACGTCAATATCGGCACGATGGGTCACATCGACCACGGCAAGACAACGCTGACTGCTGCTATCTCTAAGACATTGGCTTCTCGCGGTTTGGCT
>CANLAH010000034.1 GCA_947488685.1 Acidimicrobiaceae bacterium | reverse complement strand
TCACCCCGTGATGTGCAACGCCAAGTTTTTGCCGAACATATTGCTCTCGCCAAACAGCACGATCTCACACTTGTCATCCATACACGCGACGCATGGGATGACACTTTTGATGTGTTGGATGCAGAAGGGATTCCTGAGCGAACTGTCTTGCATTGTTTTACTGGTGGTCCAGATGAGGCTCGCCGATGTCTAGACCGTGGAGCATTTTTGTCGTTCAGCGGAATCGTGACATTCAAGAACTCTGCAGATAATCAGGCTGCGGCCCAAATGTGTCCTCTTGACAGACTTCTTATTGAAACCGATAGTCCATATCTGGCACCTGCTCCACATCGTGGACGTCCAAACCAGCCAGCATTTGTGGGCGTGGTGGGTACTGCCATTGCAGACCTCCGAGGCCAGCACCCAGCGACAATTGCCGAATCAACAAGTGCGACCGCAATCCTTGCGTTCCCAGGAATTGGTTCGTAGCGTTAACTCGTGAACTTGTCTCGTATCGATCGCAATCGAATGGTTGCTGCTGGCATTTTGACGGCGATTGTGTTGCCTCTTGCCTGGATCGCCGGCGGATCCACTGAACCGACTGAGGCGACTATTGCCACCACAGCACTAGTGACAACGACAACTCTTGATACCGGACTTTCTTCGAGTGCTAACGCAGACTCAGCAGCAAATCTCGAAGGACCAACCGCACTCGTACAAACAGGGACAGGACAAATTGCCTACCCAGCACAAACTCCGATCAACTCGCTGCGTGGTCGCGCTACTTTTAAACGATTCCCCGACTCTGCTATCACCGGCTGTGCCACGAGTGCTGTGCCTTTGGGGACCGAGGTCACTGTCTTGAATCTCAACAATGGTCGCAAAGTAAAATGTATCAATATCAATATTGGATACATCCCATCTGGCGCAGACATTGTGGTGCACACGGGGCTGTTTGAAAATTTAGCCAACCTGATTGATGCCCCACTGCCAGTCGAGTTGCGCTGGTGACACTCACTCACGCGCACATCTCCGCGCAACTGCACGCAGCCGGACTGTCTCCACGACGTGCACTTGGACAGAACTTCGTCGTCGATGCCAACACAGTGCGTCGCATTGCACGACTATGCGGAGTCGGTCCAACCGACAGTGTGCTGGAGATCGGTGCAGGCCTTGGTTCACTCACGCTCGCGCTGGCAGAAAGTGGTGCTCAGATCACTGCCATTGAGATTGATGAAACAATTGTTCCGCTCTTGCGCGACAACGTTGCGCAGTGTCCAAATGTCACCGTTGTCCAAGCAGATGCAATGACAATTGATTGGTCCCAACTAGCCGATCCGTCACGTGCGTGGCACCTTGTTGCAAACTTGCCGTACAACGTTGCGACGCCCATGATTGCCGACATTCTTGACACGGTTCCTCAAATAAAAGAATTCTTCGTCATGGTGCAGCGAGAAGTTGGCGAACGTCTTGCTGGGGTCCCACGAACTAAGGCGTACGGAGCTGTCAGCGTAAAAGTAGCGTTCTGGGGACGCGCTGAAGTCGTCGGAATGGTGCCAGCATCAGTGTTTTTGCCAAAACCCAATGTTGAATCTGCCCTGGTTCGCATAGTGCGTCATGACCAACCACTTGACGCGAGTGTTCGTCCAACAGAGTTATTTTCTCTTGTCAGAACTGGATTCGCAAAACGACGAAAAATGTTGCGAGGCGCGTTAGCAGGTCTCGTTACTCAATCTCAGTTCAACACAGCCGGCATCGAATCAACTGCACGAGCAGAAGAACTGTCGGTGCATGAATGGATTCGCCTCTACAAAGTTGTGTACGAGGAGCACACATGACCGATGTTATGCAGGCTCACGCCAAACTCACATTGTCGCTACGCATTACCGGCGTGCGTCCAGATGGCTTGCACACAATTGATGCACACATGGTGAGCCTCGCACTGCATGACACGCTCACAATCACTCCTGGTTCGCACGGAATCACACTTGGAGGGCCATTTGCTGACGGAGTTCCGACCGACGAAACAAATCTTGTGTATAAAGCTCTGCAGTTGACAAAAGTCAGTGCCGCAATACACATCGAAAAAAATATTCCTGCTGGCGGTGGACTTGGCGGCGGTTCAACAGACGCTGCTGGTGTGTTGCGCTGGGCCGGGTTCACAGATCTAGTGGCGGCAAGCGCGATAGGAGCAGACATTGCTTTTTGCATGGTTGGTGGCAACGCCCAAGTCACTGGTATCGGAGAAATCATCACACCGTTGGCGCCACTCACAAGTGACATCACGCTGATTATTCCGCCACTGCATGTGTCGACAGCGCTGGTGTACGCAGCGTGGGACGAACTTAAATCACCTCATCATGAATCCGGCAACGATCTTGAGCCTGCTGCAATTGCGGTATGCCCTGACCTAGCTCTTTGGAAAAATCGCATCACTGAGGCGCTCGGATACGCTCCGACGTTGGCAGGTTCTGGCGCAACGTGGTTTGTACAGGGTCACCAAACACACCTTGTCCATGCGCTTCCAGAGGCTTCTGTGGTGATGACTTCAACAAACGCAGCGATGCACTAGCAAGTCAGTCAAGAAGAACGGGTTACTTGCGGCGTTGATGGCGCGTGCGTCGGAGCATCTTTTTGTGCTTTTTCTTGCGCATGCGCTTGCGGCGTTTTTTGATTAGCGAACCCATAAGAGGAAATAACCTATCGTGACCGAAGTGCTTTTAGGAAAATCCGATACCGTTTAGTTGTCTTTCCGAGGTCGTTCAATGGCAGGACAGCGGGTTTTGGTCCCGTTAATAGGGGTTCGAGTCCTCTCCTCGGAACAAATGCCCTCGTGGGTTCACACTCATGAGGCTCGTTCTTGCTAGAACTTTGCCATGCCGATTGCTGCCATTGTCCTCGCTGCTGGCGAGGGAACCCGCATGAAGTCGACACGACCAAAGCCACTGCACCTCATCTGTGGGCGGCCGATGGTGCTGCATGTCATTCATGCGCTTGTCGAACTTGACATTGAAAGAACCGTTGTTGTCGTTGGTCATGCAGCCGAACGAGTCACAAAAAAAGTACAAGAGCAGGCACCTGATTGGGCCAATGTCTCATTTGTTGAACAACGCGTGCAGCGTGGAACAGGTGATGCCACAATTGTTGGGCTTGCGTCTTTTGCCAACGACGACATTGATGACACATCGACTGTGTTGGTATTGCCTGGCGATACTCCGCTCTTGCGACCAGAAACAATCTCGGCATTGGTGTCGGCACACGAACAGAGTGGCAATGCAGCAACTCTGCTGTCAACGGTAGTAAGCGACCCGAGTGGCTACGGGCGCATTGTGCGTGGTCGCAATGGTCGTATCGTTCGCATCGTTGAGCAAAAAGATGCCACTCTCGAAGAAGAGGCAATCACTGAAATCAACACCAGCATCTATGCGTTTCGGCGCGATCTACTGGGACCAGCTTTACGAGGTATCTCAAATAATAATTCTCAGGCTGAGTACTACCTGACGGATGTCATCGAGGGACTCGCCGCGATGGGTCATCCAATCGGTTCTTTGCAAGCAACCCCACATGAGACAGCCGGCGTGAACGACCGCTGGCAACTGAGCCTCGCTGAGGCCGAGTTGCGAGCCCGGATCAACAAGAACTGGCTGTTGCATGGCGTCACAATGCTCGATTCCCAACACACGTTCATTGACGTGACCGTCACTATTGGTCGTGATGTGACGTTGTATCCGGGCACCATTTTGCAGGGAGACACCACAATCGGAGAGGGATCGGAGATTGGTCCCAACACCAGGCTCTCGGACTGCGTTGTCGGCTCAGGATCGATTGTGCAAAACACGGTCGGGCGAGAATCTGAGATTGGCACCGATGCAGTCGTCGGGCCCTTTGCATCGCTGCCTCCAGGGAGCAGCGTGAGCAACGGCCAACACACCGGTGCGTTCTACACTGGACAACCATGAGCCCTCCTCTGGAAAAAGTCACCACGAAGCGGATGTCGCTATACACGGGGCGCACGCACCCAGCACTGGCAGCAGAAGTCGCTCTGCACCTTGGCATTCAACTTGGCGATGCTCATATCTCAGAGTTTGCTAATGGTGAATTGCGCCCTCGCTTTGGAGAAAGTATCCGCGGTGGCGATGTTTTCATTATGCAAACGCATTTCGGAATCGATGGTCGCTCAATCAACGACTCAATCATGGAGCAACTCATCATGATTGATACTGCGTATCGCGCATCAGCCAAACGCATCACTGCGGTATGCCCGTTTTATGGTTATGCACGTCAAGATCGCAAAGCCGAGGGACGCGAACCAATCACTGCTCGTCTCATTGCCGACATGTTCAAAGCAGCAGGTGCAACTCGCATGGTGTCTCTTGACCTACACAGCGGCCAGATCCAAGGATTTTTCTCAGGACCTGTTGACCACCTCACCGCATTGCCCGTACTCGAAGACTATGTTCGTAAAAACGCCGACCAAGATCTTGTCATCGTGTCGCCAGATGCTGGTCGAGTCAAAGTGGCAGAACGTTTTGCCCAACACTTGTCAGACAAAAATGCCGACGTCGCGTTCATCAACAAACGTCGACCCAAAGGAACAACCAATATCGCTGAAGCCAAAGAAGTCATCGGAGACGTCGAAGGTCGCCTCTGTATTTTGGCTGACGACATGATCGATACCGGCGGAACAATCGTGTCGGCCTCAGAACTATTGTTGGCTCGCGGGGCCAAAGAGGTGTGGGCAATGGCTACTCACGGAGTTCTTTCGGGCCCTGCCGTCGAGCGCCTTGAAAAATCTTCAATCAGCCGCGTGGTCCTGACCAACACGTTGCCTCTTGCCTCAGACAAAGTGTTTTCTAAGTTGGAAGTGCTCTCGGTGGCCAAAATCATCGCCGAAGCCCTTTCGGCGGTCTTTGACGAGACCAGTGTCAGCGACCTTTTCGGCGGAGAAAACCAGTCCTAAATTCGGCCTCCCGAGATGTGACGATTCTTGGCTAATCGCCCTAGACTTCAAAGCCGTGTCGAATACAACAACTCTCAAAGCCTCTACTGGGCGCGTTACTGGCAGTGCAACATCGCGCCGTCTACGTGCCCAAGACAACATCCCTGCCGTTCTGTACGGTCACGGAATGCAAGCACTCACCATCAGCGTTGATCGCCGTGAGCTTCGTCTCGCGCTCTCAGGACCTGCCGGAGTCAACACCATCTTGCAACTCTCTGTCGATGGCAGCACATACCCCGCCATCATCAAAGAACTTCAGCGTCATCCTGTTCGCCGCAATGTGAGCCACATTGACTTCTTGCAGATCAACATGTCTGAAGAAATCACGGTTTCCGTACCCGTGCGCCTCGAAGGAATCGCCAAGGCAGTTGTTGCCGAAGGTGGCCTCGTTGACGCGGCCGTCGACTCAATTGACTTGCGTACGACACCACTGAACTTGCCAAACGAAATCGTTATTGACATTTCCGAGATGCATCCTCATGATGTCATTCACCTTTCTGATGTCGTGTTGCCTGCAGGAGTCGTTGCAGTTGGCGATGCAGACCTCGTCATCGTGACCGTTCTTGTCTTGCGTGGTGAATCAACAGCCGCAGTCGTAGCCGCTGCTCCTGCAGACGGTGCAGACCCTGCCGCTGCCGCTGCTCCTGCAGATGGTGCAGCCTCGTAGTTTCGGGCTACCACTTACACTCCACTAACAGGGCATAGGTTTATTCCATGGCCTTTCGTCGCACATCAAACGATTCTGGTGGCGCTCAGCGTTTCATCATCGTTGGACTAGGAAACCCTGGCAAAGAATACGCTCACACTCGACACAATATTGGTCAAGACACAGTTGAACTGTTGGCCTCTCGAAAGTCTTCGAAATTAAAATCAACGCGAGACCGCGCACTCGTCGCCGAAACCCATTTTGATGCTGTGTCGGTGGTGTTAGCAGTTCCGATCACATTTATGAATGACTCCGGTGAAGCTGTCGGACCACTGTGTCGCCGTTTCAAGATTTCTGACATGACCAAGATTATTGTTGTGCATGACGAACTTGATCTCGAACCAGGAGTCGTACGCATCAAACAAGGCGGCGGACTAGCTGGCCATAACGGACTCTCGTCGATCTCTCATCATCTTAAAACGAACGATTACATTCGCGTTCGCGTCGGGATCGGGAAACCACACAGCAAGCAACAAGGTGCTGATCATGTTCTGAATCGAGTTCCTGCAGCAGAGCGAAAAATTTTTGATGTTGCTATTGCTATAGCCGCAGACGCCGCAGAGCTCATCGTCACGAGTGGCCTTGATGTGGCCATGCAACGCATCAACATCCGATAACAATGCGCCTCATAGATCTTGCCGCACTAGCGCGAACTGAGCCCGCGCTTGCCAGTATTGCTGGACAAAAATCGGCACTCATCTCGATTCCGGAAAGTGCCAGACCACTGATCCTGGCAGCACTTGCTCACTCGACATCGCGACACCCAATCGTGATCGCTGCCCCCACGGGTACAGCGGCTCGTGAAATCTTTGCGGACATGAGCAACTTTGTCTCCCCACACGACATCGTTCTGTTCCCTGCTTGGGAGACACTGCCTTTTGAGCGCGTTAGTCCCAGCATCGACACGATGGGCAAACGTATGGAAGTTTTGTGGCGCTTACGCGATTCGTCTCGGAGTCCGAGATTTGTCATTACTGGGGTCAGAGCTCTGTTGCAAAAACTTGCACCACACGCCAACAATGTCGATCCAATCGTGGTGCGTAAGTCTGATACATACAACATTGATTATTTGTGTGAGCGACTTGTGCATGACGGATACCGGCGCGAAACATTGGTCGAACATCGTGGCGAATTTTCCCGTCGTGGAGCAATTGTCGATGTGTTTCCCAGCACGATGGACGAACCAATCCGCATTGACATGTGGGGCGACGAAGTCGATCGACTTACGCATTTCACAGTGAACGACCAACGCAGCACAGATGACATTGACCACGTAGAAATTTTTCCAGCCCGCGAACTCCTGCTAACTGACGATGTGCGTGCCATGGCGGCGACTCTCGTCGGAACCGAACCGTGGGGGCGCGAACAATGGGAGCGTCTCTCCGAGGGCCAAACATTTGATGGTATGGAGAGCTGGCTGCCTTGGCTCGTGACAGAGCAAACACTGCTCACTGATTTCTTGTCAGATGATGCACTCATGGTGATGATTGAACCGCGCCGCATGATCGACAGAGCGCGTGACTTATTGGCCGAAGAAGACGACTTGGCCAAGGCATTGGCAACATCCTGGGCGCGTGATGCAACAGTGCAGTTTCCGCGCCTGCACACCGAACCAGACCGCCTGTTGTCAGAAGCGCAGCGCTTCCCCACCATTAACGTCACAACAACGCCTGAGTCACCGACATCGCCGTCAGTTTCTGCGAGCGGTTGGGCGCCCATTGTGCAGAATCCAGAACCAATCGTTCGCCGAATCGCTGAGCTGTTGGCAGACAAATGGTGCGTCATTGTGCTCGCAGAGACTCTTTCGACCGTGGATCGACTTGTTGGATTAATGCGAGAACACGGGCTCGAGTTTCAAGCAGCAACTGAAGTAACAGATCTCACAAAACCCGGTGCATATGTTGTGCACGCAGTGATGGGGCGTGGTGTCTCGCTCCCACATCTCAAACTTGCCCTCATCACCGAAAGCGATCTCACTGGTCGGCGGCGCGGTCGGCGTCAGCATGAATCAAAAAGTTCAAAAAAACGTGGTGCCGTCACAGTCTTTGAAGATCTGCAGCCAGGTGGATACGTGGTGCACCAACACCATGGCGTTGGTCGCTACGAAGGAATGGTGACGCGCAGCATCGGTGGCGTTGAACGGGATTACTTATTGCTCGCGTATAAGGGCGGAGACAAACTATATGTACCGACCGACCAGATTGGCACGGTGCGACAATACATCGGTGGCGAGACACCCACTCCTCATCGTCTTGGCGGAAGTGATTTCGCAAAGGCTAAATCACGAGTCCGCTCAGCCGTTCGCGCTGTTGCTCAAGAACTCGTTGTGCTGTATCAACGCAGAGTGACTACCAAAGGTCATGCATTTGCGCCCGATACTCCGTGGCAATCAGAAATGGAATCAGCGTTTCCGTTTGTCGAAACACCCGACCAACTCACAGCAATTTCGAATATCAAATCAGATATGGAACAAGATATTCCGATGGATCGACTGTTGTGCGGAGACGTCGGCTTTGGGAAAACCGAGGTTGCCATTAGAGCAGCGTTTAAGGCCATCCAGGATGGCAAGCAGGTGGCAGTGCTTGTCCCTACAACTCTGCTCGCTACACAACACGGAACGACTTTTAGTGACCGCTTTGCTGGGTACCCCATTCGAGTCGAAGTTCTGTCTCGGTTCTTAACTAATGCAAAGGCAAAAAAAGTAATTGCCCAACTCAAAACTGGTGAAGTTGACTGCGTGATCGGAACGCATCGACTACTCCAAGAGGGAATTAGTTTCAAAGATCTCGGACTATTAATTGTTGACGAAGAGCAGCGATTTGGAGTGCAACACAAAGAGGCGATGAAACGAATGCGAACAGACGTTGATGTTTTAACAATGTCGGCCACGCCCATTCCCCGAACACTCGAAATGAGCCTCGTCGGAATTCGTGATTTATCGTTGCTGCAAACTCCGCCAGCAGACCGTCAGCCCATCCTGACCTATGTGAGCGAAGACAACGAGAGAGTTGCAGTCGAAGCGTTGCGACGTGAACTTCTTCGCGAAGGTCAAGTGTTCTGGGTGCACAACAGAGTGAAAACTATTCAAGAACGTGCGGCTGAACTTCGTGAACTTGTTCCGGAAGCCCGCATTGCAGTGGCTCATGGCCAAATGGACGAAGGAACACTGGAGCAAGTCGTTCTTGACTTCTGGAATCACGAATACGACGTTTTAGTTTGCACGACGATCATTGAGAGTGGCATTGACATGCCAACAGTGAACACGTTGGTCATCGAACGCGCAGATCTTTTGGGGCTTGGTCAACTCCATCAGTTACGTGGTCGGGCTGGGCGCAGCGGGCAACGTGCGTATGCGTATTTGTTTCATCCTCAAGACCAAGTCCTTTCTGAAGACGCATATGAGCGCCTTCGTACCATCGGAGAAGCCACCGACCTCGGAAGCGGATTCAAAATAGCGATGCGAGATTTAGAAATTCGTGGAGCCGGAAACTTGCTCGGAGAAGCTCAAAGTGGCCATATCGCAGCAGTGGGATATGACTTGTACTGCCAGATGGTGACAGAGGCAGTGGCTGAAATGAAAGGCGAGCCGATACAAGCGCGCTTTGAACTCAAACTTGACGTCCCCGTCGACGCACACCTTCCGCACGACTATGTACCGAGTGAAGAATTACGCCTTGAGGCATACCGACGACTTGCCGACGTCACAACCATTCTTGAAGTCAACGACATTGAACAGGAGTGGATCGATCGCTTTGGTCCGTTGCCAGCGCCAGCGGCACGGTTATTGCAAGTCGCAACATTGCGCGCTGAGTGTCATCGGTGTGAGTTCAGCGAACTCGTCGCAACCGGTCGCGAGATTCGTATCTCCCCCGTTCAGTTGCGTGCGAGTCAGATGATGACTCTGAAGCGAATAGCCCCTGGCGCCAATTATCGAGAAGCCCAAAAACAACTCCTGATGCCCTTGCCACACAAGACCGATGTTACGCAATACCTCATTTCGTTGATAAACGAGTTATTTGAGCCTGCAGACCACTAAAGTCGCTCGGGTGAAACTCTCCAAAGCATCCCTGACATCTCGTGCAATCTTTGGCGTGCTCACGCTCAGCCTCACCGTGCTCACCGCATGCGGCACGGTCTCTCAATCAAAAAACGTTCTTACTGTTAACGGAACCAACTACACCGTCGCACAGTTTGAAAGATTGTCAAAAGAACTCATTAGTACAAAACAAATCTCTTCAACGACCGATCAGATCGCTGGTGCTGATTCAAAAAAGATACTGTCGGCCCTCGTTCGTTTTATCATGGACAACGAATTCCTGCAGGCCAACAGTGAGTCAATCACTGACTCAGACAGAAAATCTGTCACGGACACAATCGCAGCCGACGACCCATATCACTCGTGGTCCCAAGAACTGCAACGTCTCTCTGTTGACCTCTCTGTGGCAGAAACTGCCGTTGCCCGTGTCAAGACGCCAGACTCAAAAAAACTCGAGGAAATGTATTCAGCATCACCAGGCTCTGTGGGGGCATTGTGCATTCGGCACATCGTTGTTGCGACTGAAAAAGAATCGCGCAATATTTTGAAACAACTTAATGACGGTGCTGATTTTATTGCCTTAGCCAAAGAGTTCTCCACCGAACCAACCGCAAAAGCCACGGGTGGAGCTCTTCGGGTTGACGCAAGTGACTGCATTCCAGTAGTTAATTTTCCTAATAGTTTTGATTTTGATTTTATTCAGGCTGCACTCGATGCCAAAGTTGGGGTTCCCAATGGTCCTATAAAATCCTCACTGGGATATCACATCATCATGAACAGGCCATATTCCGAGATTGCAGAATCTCTCAGCAAATTGCCTGCTGCCGATTCAGGAACACGACTTGCTCTGGGTTTTTTCCTCACCTCGAAGGTCACGGTTAATCCTAGATTTGGAACATGGAACGCGGCCTTGGGCAAGGTCGAGTGACGCCACATATCGTCGTCGTTGGACTTGGTCCAGGTGATCCACAACTGATCACTACAGAGACACTGAGCGAGATTGCACGAATCCCTCATCGATATATTCGAACAGCACAGCATCCAAGTGCTCCGCTTGTGCTTGATGCCTTAGGCGGTGCATCAACATTTGATCATCACTATGACAATGCTGCATCTTTTGATGAGGTGTACGACCTCATTGTCGCCGATCTCGTTCAAGGTGCCACGCAACACGGTGAAGTGTTGTATGCCGTTCCAGGGTCGCCGCTTGTCCTCGAACGAACGGTGCAACTATTGCGTACTCGCACCGACATCACACTTCGTATCTGTAGTGCAGTGTCATTTTTGGATGAAGCGTGGCGGGCCCTAGCAATTGATCCTGTTGAACAGCATGTTCAACTAATTGATGGACATCAATTCGTCACTGCAGCGGCCGGCAAACATGGCCCGTTCTTGATTGCACATGTTCATGCCAACTGGGTGCTCAGCAACGTGAAGTTGTCCATTGATGACGCTCAGGATGATGCATCTGTTGTGCTTTTGCATCACCTCGGGCTCCCGGACGAAAAAATCATTGAGACCACTTGGAGCAATATTGACAAAGTCATAGAGGCAGACCATCTCACATGTATGTATGTGCCTCACCTGTCGACAAGTGTTGGAGAAGAATTAGTGAGGTTTCATGAACTTGCTCGAACATTACGCGAACAATGTCCCTGGGATAAAGAGCAAACGCATCATTCGCTTGTTCGTTACCTCATTGAAGAGACCTACGAGACAGTTGACGCAATCAGTGCGCTTCGTATTGACGATCCGACGAGTGACGATGCGTTCATCGAAGAACTTGGAGACTTGCTGTATCAAATAGAGTTTCATGCCGCAATCGCCGAACAGGAGGGACGCTTTACAATGGGTGACGTTGCTCGCACCGTGCATGACAAGTTGGTGAGCCGTCATCCTCATGTCTTTGGTGATGTCGTGGTGTCATCAGTCGGAGAAGTTCTGACAAATTGGGAAGATATTAAAAGTGCCGAGAAACCAGAACGAGTCGGCATCTTTGATGGAGTGGTTGAAGGTTCTCCCGCTTTGTTGTTTGCCGTCAAGGTGCAAGAACGCGCCGCACGAGTTGGTCTTGACTGGGCAGACGCCCTTGGCGCACTCAATAAAGTTGTTGAGGAGGCTGACGAAATCCGCCAAGCAGTCGCCCAATCAGATCCAGAGGCCACGATGTCTGAAGTCGGGGACCTCTTCTTTGCACTGGTCAATGTGGCTCGCCATCTTGACATTGACCCGGAGTCTGCCCTCCGTGGTGCTATCCACAAGTTCAGATCACGTGTGTTGGGAGTGCAAGAACTCAGCAAACAGCGCGGTTTGGAGATGGCCACGCTTCCGCTCGACACTCTTGACGAATTATGGGAGTCGGTCAAAGCCCAAACTCTCAGTAGCGTGGAGACATGAGCGAAATTGTTGGCATCCTCGCACGAGAAGTTCTTGACTCGCGCGCCAACCCCACGATCGAGGTTGAAGTTCAACTTGACAGTGGAGCCATTGGTCGCGCCATTGTTCCGTCAGGCGCATCAACTGGCCAACATGAAGCAACCGAATTGCGCGATGGAGGCGCACGCTACGGCGGCAAAGGAGTCCTGCAAGCCGTAGCCAATGTCAACACAGTCATCGCAGCAACGCTTGTCGGAATGGATGCAACCCAACAGCGACTCGTCGATACAGAGCTCATCGATCTTGACGGTACAGACAACAAAGCACGTCTGGGAGCAAATGCAATTCTTGGAACGAGTCTGGCTGTCGCGCGCGCAGTCGCACATGAGTTTGAACTGCCCCTGTTTCGATCAGTTGGCGGGCCCAACGCACATGTCTTGCCTGTTCCCATGATGAACGTCATTAATGGTGGTGTGCACGCAGACAACAACATCGACCTACAAGAGTTCATGATCGTGCCGATTGGCGCCCCGAGTTTTCGTGAAGCACTTCGCTGGGGAGCAGAGACGTACCATACGCTCAAGGCCGTACTGCACGAACAATCTCTTTCCACAGCCGTCGGAGATGAAGGCGGGTTTGCTCCAAACCTGGCAAACAACGAAGAAGCAATCGTTGTTTTAGTCCAGGCAATTGAACGCGCCGGTTACACGCCCGGAACTGATATCGCAATTGCGCTCGACCCAGCAATGTCTGAGTTATACAAAGATGGTCGCTATCACTTATCAGGTGAAGGCAAAGTTTTTGACCACGAACAATTAACCACTTGGTGGACATCGCTTGTTGATCGCTACCCCATTGTCAGTATTGAAGACGGCATGGCTGAAGATGACTGGACTGGTTGGTCGGCTCTCACGCAAGCACTCGGATCTCGAATTCAACTTGTCGGCGATGATCTCTTTGTCACCAACTCACGCCGTTTGCAAATGGGCATCGACCAAAATGTCGCAAATAGTATTTTGATCAAGGTCAATCAAATCGGAACACTCACCGAGACACTAGACACGATGGACCTAGCAACTCGTTATGGCTACAGCAGTGTCATGAGTCATCGCAGTGGCGAGACCGAGGACTCCACCATCGCCGATCTTGCAGTTGCCACTAATTGTGGCCAGATCAAAACCGGTGCTCCTGCGCGTAGTGATCGAGTCGCCAAGTACAACCAACTGCTTCGTATCGAAGAACAACTCGGTGACTCTGCTCGCTATCGCGGGCGATCTGCGCTCGCGCCACTCCGCTAGACCGCATCCCCACCCCCGAACGAATGTTCGTATTCCAAGGTTTTCCACAGCCCACACGCCACACTTAAGGGATGAACTTCTTGCGGGCATCGCGTGACCCACAGAGTCGAATGCACCTTGCACGTCGCATTCTCAAAGGTGTTGGCATTACGGTCTTCCTCACAGCCCTTTTGGCCACTCTTTTTGTCTTGCCTTTGCGCGATTATTTTCATCAAAATGCAGCGATGGCTCAGAAAAAAACACAGTTCGAGGCTTTGGCGGACGCCAATGAACAACTCCAGATCGACATCAATCGACTCAATACAACTGACGGCGTCGTTGCCGCTGCCCGCTCAGAACTGGGCTACGTCTTCCCCGGAGAGCAACGTATTCAATTGCTTGCCATGCCTGCCTTGCCCACAACTCTGCCCACCACTTGGCCATACACGCTTGTCTCAGACATCCTGCGCGTGCGTGCCGCCAACATTGGTTCTGCCTCTGGGGGCCTCGCTCCCCTCAGTAAATAAAAACTTTACAACCAACCCTGCGATGGCTTGTTGTATCAGAGGTCTCGCTCGCTATTGTCAGAGATTGAGATCACATGGTCTCGCGACATCACCGACATCGGGGGTTTTATATGGGTGGCAGCATTCTTGGTAATCGCGTTCTTCGTAAAGAAGATCCAAAATTTTTGACAGAAGGCGGCAAGTACGTCGACGACTTGCTTGATGAACCCATGCTTGCTGGCGCAGTTCATGTGACCTACGCGCGGAGCACAGTGGCTCACGGCAACATCACATCAATCGACGCATCGGATGCCAAAGCAATGCCTGGAATTATTGCAGTGTTTACCGGAGCAGACCTCGACTTGCAACAAGTCCCGTCGGCATTCAACCCGGCCGCAACCCGCACTCTTCTTGCAACTGACAAAGTTCGCTACGTTGGCGAACCTGTTGTTGCCATTGTGAGTCAAACCCGCGAGCAAGGAGAAGACGCGTCAGAAGCAGTCATCATTAACTACGACGTTCTTCCGGCACTCATTGACCTCGAAGTCTCTATGGCTAGTGATCTTCATTTGTACGCAGCATGCGGAAGCAATGTCGTATTTGACACCATGGTTCTAGGACTTCCCGATAACACTGGTGATGCATATTTTGCCGACTGTGAAGTCGTCGTCAAGGGCCGTTACATGAATCAACGCGTTGCTCCATGTCCACTCGAGGTTCGCGGCGCCGCCGCTTCATGGGGTGCAAACGGTCGTCTCACGCAATGGTTGTCAACGCAACATGCGCAGGGATCAGTTGCGCCGATTGCAGCCGCAAATGGTGTTGAAGAATCCCTTGTTCACATTAAGACTCCAGATGTCGGTGGTGGATTCGGTGCCAAAATTGGTGCATACCCTGAGGAGTTGTTGCTCGGTCCTATCGCCAAGCGTGTTGGCAAGCCAGTACGTTGGCGCGAGACGCGCAGTGAATCAATGATGGCTCTTGGTCATGGTCGTGCCCAGTTGCAATATGTCACCATCGGTGGCGATCGTTCTGGCAAAGTCACGCATTATCAGTTGTGGGCAATTCAAGACTCTGGTGCATGGGTAGACATGGGAACAATCTTGGCTCCATTCATGACGCGCCCAATGTCTTCGGGTGTCTACAACATCCCCAACATTGAATGTCGCACGACATCTGTTGTCACTAACACCACACCAATCGTTGCCTATCGTGGTGCTGGTCGCCCCGAAGCAACTGCTGCAATCGAGCGTGCGATGGACATGTTTGCAGCACAGATCGAAATGGATCCAGCAGAGGTTCGCCGGATCAATCTCATTCCGAAGTTTCTTGAACCGCACACGACAGTTGTTGGGCAGACATATGACGTGGGCGACTATGAAACATCGCTCAACAAAGCTCTCGCCGCCTCTGATTACGCTGGATGGCGAACCAAACAAAAAGCTGCTCGCGCTAGTGGTGCTGTCAAGCAACTAGGTATCGGCGTCAGCGTGTATGTCGAAATTACTGGCGGCGTGGGCAATGGCGAATCAGCAAAAGTTGAAATTCAAGACAATGGTCATGCTCTGATTTACACAGGTACTTCACCTCATGGACAAGGTCACGCCACTGCATGGGCAATGTTGGCAAGTGAGCAAACCGGAATCCCGATTGAAAATATCGAACTCGTGTGGGGTGACACAGATCTTGTCCCCGTCGGCAC
>CANLAH010000033.1 GCA_947488685.1 Acidimicrobiaceae bacterium | reverse complement strand
GTTGCTGCGTTAGGTCTTCAAGACGAAATACCAGTTGCATCGCTAGCAAAAAGATTCGAAGAGGTGTTCATACCGGGTCAACAGACCCCGGTGTTTTGCCCTCGCGGAAGCGAAGCGCTTTTTATGTTGCAGCGCATTAGAGATGAGGCCCACCGATTTGCCAACACCTTTCACGGAGAGCTCAGAGGCAAACGAATGGTGTCGTCTTCACTCGACGGCATAACAGGGCTAGGAGAAATCCGCGCCAAACGACTCGTAAAGGCAATGGGTGGAGTCAACGCAGTTAAGGCAGCGACACTGGCTGACCTTGAGACTTTGACTTGGTTGCCACATGCTGTAGCAGAGGCGATCTATTCCAGGTTCCATCCACCACAAGAGACCAACACCTAGTCTCTTCGTGTGAGCAACGGAGAACTATGGGAGCGCCACGCCCAGTGGTGGATTAAAGGCTTTACCGATGGGGTAGACCCTGAATACACAGACCAAATCATTCCAATTGCTGTGAGCGAACTTGCAGGCATAAAGACGGTCCTTGATGTCGGATGTGGTGATGGACAGATCGGGCGTGCGTTAAGTGCAAATGGCGCCGCGGTTGTCGGTGTTGATCCGACATGGGGGCAAATATCTGTTGCCGCGGAGCGGGGAAAAGGTCCGTTGTATGCGTGTGCGAGTGCATCGAATCTGCCGGTGGCCAATGCGTCATGTGACGCGGTGTTGGCTTGTTTAGTTTTTGAGCATATTGATGATGTTGATAGCGCGATCGCCGAGATCTCACGCGTGCTCAAGCCTGGCGGAGTATTTGCGTTTTTCTTGAACCACCCACTCTTGCAAACTCCAGGGAGCGGTTGGATAGACGATCATTTTGTGGAGCCACCCGAACAGTACTGGCGAATTGGGGCATACCTTGTCGAGACGGCCAGTGTCGAAGAGGTTGAAAAGGATGTGTTTATACGTTTTGTGCATCGACCTCTGAGTCGGTATATCAACGCGCTATCTGAGCACTCACTTGTGCTGGAGCAAATGATCGAGCCATCACCGCCGGAATCATTTCTAGAAAAGGCTCCGGAGTATCGTTTGGCACACACTATTCCGAGATTGTTGTACCTACGTTTACGCAAGGTGTTGTAAACTTTCAACATATGACCGACATTATTGTCATTACCGGCCTCTCAGGCGCAGGCAGATCTCAAGCCGCTGACGACCTTGAGGATCTTGGTTGGTTTGTCGTAGACAATTTGCCTGTTGTTTTGATTGACAAAGTTGTTGAACTGTCGTCAGATAAAAACTCGGCAATTGAAAAACTCGGATTAGTTGTCGGGAACGCTCACCAGCAGACAGGTATTTTGGATGTAGTCGCGTCGTTGCGTACTCAGGGTCATCAGGTGCGAGTGTTGTTTTTGGAGGCCACGGTTAAAGAACTCGTGCAACGCTATGAAGCGTCTCGACGTCGGCATCCATTTGTTGAAGCAAATGTTGGTCTTGAAGATTTGATTGAAAAAGAAAAGAATATTCTTCAAGATGTGCGCGCGGCGGCTGACGTTGTCATAGACACCACGTCGTTAACGGTGCATCAACTGAAGTCACAAATCATGGGACTTTTTGGTCCCGCTTCAGCGGTTGACACAATGCAGATTGGGGTGACCTCGTTTGGATACAAGAGGGGAATCCCCTCCGATGTCGATCTCGTCTTTGATGTTCGGTTCTTGCCTAATCCACATTGGAACGAGCAGTTGCGTCCGCTGACTGGTCTTGATGATGCCGTCAAAACTTTTGTGCTTGAACAACCCCTCACTCAGCAGTTTCTTGCGCAAATTGATGCACTGCTCGATCTGACTTTGCCTGCCTATCTTGCTGAAGGCCGAAGTTATTTGACGATTGCAATTGGATGCACGGGTGGGAGACACCGCTCTGTCGCAATTGCTGAGGCTTTGGGGCTTGGGCTGAGCCAGAGGGGTCTACATCCGCGAATCGTGCATCGGGACGTGTCTGCGAACTAAGGTTCGATGGGTTAATTAACATAGAGAAGTTCATAGAAGAGGCAGCACAAGATGACGGTTCGGGTAGGAATAAATGGGTTCGGACGTATAGGTCGAAATTTTTATCGTGCGTCGCGTGCAATTGGTGCTGATATTGAGATCGTTGCAGTGAATGATCTTGGTTCTGTCAAGACAATGGCCCATTTGCTGAAATACGACTCAGTACTGGGCGTATTGCCCAATGACATCTCGGCAGTAGACGGTGGTATCAGTGTTGATGGCAAGTTGCTTCGAGTACTTTCAGAACGCGATCCGGCAAAGTTGGGGTGGGGTGATCTCGGAGTCGATCTTGTCATCGAGAGCACCGGTTTTTTTACAGACCGAGACAAAGCGGCTGCTCATCTCGACGCAGGCGCGCCACTAGTGATTGTGTCGGCTCCGGCTACTGGTGCCGATGCGACATTTGTATATGGCGTTAACCATAACGACTTTGACCCTAAGTCTCATCGCGTGATTTCGAATGCCAGTTGCACGACAAACTGTTTTGTTCCACTCGTGAAGGTGCTTGACGATGCATTCGGAGTTGAGAACGGTCTAATGACCACGATTCATGCGTACACGGGAGATCAACAACTTGTCGATGGACCACACAGCGACCTCCGCAGAGCGCGAGGGGCTGCCCTTAATATTATTCCCACAAGCACGGGCGCAGCGCGCGCCACAAGTTTGGTACTTGAAGCTATGAAAGGGAAGTTGGACGGAACATCATTACGTGTGCCTGTGCCAACGGGCTCGATCACCGACTTCGTGGCCAATCTCAAGAAGCCAGCAAGTGTTGACGAGATTAATGCTGCCTTTAAGGCGGCTGCGAACGGTTCACTCAAGGGCGTGCTTGAATACACCGATGCCCCAATCGTGTCGAGTGACATCGTGACAAATCCACATAGTTGCATTTTTGATAGCGATCTAACGATGAGCATGGGATCTCTTGTAAAGGTTCTAGGTTGGTATGACAACGAGTGGGGTTATTCAAATCGACTTGTGGATTTGACTCGACATGTTGCTGCTGCAATGAAGCGCTGAGTCGATAGTGGCGCGACTTCCGACCTTGGAGGATCTTGGAGATATCACGGGCAAACGTGTGCTCGTGCGCACTGATTTTAATGTTCCGATGTCTGGCCCAGATGACGCGCGAACAATTACAGATGATTTTCGTATTCGTGCGGCATTGCCGACGATCAACTGGCTCACCCAAAGAGGGGCCACTGTTGTGTGTGCAAGTCATTTAGGACGACCAAAGGGTGTTCCCGACAAAAAGTACTCAATGGATCCGGTGCGAGACCGACTGACACAACTAGCGCCAGGAGTTGAGTTGCTAGAGAATCTGCGTTTCGATGCGGGAGAAGAAAAAAACGATGCCAATTTTGTGTCGCAAATGGTGCGCGGAATCGATGCGTATGTGGACGACGCTTTTGGTGCGGCGCATCGTGCGCATGCGTCTATCGTGGGGCCACCACGCACATTGCCATCGGCTGCGGGTCGCTTGTTACAACACGAAGTAGAAGTGCTCGAAGGGCTGCGTTCTCATCCAAAGCGACCTTTTATTGCTGTATTGGGCGGGTCAAAGGTGGGCGACAAGTTGGGCGTCATTGAAGCGCTTTTGGGCTTAGTCGATGCGTTGGTTATCGGCGGAGGAATGTGTTTTACGTTCCTGGCGGCACAAGGTTTTCCTGTCGGAGATTCATTGTGTGAGTTAGACCAAGTTGCAACGTGTCGACGATTACTAGACAGCGGTAAAAAGATCTATCTCCCAGAAGACATCACCGGACTAGATGCCTCGGGTAACTACGCAACGTATGGCTGTCGTTTGCCAGCGGGCGCTAAAGGTCTTGATATTGGTCCTGGTTCAGCGGCTGCATTTTCGGATGTCATCATGGACGCCCGGACAGTTTTTTGGAATGGACCCATGGGAATGTTTGAAGACCAACGATTTGCTGCCGGAACACGCACAGTGGCTCAGGCGATGGCTGACACCAAAGCCTTTACGGTCGTTGGAGGCGGCGACAGCGCAGCAGCGCTGAGTCAGTTTGGATTTCAAGATGATGTTGATCACGTCAGTACGGGCGGCGGCGCGTCGTTGGAACTACTAGAACTAGGCGACTTGCCTGGTCTTGCCGCATTACGAGGAGCACCAAATGTCAGATAACAACCGACTTCCTATTATTAGTGGCAACTGGAAAATGAACTTCAATCACTTTGAAGCAATTCAGTTCATTCAAAAACTTGCGTATCTTGTTTCTAAAGAAGACTTCCAAGCAGTTGAAGTCACCGTTCATCCACCTTTTACCGATATTCGCAGTGTGCAAACACTTATAGACGCGGACAAGCTGCATTTCGTTCTCGGCGCACAGAATTGTCACTACGAAGACAAGGGGGCTCTAACTGGCGAGGTAGCAGCACCGTTTTTGTCAAAGATGAACGTAAAGTATGTGATTGTTGGACACAGTGAACGACGCGAAATATTCGGCGAGACAGACGACATGGTGCAGCGCAAAATTGCCGCGTGCCAGAAATATGCAATGACGCCGATTCTGTGTGTCGGAGAGACATTGGCAGAGCGAGAGGCGGGCGGCACCGATGACAAAGTTTTGGGACAAGTTCGCACGGCGCTGCACAAGCGCAGTCCCGAGCAAGTGGCATCAATGGTGATCGCCTACGAGCCTATTTGGGCGATCGGAACTGGAGTCACAGCGTCGAGTGTTGAAGCCCAAGAAGTGATTGGGGCGATTCGTCGTGAAGTTGCTGTTCTCTCAGGCAAGGAGGCGGCAGCCTCGGTTCGATTGCAATACGGAGGCTCAGTGAAGGCGGGCAATATTGCCGAGATTATGGCTCAACCAGATATTGATGGTGTTCTTGTGGGTGGAGCGAGCCTCGACGTAGATGAGTTTGCTCGTATTGTGCAGTACCGTTTACAACATGAAGGCGACCGATGACCGTCAGTAATACATCTGATTCCGAGGCGATGCCGGTTGCTGATACGGCTATTGTCGGCTTGTCTCCGTCGAGGCTCGCGTTGGCGCGTTTTCGTCGCGACAAAGTCGCCGTTATCGCGTTCTTTGTGGTGTGTTTTTTTGTGTTTATCGCAATCTTTGCGCCAGTGCTCACTAGTGTTTTCAATCTCAGTCCATACGCTCTTGATCGTCAAGCGTTAAATGACTACGGCAATCCAATCGGATATTTCGGCGGAATATCGTGGAATCATCCACTTGGTGTCGAACCCGGAACTGGTCGTGACATTCTTGGGCGTCTGATGTATGGAGCACGTGTGTCATTGCTGATTGGTTTTATCGGAACAATCGTCACCACTGGAGTTGGGCTGGTGTTGGGAATGGTGTCTGGGCTCAGACGAGGATTGCTGGACTCTGTGATCACAAGAGTTGCAGATTTGACGCTGGCGTTCCCGTCGCTCTTGTTGATCATTGCCCTCAATCGACCGCTCACGCAACGCCTCGAATCAATCGGTGTCCCAAAAGGCAATTTCGCCCGAATGACATACATTATTTTGGTTCTCACGGTATTTGGATGGGTCTATATGGCCAGGCTGATCCGAGGTCAGGTGCTGTCGCTCCGCGAACGCGAATTCGTCGAGGCTGCCCGTTCTTTTGGGGCCTCAAATACTCACATCGTGTTTAAAGAGTTACTGCCTAATCTATGGGCACAGGTCATTGTCTTTGCCACTCTGAGCCTGCCGGGGTATGTGGCTGTAGAGGCGTCCCTGTCGTTTCTGGGCATTGGCTTGATGGCGCCAGCGGCGTCGTGGGGCACCATGCTGGGTGATTCTGTGAGGTACTACCGAGCCGATCCCACCTACTTGCTCATACCAGGAGTGACTCTCATGATTTTGGTGATGGCATTTAATCTGATGGGGGACGGCCTGCGGGATGCCGTGGACCCCAAAAGCGACAGGCAGCAGCTCTAGCGTTTGGTTAATTTCTAGTAGTGATTTCCTGTTACTGTAGGAGTTAACGAAAAGGGGAAACCATGAAATCACGCAAAGTAATAATCGGAGCGCTATTAGTCGGGGCGTTTTTCGTCTCAGCATGCGGAAGCAGCGGTAGTGGCGGAAGCGGAAGCGGTGAATCTTCCGGCGGTAGGTCAGGAACTGATGAAGGCATCAAAGATGGCGGAACATTGTTCATTCTTGATCACTCCACAGGGGCAACCAATCTCGACCCACAAAGAATTTATACGGGTGCCGACCTCGGGTTTTTGGGATCAACAATCACACGAACTTTGACGTCGTACACACCAGTAGCGGGCAAGGCAGGAACGCAGTTGTTGGCCGACCTTGCTACCGACACGGGTACACCGTCTGAGGATGTCAAGACATGGTCATTTACACTTCGCGATGGAGTCACGTTCGAAGATGGCGCTGCAATTGTGTGTGCTGATATTCGTTACGGAGTCTCACGAACATTTGCTAGCGAGATGACAGGTGATGAAGGCCCGCTCTATGCGACAACGATGCTTGCAGTTGAAGGTGAGTATCCAGGTCCGTATACGGCAACTGCAGACCAACAAGCAGCGTATGAAAAAGCAGTTGAGTGCTCTGAGGACGGAAAGACAATCACCTTCCATCTAAAGAACCCTGTCGCAGACTTTAATTACACAGTCGCGCTCCTTGCGTTTGCGCCCGTGCCAAAAGCATCAGATACGGCCGACAAGTACACCCTCAAACCAGTGTCTTCTGGACCATTCATGATTAAGTCATACGAAGAAGGAAAAGAACTGATCATGGTGCGCAACCCCAACTGGAGTGCTGATTCAGATCCAGTTCGTAAGCCACATGTGGATGAGATTCACTGGCAGTTTGGTCTTGATGAGTCTGTCATTGACGAGAGAATGATCGCTGATGCCGGCGATGATCAGGCAACCATTGTCTACGGTGGTCTGCAACCAGAAAATCTTCAGACAGTCTTTGACGACGCGAAGTTTGCTGACCGCAGAACTGATGGTTTCGATGGATTCGTTTCGTACACAATGATCAACATCAAGAAGGTTCCGTGCCTTGAAGTGCGTCAAGCGTTTTGGCTAGCCCTGGATCGCGAAGCACTGCGAACAGCAGGTGGTGGGCCATTTACGGGAGAATTCGCCGACAGTTTCATTAACCCATTGTTGGCAACTGACTACACACCAGGAACAGTGACCGAGGGCGTCAATGCCGACGGAACACCCAATGTTGAGGCTGCTCAAGCAAAAATGGACGCCGCTAAGGAAGCGTGTCCTGAAGTGCACAAGCACGCCACAGAAGAAGGCCTGCGCTTTGATCATGGTCAGTCTGAACTCTGGGCCAAGTTGATTTCGATTTGGATCGACTCGCTCGGAGCAGTCGGGATCAAGATCATTGATAACGCCATTGAGCCAAGTAAGTATTACGCCACCATCAACAAAGATCCAGGTGATCTCATGAGGGCTGGTTGGGCTGCTGACTGGAACAATGCTTCGACGGTTGTTCCAGAACTCTTCACAAAAGAGGGTGGTTTTAACTACAGCCAAAACTGGGAAGACCCTGCGTACCCTGCCTTTAGCGACAAAGTCAACCTTGCCAAAGCAGAGGTAGACCGCTCAAAGCAAGCAACGTTGTGGCAAGAACTTAACCAGTACGTGCTTGACCAAGCATGGGCTGTGCCTGGTTCGTTTACTAAGGCTCAGAATCTTGTTGGATCCCGAGTGCGCAACGCATATCCGTGGTTGCCATTTGGTTGGTACAACGTCGGTGCAATCGGCTTGGCCGAATAGAGCAAGAACTCAACGACTGTGGCCCAGAACATCTGGTTCTGGGCCACTGAGTTGAGGGTTCGTCATATATGTTGATTTTTATAGCGAGGCGACTCCTCTTTGCGTTGGCTCTTTTATTTGCCGTCAGTGCTTTCACCTATGTAATATTTGCCGCTTTACCAAGTGATCCTGCTGCCTTGACATGCGGAAAGAACTGCCGTCCAGAAGTGATCGCCACGAACCGAGTGCGGCTCGGGTATGACAAACCGATTGTCGTTCAATACGGGCAATTCCTCAACGGCATCTTTAAGGGCAGAAGCTACGGTGTATCCGAAGGGGTGCATTGTCCTGCTCCATCTCTTGGTTACTCTTTTCGCAAACACCAATGCGTCACAGATCTGATCACGCGTTCGTTGCCCGTTACGGCGTCGGTTGCGCTCGGGGCCTTTGTGTTGTGGATGCTTATTGGGGTCGGTCTCGGAACCATGGCAGCACTGAAGCGTGGCCGGTGGCCTGATCGACTTGCAACAGGGTTTTCTGTTGTAGGAATTAGTTTGCCGACTTTCTTTGTCGGGCTATTGGCGATCATGGTTTTTGTTATCTGGACAGGGCTATTACCGTTCCCGCGCTACGAAGGGATAACGAGTAATCCAGCGAAGTGGTTCATGTCTTTGATCTTGCCGTGGTTTACATTGGCAATTGTCTCAGCTAGTTCTTATGTGCGACTCACGCGCAACGGAATACTTGAAGTGATGAATGAAGAATTCGTACGCCTTGGGCTCGCGAAGGGTTTGCGTCGCAGAACTCTGATTATTAAATACGTGATGCGTGCTGCTCTACTTCCGATTGTGACAATCGCCGGTCTGGACTTTGCTGCACTGCTAGGCGGCGCTGTCATTACCGAGAGTGTTTTTAATTTGCCCGGGATGGGCAAACTTTCGATTATGGCTGTGAATGACTCGGATCTACCAATATTGGTCGCCACTACTTTGGTTGCAGCGGTATTCATCGTGATCGCTAATGCGTTCGTCGATATCTTGTACGGATTTCTTGATCCACGAGTGCGGTTGAACTAATGACTAATACAACACCATTGTTGTCTGTGCGCGACTTGCATGTGAGTTTTAAAACGAATGATGGCATTGTAAAGGCAGTCGATGGAGTGTCTTTTGATGTTGCCAATGGTCAGACCATGGGCATTGTTGGAGAAAGTGGCTCGGGCAAGTCTGTGATGGTGAGTGCAATTATGCGACTCAACTTCGGAACCGATGTAATTGTGAGTGGACAGATATTGCTCAATGGGATTGATTTGCTTGCGCTTCCTGAATCGGAGATGCGTCAAGTGCGAGGGCGTGACATTGCAATGATTTTCCAGGATCCGCTCAGCGCATTGAACCCTTTCTATACGGTGGGTTATCAAGTCGCTGAGGCATATCTCGTTCATCATCCCAAGACGTCTAAGGCACAAGTGGAAGCAATTGTGCTCAACGCACTCGATAAGGTTGGAATCCCTGATGCTCGCAAGCGCATGAAGAGTTACCCTCATGAATTTTCAGGTGGAATGCGCCAGCGCATCGTTATTGCGATGGCATTAATCAATCAACCAAAATTGTTGATAGCTGACGAACCAACAACAGCGCTGGACGTCACCGTACAAGCCCAGATACTTGAGCTCATCGATTCGCTGCGTGAAGAGAACAATTCGGCGGTGATGTTGATCACCCATGATCTTGGGGTTGTGGCGGAGACAATTCAACAAGTGATGGTGATGTATGCCGGCAGAACTGCCGAATACGCGACGGTGCAGGATCTTTTTGACACGCCATCACATCCATATACGCAAGGGCTTCTGCGTGCGGTTCGCAGTTTTGACCAAAGTACGCGAGGGTCGTTGGTTTCAATATCTGGAACACCTCCTTCTTTGATCAATCTTCCTGAAGCTTGTGCGTTTCGCCCTCGTTGTTCGCAAGAAATGGGTCCTCAAAGTGCGTGCGCCACCCAACGACCAGAACTAAGGACTATTGGCGCGAGCCAAAGTGCATGCCATCTCAGCGCAGATGAAGTCAGCAGGGTTCAGCGTGAGGCGTTCTCAAAATGACACCGATACTTGAGGTTCGCGATGTCAAGAAGTATTTCCCGTCCGGATCATCACGAGTGCTTCAAAGACCAACTGGCCAGGTCAAAGCGGTAGATGGTGTTTCGTTGTCACTGCAGAAGGGCAAGACATTAGGTGTTGTGGGTGAGTCTGGCTGCGGTAAATCCACTTTGGCGCGTGTCTTGACACGGCTCATCGAACCAAGCAGTGGTTCCATATTCTTGGAGGGTGAGGACGTCACGAGAATATCTGGCTCAGAACTACGACGAATGAGACGCGATATTCAAATTATTTTTCAGGATCCATACTCATCATTAAACCCGCGACACAGTGTCGGTGAAATTATTGCGACGCCATTACGCATTCAAAAGACCGTTGCTAAATCTGAAGAAGTAGGACGTGTAAAAGAATTAATGCATCTTGTTGGTCTGAATCCTGAGCATTTCAATCGATACCCACATGAGTTTTCTGGAGGTCAAAGACAACGCGTCGGTATTGCGCGATCTCTGGCGCTCAACCCTAAAGTAATTGTGGCAGATGAACCCGTTTCTGCTCTTGACGTGTCTATTCAGTCTCAGATTCTTAATTTGATGCAAGACCTGCAGACAAAATTACAAGTTGCATTTGTTTTCATCGCTCATGATTTGTCTGTGGTTCGACATATTGCTGATGATGTGGCGGTGATGTACTTGGGCAAGATCGTTGAGTTGGGTCCAGCAAACATTGTCTATGGACACCCAACGCATCCGTATACGAAGGCTCTGATGTCGGCTGTGCCCGTGGCGAATCCTGTCTCTGGCCGAAAAATTGGACGGATTGTTCTCACAGGCGACGTCCCGTCGCCGATTGATCCGCCGTCTGGCTGCCGTTTTCGCACCCGCTGCTGGAAAGCCCAAGATATTTGCGCGTCGAACGAGCCAGAGTTGCTAGATCGGGGGGACGGACGAGTGTCAGCGTGCCATTTTCCCGAACTTGAAGCGTAGACTTGGCAACCGTGCGAAACATTGTCATGTACATAACCGTTTGTATCAACGTGGTAGCCATGTTGTCGCTCATCGTGGGCGTGCTGTTGCACAGTGGTCAAGGTGGCGGTCTATCAGACATGTTTGGTGGTGCTGGTGGTGCCTCAATGGGCTCAGCAGCAGCAGAACGAAATCTCAACCGCATCACAACAGTTTTGGCTGTTACATGGTTAACAACCGTCGTTGCGTTGGGCTTTTTGTTGGCGGTCTGACCATCGGTCGGTAGCATGACAGTCACTCGTCGAAGTGGCGGAATAGGCAGACGCACCGGCTTAAGGGGCCGGCGCTCGCAAGGGCGTGGGGGTTCAAGTCCCCCCTTCGACACCAAATAAATTGAACTCTAGGTTGTTGTCAGAATGACCTACAGTTGTGAGTCTTGACGACCAATGATCTTGTAGCGATTCAAAAACGTACTCTTGGCGTGCTGATGGCAGGTCAGGTCGTGGCGTCAGCAGCACTTGCGTCGGCAGTCACGGTTGGCGCGTATGTGGTGCAGGGGATCCTGGGTCAAGACACTCCATGGGGCGGGATTGCTACCGCAACAGTCACTACGGGTTCTGCATTCATGTCTCAGTTGCTGGCACGAATCATGAGCAAGTCTGGTCGGAGAGTTGGTTTGCAAACCGGATACTCACTGGCAATTGTTGGGGGCCTCATTGCCGGCCTAGGGGTTCAAAGATCGTCGCTCACGATTTTTTTGCTTGGACTTTTTCTGTACGGGAACGGTCAGGCATCAAATTTGTTGGCTCGATACGCGGCGACTGATTTGGCTTTGCCACAAGAACGCGCTCAAGCGATGAGCAAAATTCTGTTCGCCTCAACTTTTGGTGCTGTATTAGGCCCAGTTCTTGTAGTGCCAGCGCAATGGGCGGGACAGGAGTGGTTTGGTTGGCAAAAATACACAGGTCCATGGGTATTTGCTGCGATATTTTTTATAGGTGCGCTTGTTAATATTTATGTGCGTTTGCGGCCTGACCCCTTGGAGTTAAGTGGAGGCTTACGCTCTCAAGCCGCAGTTGGTGTCACCACACCGCGTTTGACCGAGGCCCTGCGAATTATATGTTCGACTCGAAGTGGGCGAGTAGCGCTCATGGCTATGGTGGTGTCACAAGTGACGATGGTTGCTGTGATGACGATGACCCCAGTTCATCTCAAAGCGCATGGACATGAGTCAATAAGTTCGTATGTCATTTCTTTGCATATTGCAGGTATGTACGCGTTTAGTCCTCTTGTGGGACGGTTTAGCGATGCACGCGGGCGACTGCCGACAATTCTGGTCGGAGGTATCTTGTTGGTGTGCGCAACCATTTTGGCAGCAATAGCGGGCGAAGCCGCCGTTGTTTTATTTCCGGCACTTTGGCTTCTTGGTATTGGCTGGAGTTTTGCACTTATCGGTGGTTCAAGCTTGCTCGTTGACTCGGTGCCGACGGAGTCGCGCGTGACCGTGCAAGGCTCTGCCGACGTGATGATGAGTTTATGTGGAGGTATCGCTGGTTTTTCGAGCGGCTTTATCCGCAAGGCGATTGGCTTTCACATGTTGTCGTCAATTGCCATGCTGTTGGCAGGTGCGTTGATCGCTGTCGCGTACAGCAGTTATCGTGTTGAAAAATTACAGAGCTGATTTTTCAAGAACATGGATTCCGCAGGCGGAGCCCAATCCGATGACGTGAGCCAGACCAACTTTTGCGCCCTCGATCTGACGAGGTCCTGCTTCACCCCTGAGGTGATGACAAACTTCCCAGATGTTGGCGATTCCTGTTGCTGCGATGGGGTGTCCCTTTGACTCAAGACCACCAGACACGTTGACTGGGCTCGATCCGGTGCGCCACGTGGCCCCTGAGTTGAAGAAGTCGACGGCGCCGCCTTCTGGGCACAGCATGAGATTGTCGTAGTGCACGAGTTCAGCAGTAGCAAAGCAATCATGTAGCTCGATCAGATTGAGATCTTGTGGTGATACGCCAGACTGCTCGTAGGCCTGTTTAGCGGCAATACGCGTGAGAGTGTTGACATCTGGCAAGACTTGACATGCCTCTTGGTATGGATCGCTTGTCAGAATAGATGCAGACACTTTAATTGCACGACGTTGTTGTTCGAGCGACAGTGTTTTTAGCTTTGTGCCGCTCACCACAACGGCTGCTGCAGCACCGTCACAGTTGGCAGAACACATTGGACGCGTGTTTGGGTATGAAATCATAATGTCATTCATGATCTCATCTTTACTCATCGCTTTTGAGTAGGCGGCGAGTGGGTTCAGCGTGCTGTGGGAGTGATTTTTTTCTGAGATTCTGGCGAACAATTCAAATGTTGCGCCACCATATTTGTGACCGTACTCCATGCCGACTTGAGCGAATGTTCCTGGCATCGTGTCGGTACCGATACGACCATCTGTTGGAGCAACTGCTCCGAATCGCCCCGATGGCGACCACTTGTTGCCATCAGACTTTGGTCGACCTCCGCCACCAAGAAGACCGACTCCAGCGAGTTTTTCAACTCCTACTGCAAGCCCCATATCGCACTCACCAGCCTTGACGGCCATGATTGCGGTTCGCAACGCTGTTGCGCCAGTAGCGCAGGCATTAGAGACGTTGTACACGGGAATGCCAGTTTGTCCGACTTGTTTTTGGATCATCTGGCCGATACTGCCTTGACCCATGAGACAACCAGCAGCCATGATTCCCATGTCTTTCATGGTGACGCCACCATCCTTGAGTGCAGCCAAGACTGCCTCAGACGCGAGATCGACGACGTCTTTGTCAGTGTGCTTGCCAAACTTAGTCATATAGATTCCCAAGATGTAAATGTCATCTGCAGCCATTGTGTTCTCCGATTCTGTCGTGATGTGTTGTATTAAAAAAATCTATTAATTTGCGGGCTCAAAGCCAAAGCCGATTGCTTCGACACCGTCATCGTCTGATCCAAGTGAAGTCGTAACAAGTTGCACTTTCATTCCGAGAGTGATCTTGTCAGGAGTCGGGTCAGTATTGATAATGTTTCCGCGAACACTTGTTCCTTCACAGTCAATGATTGCTGCAACAAATGGCACTGGAACTCCGGGCGCAGCAAATGTGACGATGGTAAAAGAACGAACAATTCCGGTCGTGCCGATGTCGACCTTTTTGAATTCGGTACCGGAACAATTTGCACAGGCATTGCGGCGATCAAAAAAACGTGCCTTGCAGGACACGCACTCGTTGGCGACGAGGTGCGGTTTGTCTCCCAAGACGAGGTAATTCACATGAGGTACTTGGGTTGGCATGGTGGTTCCTTTATTGATTGGTGGTGTCATCTTATTGGCTTAATACCCCCTCAATGAAGCCGTACGACGCGACGCACGGCCTTACGTAGCGTAGAATTTGATAGTGGGGAAGATATAACAATGCCAACATGGAAAAATTGGGCCGGAAACCAAATCGCCCACCCCCTCTCGATTGAAAAGCCTCGATCCGACGAAGAATTGTTAGCGACTGTGGTGTCCGCTCGCGAGCGTGGTGAAACCGTCAAGGTGGTGGGATCTGGTCATAGTTTTACATCGATTGCATTGACTCAGGGTCGCCTTGTATCGCTTGAAAATATGTCCGGAATCGTTGGGGTTGATACAGACGCACAACGCGTCACGGTGAAGGCCGGCACAACACTTGCTGATCTCAATGTCTTGCTTGATCAGCATGGACTTGCACTAGCAAATCTGGGCGACATCACGTACCAGACTGTGGCGGGTGCGGTGTCAACGGGCACGCACGGTACTGGTCGACACCTCACTGGACTAGCCGGACAAATCACCGGAATGCGAATCATCAACGGACTCGGTCAGATAACTGATACGGACGAGACACAGAACACTGAGATTTTGCGTTTGGGCCGAGTCGGGCTAGGTGCCTTGGGAGCCATCACACAGGTGACGTTGCAGGCTGTTCCGGCATTTCGGCTCCGTGCCGTAGAGACTCCGATGCGTGTTGATCAACTGCTTGAAGAGATTGATACGCATGTCGACACAAACGACCATTTTGAATTCTTTTGGGTTCCCCACACGGGGTGGGCGTTGACGAAGCGCAATAATCGAACGGAAGATGATGTATCGCCTCAGCCAGTAGTGCGCCATTGGATCGACAAGGTGCTGATCGAGAATTACGGATTTGGCGCAGTCTGTGCGGTTGGTCGTCTGCGTCCCAAGTGGATTCCACGGCTTGCAAAGGCTTTGCCGTCGTCCGGTGGACGTGAGTACGTTGATACGAGTTACAAAGTTTTTGCAAGTACGCGCCTCGTAAAATTTTATGAAATGGAGTACTCGATACCGCGATCACATGTGGTTGATGCGCTGAACGAAGTGCGTTCTATGGTTGATTCCAACGGACATCTTTTGAATTTCCCGGTAGAAGTGCGCTTTACGAAGGCAGATGACATGGCACTGTCAACGTCGTACGGGCGTGATTCTGCCTACATTGCGGTGCACATATACAAAGGCATGGACTATCAACCATATTTTCGAGATGTCGAAGCCATTATGCGAACACACGAGGGACGACCCCATTGGGGCAAACTGCATTTTCGCACAGCGCCAGATCTTGCTCCCGCGTATCCGTTGTTTGACGAATTTCTGCAGCTTCGTAAGAGACTCGACCCAAACAGAGTTTTTGCCAACGAGTACACGGATCGTGTGTTAGGCCCGGAATAAGTAACAGTTACCCCTGAATAGCCGTGAACCACGTGAGGTCACAGTTCACACGGCGTTTAATGCAAGAGCGAATCTCTTTAGACAAAACTTTTTGATCCCACACCAAAATTGCATCGGCGTGAGCCGTATCTAATGCTCCTGA
>CANLAH010000032.1 GCA_947488685.1 Acidimicrobiaceae bacterium | reverse complement strand
AAAAACATCTCGCTCCAAAGTTTTAAAAAAGAAGTAGTCCACTGAGTTTGCAAGGCTCTATTTTTACTAGCGTCTCAGTGTGCTGATCGCCACCTGGAACGTCAATTCGCTGAAGGCACGCTTGCCTCGGGTCACCGAGTGGCTGGCCGATGTGCAGCCGGATATTTTGTGTGTGCAAGAAACCAAGTTGGCCCAAGATGTTTTCCCCACAGAAGAACTCACCGCTCTTGGTTATGAGAGTGCACATTTTGGACAAGGTCGCTGGAACGGCGTTGCCATCATGTCGCGGGTTGGACTAACCGACGTTGTTGCCAACTTTGATGGAAGCGTCGAACAAGACCATGAGGCGCGAATTATTTCTGCAACATGTGGGGGAGTACGGGTGTCGTCGGTGTATGTCCCAAACGGCCGCGCGCTAGACAACGATCACTACACGTACAAGTTGTCGTGGATGGCTAGGTTGCGCCAGCACCTTGATGCAACATGCAGTCCGTCAGATGACGTCATTGTCACAGGTGACTTCAATATTGCCCCAGAAGATCGAGATGTCTTTGACGTTACAAAATTCGAAGGAGCAACGCATGTCAGTCAAGCAGAGCGCGACAGCCTTGCCGCTGTCTGCGAATTCGGACTAACAGACACCTTTCGCCTTTTTCACAACGAGGATAAACTTTATTCGTGGTGGGACTACCGCGGTGGTGATTTTCACAAGGGTCACGGCATGCGTATTGACTATGTATTGGCTAGTGCAAGCGTTGCGAAGCGTTCAACATGGACAATCATTGATCGCAATGCCCGCAAAGCCGAACAGCCGAGTGACCATGCACCAGTGTTGCTCAAGTTTGAAGGGAAATAGAATATGTCAGAAATAGAGCCTGGTGCAGGTCTATCTTTTCCAACGTTTCACGAGCGTTCTGAAAAGATGACGCCACTTGATCTAGCGAGAGTCGAACTCACGGAGAAAATACGTGAACTCATTAGAGATTCCTTTGTCACTAACGCGGGTCTTGATGCTGTACAAAAAGCAACAAATCTTGTGTCGTTGGCTGTTGAACAAGTGCGTAGCAATAACCGCCTGCCAGGTGAGGATGCATCCCAGATGGTTTTTCTTGATCGCAGTCCGTTGATGGGCGCGATGAACGCCCTTTCGGTACCACTCGTGATGACCATTGAGGGCACAGGTGACGATCGGTCAATCACGGGTCGTGCCGTTTTTACTGAGCCATACGAGGGTCCACCTGGTCATGTGCATGGCGGTTATGTTGCCGCAGGTTTTGATGAAGTACTTGGGATGGCCCAATCGTTGAGTGGTCGCCCAGGCCTCACCGGGAATCTGTCTGTGACATATCGTCGGCCCACGCCTCTGTTTGTAGAGCTTGTTTATCGGGGGGTCTGTACTGAAGTGGTGGGCAGAAAAATATTTACTCATGGCACTTTGCATCACGGAGATGTTCTTTGCGCAGAGGCAACAGGCTTGTTCTTGTCGATGAAGCCAGACGTCATGGCAAGATTATTTCGCGACCAACAACAGGGCGCTCTTACTGATCTGCAATAGCAGCCAAAATTCTGGCGCTGTATCGACCGCCAATGATCGGTCCTAAGACAGCAACGATATCTACATCATTTTGTGGGTTAGCACGCACGAGGCGCTCGAGTTCAGCGTCGGTGAGCACTGCTTGAGGTTCGCATCTTGAGGCTCGTGCAGCAGTACTGCGCCATTCTTTGAGTGCAACAGCAAGTGGGTCGCTCGCGAGTGGCACACTTCTGCGGGATCGAATCTCAGCGGTAGGCGGTGCAAGAGGGGATTCACCCAACGGCAACTTTCGCAGCAGTGCGCTAGGGCCTGTCCGTTTTCCGCCACGCTTGTCTGTCCACGTAATGACAAGGTGTTGGGCAGCGCGCGTGCATGCCACATAGGCGAGTCGCCCTTCTTCTTGTCGGGCCTCAGCAGATATGGCCGACGAATGTGGCAGCAAACCCGTTTCTGCTCCGGACACGATCACGCCAGTCCATTCGCGACCCTTGGCGGCATGAAATGTCAGAACCTCAACTCCGTGGTGTTGAGGTAATGGTGCAGTCGTGGCTGTCCATGTTTGAAACGAGCGACCATCGGCAGGGCCAGACGGATGCTCTGCTAAATACATTCGAATAGACATGGCGACTTCTTTAATGTCGTCATCGGTGTCTTCGTCAGGCGTATCAATGGCGTCAGCGGCCCAAACGGCCAATGCGTGTCTGCTGCCCAGCGATGATGCTTCAGCGAGTGCTGCTGTGTATTTGCGATCAGAGCGAATTTCTTGAACTGGTACACGGGCGCTTTGTAGTGCAAGCACGATCTCTGACGCCAACTTATTTGTGCGCGACAGCACTGCGATCGAATCCCATGAGCCAGTAACTGCATGAAGCCGTAGCGCCTGTTCACAAATTGCTGCGAGTTCTTCTTGTTCTGTGGCACAACGCACAGCGGTAATTGGTGCGCCATCGGAGCGTAAAGATTTTTCGTTCGCATCGTGTCCGGCATTTTTTAGGACATGCACTGCAGCAGCAACAATCTGTGGCGTGCAGCGATAGTTAGAAGGGAGTTCAACGACGTAACTGCCAGCCGAGAGATCAGGTAGCTCATCAAATAATGTGTGGTCGGCGCCGTTCCAGCCATAGATCGCCTGGTGTGGATCACCGACAATAAACAGATCTGGTGTTTTGCCAACAAGAACACGCAGGAATGAATATTGAAGAGGGTTTATATCTTGAGCCTCGTCAACGTGGATATGACGGTATTGCCATCTGATGGATTCGGCAAAGGCAGCATCATATTTGGCTTCGTGCACCACGAGAGAGATGAGATCATTGAGGTCTACAACTCCGCGTTTACGTTTTGCTTTTTCGTAGTCAGTAAATATCTCAGTAAACCGTTGAGTTGTGACTGGCATCCGTCGCCCGAGTTCTTGGATTGCAATTGTGGCTTCTGCTGGACCTAAGTGTCGGGCATGAGCCCAATCAATCAAAGTCAATAGTTCAAACGCACCACCTGCGCGACTGTCGGCACCAGCAACGGTATTTAAGATCTGCATTCTGTTGGTAACGACAAGTGGCGCAACGCGATTGGTGTCATCGAATCGTTGTTTGAGCAGTCGAAGCGCAATTGCATGAAATGTGCCCGCAGTAAATTCACTTCGTCGCGGGGCATCTTCGTCGTCAACAAGATTGAGCGTGCGGATGCGCCGTCTCAGTTCTCCGGCAGCCTGACGTGTGAATGTAATAGCTAATACGTGTTCGAGATCGGCTGTGTTGTTTGCTACTCGCCACGCAACCCGTCGCGTGAGCACAGTGGTTTTTCCAGACCCCGCACCAGCACGAACAATGACGGTCCCGACGCCTGCCGTGACAGCGTCTAGTTGTTGGGCATCAAGGCCAAGCAAAATGTCATCAGGAACCACCTGAGACAAACTAGAGGCTGGCTACCATGAACACCATGCCCTTCCCTCGTCGGCTTTTAAACGACTATGAGTCCATCACCCTGGACCTGCATCCGCATTGGTGGTTTTTGGCTCCGGCAGGTGCCGCCACCACTGCGTCGGGGGTAATGACACTCACTGTGTTGGCTCAGTTTGATGGCTGGAAAGAGACCGTGGCAATTTATTTGATGATTGGGGCCCTTGTCGTATCGGCAGCATGGTTGGTGGTCAAAATGGTGCAATGGCGAACCACATATTTTGTGGTGACGTCCCATCGCGTGATTTATCGCCAAGGAGTTTTGGCGCGTAGTGGTGTTGAGATTCCAATTGAACGAATGAGTAATGTCAACTTTAAGCAGACCATCTTTGAGCGCTTAATAGGGGCGGGGGATTTGATTATTGAGTCGTCGGGTCGCGACGGACAACAGAAATTCAGCGATATTCAGAACCCAGAAGAAGTGCAAAATATTGTTCATGCGGCATTGCAAAGTCGTGAGTCTCAAAGCGGAGGAAACGATGTACAGGGCGACGTCGCCACGCAACTCGAAAAACTTGAAGGCTTACGGCAGCGAGGAACGTTGTCCGCAGAAGAATTTATCGAGCAAAAGAGACGCCTACTCGAGTAGGCGAGCACCACTTGAGGCTTCAACAATCAAGCCATCAATCTTGGCGTTTGGGTCTGCGAGCGCAACGATGCAGCCGCCAAACCCACCGCCTGTCATGCGTGCTCCATAGACACCAGGAATTGCACGTGCCGCCAGAACCGCTGCATTCATCTGATCAGTAGACACAGCGAAATTATCGCGCAGACTGTTGTGGCTATCGATCATAATTAAACCAGCCTGAGCAAAGTCGCAATCTGTCATGGCACTGCAAAACTCTTGGACTCTTTCGTTTTCTGTTATTACATGTAATGCGTATTTTTTGACGATGGGGTCATCAATCGAAGCAAGGTCCGTTGTGTTGGCACTGCGCAGTGGACCGATAATTTCTTGTGCACGAGCACATTGAGCGACGCGATCGGCGTATGCGCTGCCTGCCAATGTGCGCGGGGCGATGAACTGGACAACTATTTTGACATCAGCCGGAATACGAATAGGAGTCATTTCAAGTGCGCTGCAGTCAATCAGCAATGCGTGTTTGGATTGTCCAGCCAACACGATCAATTGATCCATGATTCCGCACGGAACTCCAGTTGCTGCGTGCTCAGCCTGTTGGCAGAGTTGCGCTAAAGCAATAATCTCATCTCTTGTTCCTGCGTGAGCGCCAAGAGCAAGGGCAATGGCAACTTCGAGCGATGCGCTTGACGACAATCCTGAACCAATTGGCAGGGTTGATGAAATCGCGGCGACAATCTGTGGGGCAATGTGTTGTCGATGTTCCAGCAACTGCGCCACTGCATGGACATATTTTCCCCAATGAGATGACGGGGGCTCGTCATCCAGGGCAACGACGACATCATCGACGTCACTGCTGAATCGACTCGGGGTATTCGTCAACTGCCAAGTGATCGTGGTTCCAAGGTCAATCGCCATAGGCAAGACAAGACCACCCGTGTAGTCAGTATGGTCACCAATGAGGTTCACTCGACCAGGAGCCCACACCTTGCCCTGTGTCAATGTGTGTGACTCGTTCATTCTTGTGACACGGTAGCGGATGTACGGGATGCTCCAGATTGACCTACAGAGGTCAAAGAAGCGAGACTGTCTACATGCCAGTTGCCATTGCCCCGAACGGAATAAATATTGAATACGACGTGATGGGGGACCCCAGTGATCCACCGTTGTTGTGGGTCATGGGTTTTACGGCGCAATTGATTGCATGGTCAGAAGAGTTCATGCAGCTCTTCGTTGACCTTGGTTATTTCGTTATTCGATTTGATAATCGTGATTGCGGTTTATCAACCAAACTTGATGGCGTTGTTGTTGATGCAAACGCAGTCATCAAAGCTGCCCTGCTTGAAGACCCACTACCTGCCGTGCCTTACACATTGTCAGACATGGCCAACGATGCAGTTGCCGTGCTGGATCATCTTGGCATTGCTCGGGCGCATGTCATTGGTGCATCGATGGGCGGGATGATTGCTCAGACCATCGCAATTGAGCATCCCTCTCGAGTTCAAACACTCACCTCCATCATGTCTCAAACCGGAGACCCCGAGTATGGCCAACCAGGACCTGAAGCAGCAGCAGTTTTATTTGCACCACCAGATACCGATCGCACTGCGTACATTGAAGGTTCGGTTAAGTACGCAGTATGGCAATCAAAAAAATATTTTGATCCAGTGGCCACCAAAGAACGTGCGGCGAGAGAGTTTGATCGAAGTTTTTATCCAGAAGGTTCAAGTCGGCAACTGGCGGCAATCTATGCAAGCGGTCGACGTTCAGAAAAACTGAGTCAACTGAACGTTCCAACATTGGTCATCCATGGTCGCGATGACGCCTTGATTACGCCAAGTGGCGGAGAACGCACCTCTCAGGTTATTCCTGGAGCGCATTTGTTGATGCTCTCTGATATGGGACACGATATGCCGCAACCGCTTTGGCCCATATTGGTTGATTCCATCGCTGCGCATGTCAAGCGGAACCTCTAATTTTTCCGCAAGAATTAAAAATCGTAAAGCAACAACTAATAAACAAGAAATAAATAAGGAGTCATCGTGGCTGGTCCGCTGAGTGGTTATCGAATTGTAGAAATTGCCGGCATCGGACCGGGGCCTTTTGCTGCGATGATGCTGGCAGATATGGGCGCAGAGGTCATTCGCGTTGATCGTGCTCAATCTGTTCGCGGACCTGCACCTGAGGCTCCTTTTTTTGATCTCTTGCAACGGGGTCGCAAAAACATTGCAATTGATTTGAAAAATCCCCAAGGCGTAGAAACACTTCTGCAACTCATCGAAAAAGCTGATGCGGTCATTGAAGGATTCCGTCCAGGGGTCATGGAGCGACTTGGCATTGGCCCTGACGTTTGTCTTGCGCGCAATCCCAAGCTGGTCTTTGGGCGCATGACTGGTTGGGGTCAAGAAGGAATGTATGGCCAGGCGGCTGGTCACGACATCAACTACATCTCTCTTGCAGGAGCCTTGGCACATTTTGCTCGACCAGGTGAAACTCCATTACCGCCGCTCAACATGGTGGGGGACTTTGGCGGTGGCGGAATGTTTCTTGCATACGGTGTCGTGTGCGCACTACTCGAGGCTCAAAAATCTGGCAAGGGTCAAGTTGTTGATACGGCCATGGTGGATGGCGCAGCCGTACTGATGACGATGTTTTGGGCATTTAAGAGCATTGGGATGCATGACGAAAACAATCCCGGAACGAACTTGCTCGACACAGGGGCACATTTTTATGATGCCTACCGCTGCAAAGATGACAAGTTCATCAGCATCGGCTCTATCGAGCCACAGTTCTATGCAGAACTATTGCGCCTCACTGGTCTTGATGCAGATCCTGAATTTGCATCGCACATGGACCGCACAAAATGGTCGTCGCTCAAACCCAAGGTAACTGCGGTGTTTGCGACAAAAACTCAGGCAGAATGGTGCGCCATCATGGAAGCAACTGATGTGTGTTTTGCTCCTGTGTTGACGATGAGCGAAGCAGCCCAGCATCCACACAACAAAGAACGCAACACATTTGTTGAATCTCATGGCGTGATGCAACCAGCACCAGCACCTCGTTTCTCACGTACCAAGACTTCACTCGATCAACCTCCTGCACACCCAGGCCAGCACACATCAGAAGTGCTTACTGCGTGGGGCATTGGTGATGTCGAATCTCTGATCGCATCTGGCGCCATAAAGCAAGCCTAAGAATGTCGACGCTTCTTTGTTTTCATGCACATCCCGATGATGAATGCATCGGTACAGGCGGCACAATTGCCCGCGCTGCAGAACAAGGACATCGAGTCGTATTAGTTGTCGCAACAAATGGTGATCATGGCGAAATTCCTTCTGACCTCGCCGATGGCGAAACCTTGATGGACCGCCGTAAAAAAGAAACCGAAGCTTCGGCAGCAGTACTCGGAATCGACACGGTTCTGTGGCTTGGTTACGCAGATAGCGGAATGACCGGATGGGAGCAGAACTCTCATCAGAATGCGTTCATGAATGCGCCGATCGATGAAGCAGCCGAAAAACTTGCCCAAATATTACGAACAGAAAATGTAGACCTTCTCACCACCTATGACTGGCACGGTGGCTATGGTCACCCAGATCACATTCAAGTGCACCATGTCGGACATCGTGCTGCAGAACTAGCAACCAACGTGCGCGTGTTAGAAGGAACAATGAATCGTGACCGTATGCGCGCTCTTATGGACTACGCGCGCAAGATGGGCGCATTTAGTACTGAAGATGAGGGCTTTGATCCAGATGGTCCCGCGGACGACGGAAACCCGATGGGCACTACAGAAGACGAACTCAACTTGCGTGTCGACGTGATGGCGTACGCCGCCAAGAAGAGAGAGGCAATGGCATGTCACGCAAGTCAACTCGGCGACTCTGGATTTTTTTTGAAAATGGGTGAAGAACAATTCGCAATGGCATTTGGAACTGAGTGGTTTATCGACCCAGTCAGCAACGAACCATTGCGCGATGGATGGATTTTTGAATGAACAAGTTGTATTTAGTTCGACATGGTCGTGCTGCTGCTGGTTGGGATGTTGACCCCAATCCAGGACTTGATGAGTTGGGTCGTGCTCAAGCCGAACAAGCAAGCCTGACATTGTCTAAATATGCCCCAGCACAGCTCGTGTCGAGTCCACTGCTGCGATGCCAAGAAACTGCAGCACCACTCGCTGCGCTATTGAAGGCGAGTATCGCCATCGAGCAACGTGTGGCCGAGATTCTTTCCCCAGAGGGCGTTGAACTTAAAGATCGCGTTACATGGTTGCGAGCCGCAATGACACAGACATGGACAGAATTGGGTCAGCGATACATCTCATATCGCGACGACATGGTGGCGTTTCTTTCAACATGCACTGTTGACACCGTGGTTTTTAGCCACTTCATCGCGATCAATGCCGTTGTCGGGTCAATTCTTGGCGACGATCGGGTTCTGATTCGTAGTTTTGATAATTGCTCGATCACTACGATTCACAGAAGTGACGATGGTCGCTTGTCCCTCGTTGATTATGGTGCCGAAGCAGACACCCTTATTCGGTAGATTGTCATGATGCTCAGTCTCATGCTTGTCGATCTCCACAAATCATGGGCGTGGGTTGTCATCTTTGGCAATGCCCTGGCCGGAATATGGGCTCTGGGCGCGCACAAGTTGCCACAATTGCGCAGTCGTGCGCTCTGGTGGTTTACTGCAGCCGTTCAACTTTCCATATTTGTACAGGTCGCCATGGGAGTTGCGTTGGTGAATCACAACAAACTTGAGTTCCCGCAGTTTCATGCGTTCTACGGTTTTGTCGCGATCATTGTTGTCGCCATCATCTACTCCTACAGAGCACAACTCAAGAAAAAAGTCTATTTGCTGTACGGCTTTGGCGGACTTTTTCTGATGGGACTCTCAATCCGCGCAATGCTCGTGGGTTGATTTCAGACTTACGAATTGAGTGAAGTTTCAAGCTCTTTCAATGATGAAGTGAGTTGAGTCGGAAGAGTAGTTCCGAAACTTGCGTAGTGATCACGAATTTGTGGAAGTGCGTCTTTCCATCCGTCAATGTCAACTGACAAAAGTGCTTTGAGATCTGCTTCGTTAACAGCGAGACCACTTGTGTCGATGTCTGTAGCGAGTGGCAAATGTCCAATCGCAGTCTTTGTAGCCTTGGCAGTTCCGGTGATGCGCTCAAAGATCCATTTCAAAACGCGACTATTCTCGCCGTAGCCCGGCCACAGGAAGCGACCATCCTCGTCACGACGGAACCAATTAACGAAAAAGATTTGAGGCAAGTTCTCGGCCGTTGTCTTTGTTCCGACCTCAAGCCAATGTTTGAAGTAGTCACCCATGTTGTAGCCGCAGAACGGCAACATCGCCATCGGATCAAAGCGCAAGTTTCCGACAGCGCCTGCTTGAGCCGCAGTTGTTTCAGACGCCATGATTGAGCCCAAAAACACACCGTGCTGCCAGTTGAATGCTTGTGTCACGAGTGGCACTGTTGTTCGACGCCGACCGCCAAACAAAATCGCCGAGATTGGAACACCTGCAGGATCTTGCCATTCAGGCGCAATCGATGGACACTGACTCGCAGGAGCTGTAAAGCGAGCATTTGGATGCGCTGCTGGTGTCTCTGTCTCTGGAGTCCATGTGTTTCCTTTCCAGTCGGTGGCACGTGCTGGTGGACTTGGGCTCATTCCTTCCCACCACACATCACCGTCAGGTGTTAAGGCCGTATTTGTGTAGATGCTGTTTCCCCAGAGGGTCTCCATTGCATTGGCATTGGTGTCATAGCCAGTTCCGGGTGCGACACCAAAGAATCCGGCTTCAGGATTGATGGCGTATAAACGGCCATCGGCTCCAAATTTCATCCAGCAGATGTCGTCACCGATTGTCTCGGCTTTCCATCCTTTAATTGTGGGAACCAACATGGCCAAGTTTGTCTTGCCGCAAGCAGACGGAAATGCTGCTGCGATGTATTTGAACTCGCCCTGCGGGTTTGTGAGTTTCAGGATCAGCATGTGTTCGGCGAGCCAACCATTGTCGCGAGCCATTACAGACGCAATTCGCAATGCGAAACATTTTTTGCCGAGCAACGCGTTGCCACCGTATCCGGAGCCATAGCTCCAGATCTCTCGAGTGTCAGGGAAGTGCACGATGTATTTATTGTCTGGATTGCACGGCCACGACGAATCGGCTTGTCCCGGCTGAAGTGGACTTCCGACAGAATGTAAGCACGGCACCCAGTCGTTATTGCCGAGTACATCGAGTGCACCTTGCCCCATGCGCGTCATTATGCGCATGTTGACTGCAACATAGGCAGAGTCCGTGAGCTGCACACCGATGTGCGCGATAGGAGATCCGAGCGGTCCCATTGAAAAAGGAACAACATACATTGTTCGTCCTTTCATTGAGCCGGTGTATAGCGCGGTCAGTTCGGCACGCATCTCTGCTGGTTCGCGCCAGTTATTTGTGGGGCCAGCGTCTTCTTTTTTGGCGGAACAAATATATGTACGGTCTTCGACGCGAGCGACGTCACCTGGATCGCTGTGTGCCCAGTAGCTATTTGGGCGCTTTGCTTCGTCAAGTTTTGTAAAAGTTCCGGCAGATACAAGTTCGCCGCACAAGCGCTCGTATTCTTGGGCCGACCCATCGCACCAGTAGATGTCAGTGGGTTCCAAAATAGCGGCCCAATCACTGACCCATTTTTGCAGTCGTGCGTTTGATGTTGTTGCGCTCATGGGAACCTCAAAAAGTTGGGGATGTTGGGTAGAAGTCTAGAAAAGAAACTTTTCAGGAACCGGGTGTTGCCATATCTATTTCTGAACCAAGACGCAATGTTGTGGCATGGCCAGATGCGTCAAGACTAAACACAACTCGTTGACCTTGTCGCAACATGCGAAAGATCGAACCTTCTAGTGCGTTTGCTGCAAGTTCGTACTCTGAGAGATCTGTGTCGCGCATGACGACACCGTTGCCGCTGACTGGGTCGTAGGCCTTGATCACGCCTTGCATTGCGACTATCGACCGGACTTGACGACTTTGCCAGACTTGATGCACGCAGTGCATACGTACAAACGCTTAGGTGTGCCTTTGACGATGGCACGAACGCGTTGAATGTTTGGATTCCAGCGGCGCTTTGTGCGCACGTGGGAGTGTGATACGGACATGCCCCATGAAGGGCCTTTGCCACAAACTTCGCATACTGCAGCCATAGTGATACCTAACTTTGTTGAACTATCTGGGGACATCTTGTCTGAAGCGCCAAAGGCGCCCCAGGCGTCCTATAAAACTACCAGCGAACATGAAGCGACCCCAACTCCGCACTAGATACGATGACGGCGTGCCTATTTTAGAGCAACTTGGGGCCGATGACCTTCGCCAGACCGTCATCGCTTTTCGCGACACCATGAAAGCGCACGCCGCAGCGATCAATCGCCTCAATGTTTATCCCGTACCCGATGGCGATACCGGCACAAATATGGCTCGCACGCTCGATGCCGTGGTGGCTGAATTAGAAACGGCAGATCGCGGGATGGAGCCCACATGTCGTGCCATCAGTCACGGTTCGCTGATGGGCGCGCGTGGCAACAGCGGGGTCATCTTGAGTCAAATCCTGCGTGGGTTGGCGTCGACTCTGGCAGAGGTCAAAGATCAACGTGCGTCGGCGACCAATGTTGCAGATGCATTGAAGAAGGCATCCGTTGCAGCATACGAAGCAGTTCTCAAACCAATTGAAGGAACAATTCTCACCGTTGTTCGAGAGTCCGCAGATGCAGCGGCAGCAGCAGCGTTGCAAGGTGCCACATTGTCTGCCATGTTGCGAACAGCACGCGTCGCTGGTCGAGTTGCACTGGCGAACACTCCTGAACAGTTGCTTGTTCTCAAAGAGGCAGGCGTTGTCGATGCCGGAGGTGCTGGATTTTTATTGTTGCTTGATTCGGCGATTTACGTCGTTGATGGCGAACCACTTCCTGAACCCGAAGACATTGACGGACCAACCGCTGAGCAACTAGAGCGCATTACACATCGCACCTCATCAACTGGAGAGATTGATGTGAGTGAGTTGCGGTATGAAGTCATGTTTTTTCTTGACCTTGATGATTCCAAATGTCGAGATTTCAAACTGGCGTGGGGCGAGATCGGCGACTCCATTGTTGTTGTAGGTGGCGAGGGTCTGTACAACTGCCATGTTCACACCAATGACATCGGAGCAGCCATAGAAGTTCCCCTGCTGTTGGGAGGTCGTCCCCGTGAGATTCGAGTGACCGATCTCTTTGAAGAAGTTGCCGAAGAGCATGAGGCACGTGAGGCGACATTGGGCGGCGTTGCACACAAACACCATTCGCAAAGTGCACTCCCTCCGGTGACTTGCGCCGTGGTGGCAATTGCGAGCGGCGATGGGCTTGCTGAATTATTTGGACAACTCGGAGTGCAAGGCGTTGTTACGGGTGGGCAAACACTCAATCCGTCAACCCAAGAACTTCTAGATGCGGTTGAGCATATGAATGCGACTCAAGTTGTGATTTTGCCGAACAACAAAAACATTATTCCCGTGGCAAATCAAATTGATGCATTGACAACAAAAGATGTTCGAGTGGTGCCCACGTGCTCTATGCCCGAGGCACTTGCGGCTTTGGTGTCGTATGACCCAGAGGTATCAGCAGAGACAAATGCGCGCAATATGACAAGCGCTGCTCACTCGGTCGCTACTGGTGAAATCACTCAGGCGGTGCGCGATACTTCAAGTGACGTCGGAGCTGTAACTGTTGGGGATTGGATCGGTCTTGTGCGCGGTGACGGAATAGTGGCGGTGAGCGGTTCGTTGACAGGCGCAGCAACGGCTCTTTTGGGGCAACTAATTTCTGACGGTGGTGAGTTGCTCACCATAATTACGGGCATCGATGCAAGCGCAACGCAGACAGAGCACATCACGACCTGGGTCTCGCAGCAGCATCCCGACATCACAGTAGAAGTGCATCACGGCGACCAGCCGCTCTACCCGTATTTATTTGGCGTTGAGTAGCACACAGCCACTCACGCTGGGCGATCTAAAGGGCCTTGGGGTTGAAATACTCAAGGATGTCGGCCCAAAGCGTAAAGACGCTCTCGAGACGCTCGAGATTAGTTCGGTCTTAGACCTTTTGCAGACATATCCGCGTCGCTGGATTGACCGCACAAACGAGGCGCGTATTTCAGACATAGAGGTTGGTGTCGATTCATTAGTTCTCGTCAAGGTGATCAATGTGCGAAGCGTGCGAACCAAGAGCAAAAAAATGATGGTGAATGTCAGCACCGGAGATGGCTCAGGCAAATTGTCTGTCACTTTTTTTAATCAACCATGGCGCGCGAAGCAACTGGAGCCAGGGATGCAAGTGTCGGTATTTGGAAAACCAGAGATGCGCAACGGATATTTGCAAATGACGAATCCGATTGTTGACCTGATCGGCGATCGCACGGGCAAGATCGTGCCGATCTATGCCCAGAGTGAAAAGGTTCGCATTTTTACTTGGCACATTGCGGCATGGGTGGAAGAGTCGCTCAATCGCTGCGTTGCTCGCGGTTTTGCCGAAACGCTTCCCGAGACTGTCATTTCGCGCCTTGGTCTTGTCGGACGTAGCACCGCATTTCGAGACATTCACATGCCCGAATCGTTTGTGGCTCGCGACGCAGCACGTCGGCGCTTGGCTTTTGACGAAGTTTTTCGGCTGCAGATGGTGCTCGTTGCTCGCAAACGCGCACTCGAACGCGAATTGCGCGGTTTTCAGCATCGAGTCTCAGGGTCATTGATCGATCGCTTTACTAGTTCGCTGCCGTTTCCGTTGACTGGTGCGCAAGCGCGTGTCATTCGTGAGATCAGCGAAGATCTTGTGTTAGCGCGTCCGATGCATCGACTACTGCAAGGTGATGTCGGAAGCGGCAAGACCGTAGTTGCAGTGCAGACCATGCTGTGTTCTGTGCAAGGAGGCCATCAGGCTGCAATCATGGCACCGACAGAAGTGTTAGCCGAACAACATGCCAGCAGCATCAGACAACTTCTGGATGGACTTCAGATTCCTGATGATACAAACCTGTTCGGTGATCGTCCTTTGTGCGTGGAGTTGCTCACGAGTCGAGTGACAGGCGAAGCGAGGCGCAAGATACTGACGGGTGTAGCCGATGGCACCATTGACATCTTGATTGGCACGCACGCACTGATTCAAGAGTCTGTCGTGTTCTCTCGTCTTGGAGTCATCGTGATCGACGAACAGCACCGCTTCGGCGTAGAACAACGTGCCGCTCTGCGCGACAAGGCTATTGATAACCCCAATGGTTCAATGCCAGACGTATTAACAATGACGGCAACGCCGATTCCGCGCACGGCAGCGCTCACCGTCTACGGAGATCTTGATGTCAGCGTGCTCGACGAACTTCCGCCGGGTCGCACGCCAATCGCAACACGGTGGGTCAATGGTGCCGAATCAGAAAAGATGATGTGGGATGAAATTCGCAAACGTCTTGCCGAAGGACAGCAGGCATATGTTGTGTGCCCGTTAATCGATGAAAGTGAAAAACTCGAAGTTGCGTCAGCAGAAAAAACATTTCACGATCTTCAAGCAGGCGAACTTAAGTCTGTGGTTGTCGGATTACTGCACGGACGCATGTCATCTTCTGAAAAAGAAGTAACAATGAACGCATTTCGCGCCAAAAAGATAGATGTCTTGGTTGCAACTACCGTGATTGAGGTTGGAGTTGATGTTCCTAATGCAACAGCAATGGTGATTCTTGACGCCGATCGTTTTGGTATTGCGCAGTTGCATCAATTACGTGGGCGCGTTGGACGGGGTGCCATATCATCCGAGTGCTATCTGGTGACATCTGCCGAAGAGCCAGGTCCGCGCGTGCAGGCACTGGTGGCAACAACGGATGGATTTGAACTTGCCGAAATTGATCTCGACTTGCGCGGAGAAGGAGCGATCAAAGACACACGCCAAAAGGGTCGCAGTGATCTCAACTTGGCTTCGTTACGTCGCGACCGCGATTTGATTGAACTGGCGCGCGCCGCCGCCTTTGAAATTGTCGACGCAGATCCACTATTGACATCACACACCACCTTGCGTGATGAACTGGAATTACTTCTTACCGAAGAAGAAATCGAATTTCTGTTCAAGAGTTAGCGACGTCACGGTTTACAGAGATGGCATATCGGGTTGTGGACCAGTGTCAGTGTCTTCCTCGGTCAGTGGTAGGTACCAAATATCGCGACAGTCGCGGCAGCGGTAGGAGACCACATCATCCACCTCCCAGACGCCATCTTCAGGGGGATGGGTGAGTAAATGGCACGGTCCGCCACAGTCAATGCAGATGATGGACTCCTGGGGACTAATCACCGACGTAGTCTGCTCTGTATGCGAGTGGTAGCGGGTGACTGGCGAGGACGACGAATTGAATCGCCCCAATCAGAGGCGACACGACCAACCACCGACAAGGTGCGACAGGCAGTTTTCAATGCACTCAACAGTTCTGGAGTGGTGAGGGATGCAAAAATTCTCGATCTTTTTGCAGGCACGGGGGCGATGGGACTCGAGGCTTTGTCGCGCGGCGCGGCATCGTGCACCTTTGTCGAGAATGATCGTGAAGCACTTGTTGTGCTTCGACGCAACATCCAAGAGATGGGTGCGGATGCGTTGTGCACGGTGTTGGCGATGGATGCGGGCACCCAAGGGGCACATGGACTCGAGGCAGATGTCGTCATTGCTGACCCACCATATGACTTTGACCAGTGGGATCGCTTGCTCGCTGGCATTTGC
>CANLAH010000031.1 GCA_947488685.1 Acidimicrobiaceae bacterium | reverse complement strand
GATTGCGTCGACGTAATCTTTCCATCGCGCTCCATCACTGTGAGCGTGGCAATATCTTTTGCTGGCACGCGTGGCTGTGCAGTCTCATCGGCGAACGCTTGTTGCACAAACACGAGGGCCTTGCTTGCGTCTCCGCCGGCAGCAACGACTGCGTGTATGTAGTCGTCTTGACCGCGCTCCACAATGACAATGACTGCTTCGGATTCTTGGGATGCACCTGTGATTGCCGACAACTGTGCACGACGAGCAGCTGGCAATGGCGGCATGTTGTCTTTGATTGATTGCACCCACTCTGCACTTGGCGCAAGCGGAACCAAGTCGGGCTCTAAGAAATATCTGTAATCGTCTGCGTCTTCTTTGACTCGCAATGTGTGCGTGCGACCTTCGCCGTCGTCCCAATGGCGAGTCTCTTGACGAACTCTGTCGCCATTTTCGAGCATGTCAATTTGGCGGCGTGCTTCGTAGTCAATTGCGCGGCCAACTGCCCTGACAGAGTTCACGTTTTTTATTTCACACCGTGTTCCGAGTTCGTCGCCAGGTTTGCGTACTGACACGTTGGCGTCAACACGCATTGAGCCTTCTTCCATTTTTGCATCAGAAGCCCCCACTGCGAGCAAAATGGCCCGTAGTTCTGTGACGTACTGGCGAGCCTGCTCACTGGTGCGAATGTCTGGTCGCGAAACGATTTCAACAAGTGGCACTCCTGCGCGATTGAAGTCGATCAAGGAATACTCGCTGCCATGAATACGGCCCGTTGCACCACCAATATGCGTGCTCTTGCCTGTGTCTTCTTCGAGATGCGCTCGTTCTACTCCAATACGAACATCGCCTGGCAAGATCAAAAAACCATCGACGTTGAGCGGTTGGTCGTATTGACTGATTTGATATGCCTTGGGCATATCAGGATAGAAATAGTTCTTGCGATGAAAAGTTGATGGTTGCACTGTGCAGTTGAGCGCGATACCGATGCGCATCGCAAGCTCGACTGCGTGTTGATTGAGTACAGGGAGTGCACCAGGTAGTCCAAGAGTGACTGGATCAATGTTGGTATTGGGCTCATCACCGAAACGATTTGGTGAACCACTGAACAACTTTGTTTTCGTTGCAAGCTCGACATGAACTTCAAGACCAACGACAAGTTCCCAGCCATTATGTAACAACATGTCGCTCATTTCAGACCTCGCGCCGCCGACTCAAGCGCACCCGCCACTCGAAACATAGGAACCTCGCCAAGGGCTGGTGCCATGATCTGTATTCCGACTGGCAACTTGTGTGCGCCGGTACCAAAGGGAACGCTCATTGCGGGGTGTCCAGCCAAGTTGCTCGGAATTGTGTAGACATCACACAAATACATCGCCATTGGATCTTCGACTTTGTCACCAAACGCAAATGCAACCATCGGCGAAGTTGGCGTGAGTATTGCGTCAACTTGTGTGTATGCACGATCAAAGTCATCGGCAATTAGTCGACGTACTTTGAGTGCTTTGCCGTAATACGCATCAAAGTATCCGGCAGACAACGCATATGTGCCAAGCATGATGCGACGTTTGACTTCGTCGCCAAACCCAGCTGCACGAGTTGCACCGTACATTGCATTCACTTCTGATGCTGGAGCACGAAGGCCGTATCTCACGCCGTCATAGCGAGCCAAGTTACTGCTGGCTTCTGCAGGCGCAATCAAGTAATAGGCAGTCAACGCGTATTCGATCGAAGGCAATGTCACATCAACTATTTCGGCACCAGCAGCAGCGAGCGCCTCAAATGCATCGTCAAGACGTTTCATAACTTCTGGTTCTGCTCCACCTGGCAGGTCTGTGACGCGACCGATGCGCATGCGCGCAACACCCTGTCCAACTGCAGAACGCAAATTAGGCGCAGGCTGCGGAATAGAAGTGGAGTCCATCGGGTCGTGTCCGGCAATCACCTCGGTCACGAGAGCGGCGTCGTGCACGGTTGTTGCAAAGGGACCAATCTGATCAAGGCTGCTTGCAAATGCGACAAGCCCGTAACGACTCACTAATCCATAGGTGGGCTTGACGCCGACAACACCACACAATGCTGCTGGTTGACGAATACTGCCTCCGGTGTCACTTCCTAAACTCACTGCACTGAACCCCGCTGCAACTGCTGCTGCGCTACCACCACTACTTCCGCCAGGTACGCGCGAGAGATCGAGTGGATTTTTTGTTGGGCCAAATGCACTGTTCTCGGTGCTCGAACCCATTGCAAACTCGTCCAAGTTAGTTTTACCCACCATGATGGCGCCTGCATCTCGAAGTCGTTGCACAACAGTGGCGTCGTATGGAGGCTTCCAGCCTTCGAGTATCCGCGATGAACATGTGGTCTCTACTCCACGTGTGCACATGTTGTCTTTGAGCGCCAACGGAACTCCGGCAAGTGCACCGACTGGTTTTCCGTCGGCAATGTCGGCATCAATACGCGCAGCGTGTTGGCGCGCAGCATCTGTTGTGATCAGGTTAAACGCGTGCACATCTGTTTCGCGCGCGGCAATAGCAGCGAGATGTTGCTCTAAGACGTCAGATGCCGTGACCGTTCCAGAAGAAACAGCAGCAGCAATATCAGCAGCCGTCGTGGGGAGAGATGCCACTGCTATGCCTCACCGTTAATTGTTGGTACGCGGAACCGACCGTCTTGGGCTTGTGGTGCCGCAGCCAATACTTCGTCGCGGTCTAGACATGGTTGCTCAACATCTTGGCGTAACACATTTGCCAGAGGGTACGCCTGAGTCATTGGCTGGACATCAGAAAGATCAAGGGCATCTACGTCGGTGAAATGCTCGAGCACTTTGGCAAGTTGTTCGGTGAAATGTTCGACCTGGGCATCGTCAATGTCGAGTCGCGCTAGCCGGGCCACCTTGATGACGTCAGCAGCTGAAATCGAAGAACTGGATGTAGGAGAAGTCACGGAGTCAATTCTACGAGGATTCAAGCGTGAGCAACACAGCCGATTCAGGATGCATTGGCAAAATCTCAAGACCATTGTGCTCAAGGTCGTATCCGGAGTGGTGACTGATGACATAGTCACCGCCATGTGGTTGCCCAAGCACACAAGTCACCGCGTATCGGCGGCGATGATCTAGCCCGGCAATATGCAACTTTGGCGGCGCACCGACGCTTTGGTCTACTAGTCGAGAGACCGCCACCACCGCGCGACCAAGATCTGGCGACACCACTCCATGGGCTAAATACTCTCCGCCTGAATCGGACAACATGGTGGTGAAGATGACGTGTCCCGTGTGCAAGACAGGGCGCAGTTCTTTGTGCAGTGCAACGACAGCACGAAGTTCTTCACGCTCAGTCGGCGTGGCTTGCAAAAGATTCCATTCAATGCCAAGGTGCCCAAACATGGCCGTGATTGCCCGAAAAGTAAGCGACGATGTTTTATTCGTGGTGTGAGCAGTTGGTGCTCCGATGTGGCATCCCATCATTTCGGGCGGAACCAGTAGTGACGTGTGATGCTGAATTGTCTGACGCAACAGCGGGTCATTGGTATCGCTTGTCCACACCCGATCAGTGCGACGCAGAATCTCGTGATCGATCCGACCGCCACCAGACGCACACGACTCAATCTCGACATCGGGATGTAAAAATCTGATCTCGTCAAGCAACATATATAGCGCTTGGGTTTGGACATGTGTTGCGGCGGTTCCGCGAGCATACGCAGCACCAACATGTGGTCTATTCATGTCCCACTTTAAATACGAAATGTCGTTTTCGGTGAGCAATGCATCAACGCATCGCAAGATGTATTCATATGCTTCGGGAATAGTGAGGTTCAGAACAAGTTGGTGACGCCCTAAAACATGAGGGTATCCAGAATGCTCGAGCACCCAGTCGGGATGCGCGCGATACAGATTGCTATCAGGATTCACCATCTCTGGTTCGAGCCATAATCCAAACTGCATACCGCGGGATTTCACCGTGTCAATTAATGGCGTAAGACCGTGTGGATACACAACGGGATCGACATACCAATCACCTAAACCAGCCGAATCATTTCGTCGCCCTAAAAACCATCCATCATCTAATACGAAACGTTCAACTCCTACATCGGCTGCCGCATGAGCGAGTTGCTGCAGGGTGTCAATATCGTGATTGAAATAGACCGCTTCCCATGTATTGAGCGTCACTGGTCGCGGTGACATCGGATTACGCATTGCCCGAACCTCTGCTTGCATAATATTTGCGATCCCACAGTCGCCAACTGACGAATACGCTCCAACAATGCGTGGTGTCGTGTATGTCTCTCCTGCTTCTAGACAAATCTCACCGCTGTGTAGTAACTCGCCCATTTGCATATACCGATGCCCGTCAGCCAAGCGCTCGGCAAAACTCACATGATTGCCGCTCCATGCAGTGTGCAAGGCCCACACTTCTCCATCAACTGCAGATGCTGTCGCGGTCTGTGCAATTAAAAGTGGTGGATGCTCATGACTAGTGCGTCCACGGCGATTTTCTGCTGTCCATGCTCCGACTTTCCATTCACTTCTGTCTCGCTGCATCTCTTTGCACCAACGACCATGAAATGTCCCAAGATGTGTTGCACGCCTCGGCATCGGAAATGTAATCGTCAATGCATCAAGCGAATACCGATCACGCCCAAGATTGCGCACTGTCACCTGTAAACCAAGTGCACCACTCGTGCACAACTCAATTCGCAAAACAAGTTCAAGTTCGGCCACATCATCTCGAACAGTGATCATGCATCCAGCACCTCCGCCGCCAAGTGGCGACACGTGTGCATCTTTAAATCGTGGCGCCCACGCAGTGCCTCCGCGTCGATGGCCCAGCAAGCCGGGTCGTCCCATCCAACCGTCACCATGCATTGGGACAAGACCAATCGCACACTCCTGATCAAGACCGCCTGGCAGTGCACCTCGTGGCATGAGTTCACTCAGTGCCTCATCTATGACGGCCTCATCATCGACATCAACAATGGGTGCACCCCAATACGCGATAAAGGGCATGGCGTCGCCAACCTCAATGATGACCGAACAATTCGGACCAGGGATGTGTACTCGCTGCGTCACCGCATGTACGGTACTCGCAAAGTGTCAGACTAGGCACCGTGCAACCGACCGACCGCGTTCATCCCACCCACCACACGCGCGTGCATGTGGTGCAATCGCGTCAATCTCGCCAGAACAATGCAACCGACATCGATCAGTCATGTCCTTTTTGTGTGGGCGGACGTGAGAGCCCTGAGCCCTACAACACAAGATGGTTTGTCAATCGCTGGCCTGCACTACCCGATAACTGTTGCGAGGTCTTGTTGTATTCATCTCAACATGATGCATCCTTAGCAACACTGCCTCACGACGCAATCGTTGCATTGATCAAAATGTGGATCGAACGAACCCAACATCACAGTGCAAAAACCAATGTCGCGACTGTCTTAATTTTTGAAAACCGCGGAGCCGCCGTTGGTGCCACCATCAATCATCCTCACGGACAGTTGTACGCCTTTGACCACGTACCGCAACGCTCGAAACAGCGTCTGCAATGGACCCCACAGTCGCAGTCTGATCTATTAGTCGACCAAAGCAGTGAGTGGAACGTGGCTGTTGCTTTTGCCTCTGAATATCCGATGGCACTCGAGATTTGGCCAACAACAGCCGTCAGTGACCTACCGTCATTGTCAACAGAACAACTTGTAGACCTCGCACGAGTCTTGCATCGCACGATGAGTGCACTTGATGCGATGTATCAGCAACCATTGCCCTACATGATGTGGATCAATCAGCGTGATTTCAGTAGTACCGATACATCTGTGCATATGAACATTGAGATCGTGTCACCGTGGCGCGATGCGGGTGTGATGCGCTATATCGCGGCAGCAGAAGTGTCAACCGGTGAGTATTTTAATCCAGTTGTTCCGGAAGAACTTGCTGCTACTTTGCGAGACTTGTTTACGCGTTTGGATTAACAGACGGAAACTCCGCCTGTCGTTTCTGCACAAAACTAGAAACGCCTTCGGCAAAGTCTGGTCGACCAAATGACTTGATCATCAATTCCACTGCGGTTTTACCGGCGGTATCAAGATTTTGGTTGTAATCGCCATAGACCTGTCGCTTCATGATTGAGATTGATGTAGGAGAAACATTGCGAGCAATGTCTGCGGCATACGCCATTGTGTATTCCATGAGTTGATCCGCTGGCACGACTGTATTTACCATGCCCATTTCTTGGGCTTCTTCTGCCAACACGATTCTGCTGGAGAACAACAGATCCATTGCGCGCGCAGGACCAACGAGTCGAGGCAAGATCCATGACACACCGTATTCAGCAATCAAACCTCGTTTAGCAAACGCCGTTGTGAATTTGGCCCCTGCCGCAGCGAAACGAATGTCGCACATCAACGCCTGCACAAGTCCGAGTCCAGCGCACGCACCATTGACCGCCGCAATCACTGGTTTTGGAATCGTGGTGATCTCTAGTTGCACGCGATCACCTGCAGCCCGACTTGGATCGCGATCGGCTCCCGTGGCTGACTCGATTTTTTGCAGTGAATCCATATCAGCACCTGCGCAGTATCCGCGACCTGCACCCGTCACCACGATGACGCGCACTTTGGGATCGGCAACGCATTGATCGATGTAGTTGAAATACATTGTCCCCATTTCTGGAGTCCATGCGTTCATGCGCTCGGGGCGATTGAAGGTGATGACACCAACACCCGGTTCGTGAAATTCGTACAGTACTGGGTCACTCATAAGTGTCTACCGTAGAGCCTGCATCCTCGGGTTGCTCTAGTTGGACAGTGCCCCCACGCCAGCGGTCAGTCGCTAAAACAAGTATCGAGAGACTAAATACCACCAACGACACCCACTGGTTGATGCGTAATCCACCCACGTGGTGGGCGGGGTCAATACGGATTCCTTCGATGAAAAATCGAAACGCCGTATAGCTGGCGGTGTACACAAAAAACAAGCGTCCTGGCCGCATCGGCATTCGTCGATCTAGCGCAAGTAACCCAACGCATATCAAGACACACGCAATTGATTCATACAAAAATGTGGGATGAAAAACGGTGCCAACCGGAAAACCGGCAGCCATTGTCTTATCCGCTGATATTTCAAGACCCCACGGCAATGTTGTAGCACGCCCGAATAATTCTTGATTCCACCAATTGCCCCACCGACCAATCGCTTGCGCCAACGGCAACGCGGGCACAATGCATGTCAATGCCGGCCCAATAGATAAGCCTCGACGATGAGCCACATATAAGCCAACTGGTACGCCCAAGGCAATACCCCCCCAGATTCCGAGTCCGCCTTTCCAGATCTTGGCCATCTCGACAACGTCACCATCAAAACGGCTCCAATCGGTGATGACGTGATACAAACGCGAGCCAACGACGCCCGCAGGCACAGCCCACATCGCAATCGATGACATGTCATCTGTCGATCCAACACCTCGAGCTTCAAGACGCTTACTCGCCAACCGCACTGCTGCGATCACGCCGAGGGCGATCATGAGTCCGTACGCGTTGAGGTGCAGCGGTCCAATATTGAGCGCGCCTGATGACGGACTCGGAAGAGAAGCGACGAGAGAGCGCAGCAACTGCTTACGCCGTCATCTTGTGCACGAAGTCAACAGACTTTTCAAAAATAATTTCGCGATCATAATCTTGGGTGGCCACGTGGTAACTGCGCTCAAGGATGACTCGTTCTACTGCCCCACCATATGTTGCAGCAAGCGCATCACTATCAGACGGCGACACAACGTGGTCTTGCGTAGACGTGAACAACAACAACGACATCGCAATATCTCCATAGCGTTGCGACAACGGCACGAGTCCATCTTTTTGGAACGACATGAGTGGCGCTAATGGTGTTGCTTGATATGCCTTCTCCACAACATCAGGATCAGCAATGTCACTGCCGATTGCTTCAATCTGTACTTCACCAGAATCAAGCATTCCCTGCACTGCATCTACAAGCGCCGTTGGCAGGGGCATTGTTGCAGGGTTGACGCAGATGATTCCGCACAATTCAGGATGTTGTGTTGCGAGCCACAATGTAATGGAACCGCCCATTGACAAACCTGCCACCACAATCTTGCTCGCGCGTTGCGCCAGCCGTGCATACGCCGCATCTGCATCGCGTGTCCAGTCAGCCCATCGCGTGGGCACCATGTCTTCAACTGCTGTGCCATGACCTGCAAGTTGAGGCATCTCGACATGAAAACCTGCTGCGACAAACGCATCTGCTAATCCGCGCATGCTTCCGGGATTGCCCGTAAAGCCGTGCACCACGAGCACGCCTACCGACCCCGTTGCCACATGTGACATTGGCTCTGTCCCTGGAATTGTTGATGCTGTCATGTCAGATATCTCCTCGTCTTGTTCGTCCCTGACTGTATTCCTATTGATATGGATCGTTGCTACTGCCAGGCTCGTCCCACCATTGGACCGGATAGCCAGTCTTTTCCCAGTCCGGGAAAGGGTGGATGCAGTCAACCGGACACACAGGCAAGCACTTGTCACAGCCGCTGCAGAGTTCGGGAACAATCACCACGTCAATGCCGTGGTTAAAGATGGCCCCCAACTGCTCCGGGCAGTGCCGCAAGCACGCATCACAGTTAATACAGATCGACATATCAATAAACAGGGGTGGGTTCTTCCACTTCGGATTACGTTGTCGCAGTTCAATGCGTTCTGCCCGCGTTGCGCCCATGGGCTCAAGTGTAGATGAAGGTAAAACAAACTTTGAATACGGTCATTGACCTAGAGCCTCAGTGCTGGTGTACTTGTCATCATGCCCCGTGCGCCTGGATCCCCTCGAACACGCACCGTTGACAGGGTGGCTATTACGGCGGTCATGCCCGTGATTGCCCTTTTGCCAGCGTGGGCCATCGCTGTTGGTGTTTTTTGGTGGGTGACATCGTTATTCCATCAGATCTCATATCTCGCTTTTGCCGGCGTGTGGTTATTGCTGTGTGTCGTGTTGTTCTGGAAGCCAACACAACTTTTATTTTTACGCCGACTTCTGGGTGCCCGAAAACCCACTCGCGAAGAACGCGATGATCTTCAGCGTGCATGGTTAGTCGTAGCGCAAGCACACCACATTGCTCCGAACAAATTTGTTCTTGCAGTGATTGACGCAGACGACCTCAACGCATTTGCGTGCGGAGGACACCTCGTTGTCGTCTCAAGTTTTGCAGTTGCCGAACTCACGCACCAAGAACTCACCGGAGTTCTTGCACATGAACTGCGACACCATATCGGATCACACACAATTGCATTGACTATCGGTCAGTGGTTAAGTATTCCCATAATCTTGCTTGCGCATATTGGATTCTTTTTTCAAAACGTTGCGCAAGCTGCTACCGAATCTCTGACGCCGAGTTCTTCTGCACTTAATCTGCTCGGTCGTATCTCTACCGGAATAATCACAATTGTTGCGTGGCTCTTTATCGCCGACTTGCGTCTTGCTCAGTCAGTCGGAAATTTTGTCGGAAAAGGTGCTGAATTTGTCGCTGATGCTCACGCCGTTGAGATGGGATTCGGCCGCGAGTTGTCGTCCGCCTTGCGCAAAGTCATCGAGCAGGGTGTTGGCGAAAGACCCAGTAATTGGCGTGATCGCATCGTGTCATCACATCCGCCAGCACGTACTCGCGTGGCACGAATCGACGCTCAAATTCGGCAACGGACTTCTCGCTCACCCCGCCAACATTGAGAGGTGTCCGATAGCGTTCACATACCTGTGACAAGTCGCGACAACGATCCATTTCTCTGTGCCGCTCGCGGCATTCAGCCAGAACACACACCTGTGTGGTTCATGCGCCAAGCAGGACGCAGTCTTCCTGAGTATCGCGCTATCCGTGGTGACGGCAGCATTTTAGATGCAATCAAAAACCCCGAGTTGGCCGCACGCATTACTCTGCAACCAGTCGAGCGTTATGGTGTGGATGCTGCTGTCTTGTTTAGTGACATTGTTGTACCAGCACATGCCGTCGGTTTTGGAATCGATGTTGCTCCCGGCACCGGACCAGTGGCTCAGTGGCCGCTTCGCAGTTCTGCTGATCTGGCACGACTACGAGCCCTCACGCTTGATGACATTACTTATGTCACCGACACCGTACTCATGCTCACAAAAGAACTAGATGTCCCGTTGTTGGCATTTGCTGGAGCACCGTTCACTGTTGCGAGTTACCTCATAGAAGGCAAACCAAGTCGCACATACGAGCACACCAAGGCATTAATGCGAACTGACACCATGTTGTGGCACGAAATAATGGAACGCCTCACACAGCACTCTGTTACTTTTATTTCTGCTCAGGTGTCTGCGGGTGCTGAGGCATTCCAGTTGTTTGATTCATGGGCCGGTGCGTTGTCTCGCTCTGACTACGACACCTTTGTGCGTCCGCACACAACCGAAGTGTTCTCACAATTATCAGCACGACACCCGGGCACTCCAGGAATTCATTTCGGAATTGGTTGCGATCACTTGCTTGAGTCAATGAACTCTGTGGGCAACTCCATCATCGGACTTGATTGGCGAACAAGCATCGCAAGTGCACGTAAACGTCTCGGTGCAGACACCGTCGTACAAGGAAACCTTGATCCTGCTTTAGTGTTGTCGACACCCGACATTGCGTGCGCTGGCGTTGATGCTGTGTTGGCAGATAACGCAGGTGCTCTCGGACATATTTTTAATTTGGGACATGGTGTGCAGCCCAACACAGATCCAGCCATTCTTGAGACCGTCGTGCAACGCGTACACGAAAGAACTTCGCAATGACAGCACCTTCGCAAAAAACTGCTGTGTTATTGATGGCATACGGAACCCCGCGTAGCAAAGAAGAAATCCTGCCGTACTACACAGACATTCGGCGCGGTCGTGCGCCAACGGACGAACAACTACAAGATCTCTCCAATCGCTATGAGGCAATCGGTGGTTTGTCTCCGTTGAAACAACTCACCGAGGCACAACAAACTGCGTTGCAACGTGCCCTCGACGCTCAAAGCCCTGATACGTACACCGTATTTTTAGGACTCAAACACGCCACGCCATTTATCGAAGAAGCAGTTGCAGACATTGCCGCGCAGGGATTCACGCATATCACCGCGCTCGTGCTTGCGCCCCATTTTTCATCTTTCTCGATTGGCCAATACGTGGGCCGCGCAGAAGAAGCGGCACGACCTCACGGAATAAGTGTCAAAGCCGTCACGTCGTGGGCAACAGAACCCGCCTTCATTGATTTCTTAGCAACTGATATGCGGCTCAAACTGTCGAGTCTGCCCCAGCGAACAAAAGTGCTTTTCACTGCACACTCGTTGCCTCAGCGAATCATCGACGCCGGAGATCCATACCCAGAAGAATTACGCGCTACCGCTACGGCTGTTGCATCTGCAGTTGGATTATCACAATGGTCACAATGGTCTATTGCGTGGCAGTCTGCTGGTCGCACTCCCGAGCCATGGATTGGTCCTGATATTTTGGCAGTTATTCAAGATCTCGGAGCGACGCGTTCAACAGACGAACCAGTAGATGGTGTGCTTATCTGCGCATGTGGTTTTGTCGCAGATCATCTAGAAGTTCTGTATGACCTAGATATAGAGGCAGAACACGCAGCGCAAGCACTCGGGCTGAAATTCGCCCGCACCGCATGTGTCAATGATGACTCTGCGGTGATGTCTGCACTCGCTCAACGAGTCATCGACGCATGATTCCTCCACAGCGAATCGTCGTTGTGGGAGCCGGAATCACTGGGCTCGCCACGGCCTACAGTCTTTTAACGACAACAACGCAACCCATTGATGTTGTTGTTCTTGAATCCAGTTCACGCATTGGTGGTGTTATTCGTACTTCTTCATTTGCCGGGCTCAACGCAGTCGACGAAGGTGCAGATGCATTTCTTTCACGTGTTCCGTGGGCTAGCACGCTTGCTCGCGACGTCGGGCTCGCAGCGTCACTCACTTCTCCACGCGCCGTTGGTGCTCATGTATGGCATAACGGTTTGCATCCCATCCCGACCGACCTCATGCTCGGAGTTCCGGCCAATATAAAATCTTTTGCAACAAGTGGTTTGTTTTCATCTCGTGGTAAAGCCCGTGCTGCTATCGAACCACTTCTTCCTCGTACAACTGACACAAAAGACTGCATTGGCTATGTTGTGCGCAAGCGATTCGGACGAGAAGTCCAAGAATTACTTGTTGATCCCCTTGTCGGAAGTATTTATGCAGCAGACACGGACAACTTTAGTCTCGAATCTGTCCCCCAAATTTCTGCGTTGATGAACCAACGCAGCATGTTGCTTGCTGCACGCACTGCGCGCTCAAAAACTCCATCAACTGGACCCATCTTTGAATCTCCAATCGGCGGCATGGAATCCCTCGTGACGGCTGTTGCTAAACGAATACAAGAACTCGGTGCACGGATCATTCTTGACTCTGCTGTCACACAGATCGAAAAATCCGGGGACTCGGCGTATGTGGTGCACTGCACCAACGGCGCACACTCAGCCGATGCGATCGTGCTGGCGAGCCCTGCTCGACATACCGCTCCATTGCTTTGGCAACTCGATCCATTTGCATCACAACATTTGTCGAAGTGGTCTCATGCATCGGTTGTCATGGTGACACTGGCTATCCCCCGATCGCAATGGAAACACTCACTCACAAGTGCTGGCTATCTTGTGCCAAAGCCCGATCAACGATGGGTGACTGCTGTTTCGTTTGGCTCAAACAAGTGGGCACACTGGAAAACGCCCGATGATGCAATGATCGTGCGCGCATCGGTTGGCCGTGACGGAGTCGACACCCAATCACTCACTGACGACGCCATCATCAATCTCACACTGGCAGACCTCAAGCATCACCTTGATATTGATGTTGTTGCTCAAGAAACTCGCATCACTCGGTGGCCTGAATCTTTTCCGCAGTATCGCCCCCATCATTTTGTGCGACTTGCCGAAATCGAAGCCTCACTCGCCCTGACCGCTCCGCATGTGCATCTTGCAGGCGCAAGTTATCGAGGTATCGGCATCCCGGCATGCGTTCAACAGGCACACGCAACTGCACAAGCAATACTTCAGTCATGAAAAGCCGCATCAGGCCATTAGTCGCTGGACTTCTTGTTGCTCTCTCTATGCCGCCATGGGGTTGGTGGCCACTCGCATTCATTGGTATTGCGATCTACGCACCGTTAGTTATTCACGACACAATGTCAACGCGCAAACGCTTCTTTACTGGATGGATCTTTGGAGTTGGTTGGCTGTCATTGGGTTGGGTGTGGATGTGGTTTCTGACCGCGCCTGGGTATCCGATTGCTGTTGTTGTTTTTTCGTTACTCCATGGACTCGCAGCAGTCATTGGTGGTGTTATCGGCAAAAATTCATCCACGCATCGTGCGTTTGCATTGTCTTGCACTCACACTCTCGCAGAAGTCTTACGTTTTTCGTTTCCGTTCGGAGGCGTGCCACTTGCTTCACTTGGCATTTCACAAGCGTCGAGTCCGTTGGCACATCTTGCGCCACTTGGTGGAGTAATTCTGATCACTTTTTGCGTGTTTCGTTTAGGGTTCGGACGACATCGTCTGCGAATCTCAGCCTTCATCGCCTTGCTGATTGTGATCGGTGTTGTCTATTCGCCCGTGTCATCAACTGGCACACAACTCAAGGTCGCCCTTGTGCAAGGCGGCGGTGAACAAGGCACCCATGCAGTCGATTCAGATCCTCGAGAAGTCTTTGACAAACATATTGCTGCCACTGCCGCCATTTCTGTCGATGACAAAGTTCAACTCGTGATCTGGCCCGAGAATGTCATCAACGTGCCCGCATTTGCCGATAGCCAAGAGCTCACCCTCGTAGTCGAACAAGCAAAGCGTCTCGCCGTGCCAATCTCTGTCGGCATCACCGAAGACGCAGGTTCGCAGGCCTTTACAAATGCCCAAGTTGTGGTCATGCCTGACGGCGCGATAACAAGTCGCTACGACAAAAAACGCCGAGTGCCTTTTGGTGAATTCATGCCGATGCGATCGTTGCTCGAAACTCTTGGTGCTCCGACAGATCTCGTCCCTCGCGATGCCGTCGCCGGAAAAGACCCAGCAATCTTGGATCTCGGAATGACGCGCGCCGCAGTAGTTATTTCGTGGGAAGTGTTTTTTGGTGGTCGCGCCAATGAAGGTATTGCTCGTGACGCATCGTTCATCATGAACCCAACAAACGGATCAAGTTACACATGGACTGTTCTTCAGACGCAACAACTTGCGTCTTCTCGCTTGCGAGCAATGGAGCAAGATCGATGGGTCGCTCAAGTATCTCCGACTGGTTTCAGCGCGTTCATTTCACCTACCGGAAAAGTATTGCATCGCACAAAAGTTTCTGAACAGAAGGTGATTATTCAGAGTATTGACTTACGTGATGGTCGCACCCTCTACTCACGCCTCAGCAACTTGCCCTTTATTTTGCTGCTCATTTTTATGCTGGCCTGGGTGTGGCGTCGAACAACGCGCAAAGAGTCCTCCCGTGTTACCTGACCTTAATATTTCTTCTCCTATTTTTTCAGTCTGGGTGTCACCACAACATGGTGGACGAATGACGCGAGCAGAAGTACATGGACATCCGCTACTCGTTGAAAGTGCCTCTAGAGGATCAGATGCTCCGACAGCATGGGGCAACTACGTCATGGCGCCATGGGCTGGCCGGCTGCGCAATGCAACTTTTACTCATCGCAATAACAAGCACGTATTTGTGGCCAATGATTCTCCGCACGCCATTCATGGTCTGACGTTTAGTGATGCATGGTCTGTTGTCGAGCATTCCACCGCATCGATTACCTTGCGATATGACTTCGTGTCTCCTTGGCCATTTGATGGTTGGTGCGAACACACCATCAGTGTTGACCAACACGAAATAACCTGCACGCTCGCCGTGAACAGCAGCAACGGTACGTGGCCTGCGCTGTTGGGTTGGCATCCGTGGTTCTTAAAAACATGGAAACTGCAGAGCAACTTTGACACTATGTTGCGCCGTGACCCAGACAACATCGTCAGCACAATCGCAATGCCGCCCACCCAACAACCCTGGGACGATTGCTTTATGCATGCACGATCTGCACCAACTCTCAGCAATGGCCACGACCGACTCACACTACAGAGCGACTGCTCGCATTGGATGCTCTACACCCAGCCAGCACATGCTTTTTGTGTCGAGCCGATGTCTGGTCCACCTAATTCACTAGACGACGCACATCCAAACCAGATACTCGTGTCAACATCACAACCACTTCAGCGCACTTTGCGATTTGTCTACACAACTGAAACAGATTAGGAGTCTTAGTCGCCTAGTGAGCGTCTGACACTGCAGTCGCCGCTAATGCAGAAAGTGTAGTCGCCATATTTTTTCCGTTGTGTTCGGCACGGTTGTCAACTTTGCTAATAATGCCACCAAGCCAGTCATTGAATTTGCCGCGGCGATCTATCCATGAGTGCGTCACGCGCGAGCCAGTAGCTGTTGGCTCGATCTCAAACACCCAGTCGCACCAATGCGACTTGCCCACCCGCAATGCAAAGGCAAACTTAGTTGGTGCATCAAAAGCAATTACTTCGACTGTTGTGCTCCACTTGCGATTCTTATTGCTGTTTTTTCCTTTGAAACGTGCGCCAAGTGCTGGTCCAGTTGCACCTTCAGACCACTCGCCGCCTTTATTCTCTGGCGACCATTCGCCCATGCGCGGAAGATCTGTCACTAGAGCCCAAATGCGTTCTGGTGCTGCGGCAATTTCTTGCGAAACGGAGACTGGTGCTTTGTCGGGTCGTTGTGATTTCATACTTTCTTTCTAGCACTTAAGCTTTTGCAGATCCCTGCTTGTTTGAGACAATTTTTAGATGCGTATTGACGATTGTGCGCAGATCATCGATTCCGACACCGCTTGTCGCGCTCACCCACACCACATCATTGGGATCTAGTTGACAGCCAGCAGCAAGTTCTATTCTTCTGGCATCGCGCTTGAGTGATTTCACTTTGTCTTGTTTGGTAGCAACAACGGTGTGGGCAACAAGGTTTGCACGCAAGTGATCAAGCATTTGAACATCTAATTTAGTTGGGCCGATTTCTCCGTCTACGAGC
>CANLAH010000030.1 GCA_947488685.1 Acidimicrobiaceae bacterium | reverse complement strand
GCGCTGGTTGCACTTCGTATTCATCGCGGAGAACAAAAACTCGTTGATTTCCTTGACGAAACCGATGGCATTAAACGTGTTACCGGAACCGCTGTCTTCATGTTTAAAGATCTTGTTGGCGCCCCACCAGCACTTGTGAATAACTTGCGACACAATAAAGTGCTCCACAACACCACGCTCATTGTTTCTGTTATCACTAGTGATAGCCCGCGCATAAATGCTGCAGACCGAGCAGTCATTACCAAGATTTCTCCTGGCGTATTTCAAGTGCAACTCAATTTTGGTTTTATGGAAGAACCCGATGTCTCACAAGCCCTGGCCTCAATCGAACACTTTGGCCTTGACTTCACCCCGGATGACGTCACTTATTTTCTCGGGCATGAATCAATCATCGCCGGAAAAGTCCCTGGCATGAACCCACTGCAAGAACATCTCTTTGTCTTCCTCAATCGTGGTGCCGATAGCGCTGCGCGATTCTTCAACTTGCCTATTGACCGAGTCTTCGAAGTAGGAACGCGAGTAGAAATCTAGCCAGTTTTGGTATTCCTAGGGGCATGATTAGCCACTACTTCTCAACCCTCGTAACCTGTGCTCTATGAAAGTTCTTGTCACTGGCTCTTCTGGACTAATCGGCTCTGCATTGTGCGAACGGCTCAACAAAGATGGGCACACTGTGCTTCGTGCGGTGCGTGTTGCAACAACGCAGGCAAACACCGTTTTGTGGAATCCACATGCCGGAACCATTGATGCCGCTGCACTGCAGGGAATCAATGCGGTCGTGCATCTTGCTGGTGCCGGAATCGGCGACAAGCGTTGGACCGATGACTACAAGAAAGAAATCCTTCAAAGCAGAACTCTTGGAACATCGCTCTTGGCAAAAACTCTTGGCGCAATGGATACTCCCCCATCGGTATTTTTGTCATCTTCCGCAATCGGAATCTATGGTCCACGTAACGACGAAGAACTGACTGAGTCAAGCACAACTGCTCGCGGCTTTTTAGCGGATGTCTGCACGGCATGGGAAGAGTCAACCGCCCCCGCAGTGCAGGCCAAAATCCGCACCGTATTGTTGCGAACAGGAATAGTTTTATCACCAGATGGCGGTGCTCTAAAAAAACAACTGCCATTATTTAAATTAGGTCTTGGCGGAAAATTTGGCAATGGTCGCCAATGGCAAAGCTGGATCTCAATCACGGACGAAGTTGGTGCGATCATTCATCTCTTGAATTCAAGCGTCAGTGGTCCAGTCAATCTCACTGCACCAGAACCCGTCACCAACTCTGCATTTACTAGTGTTCTCGGTTCGGTTCTTGGTCGTCCTGCGGTGTTGCCAATTCCGACATTTGGTCCAAAACTCTTGCTTGGAACAGAGTTGGCAAACGCTCTATTGTTTACGGGGCAACGAGTTCTGCCACAGGTATTACAAGCAGACGGATACAAATTTGAGCATCCAACACTCGAGGTTGCTCTGCGCGCACTCCTCAACAAATGAGCAATACTGCGGCTTTGCCAGACTCCGCCGATGTTGTCATCGTTGGCGCTGGTTTAGCAGGATTAGTTGCTGCAAAAGTTCTTGAGCAACACAATCTCAACGCCATTGTGCTTGAAGAAAGTGATGGAGTTGGTGGTCGTGTGCGAACAGATCATGTCGATGGTTTCCTGCTGGATCGCGGATTTCAAGTCTTGCTCACTGCGTACCCAGAATTACATCGTCACCTCAATCTTGCAGAACTTGACCTGCAACTGTTTGAACCTGGGGCACTCGTTTGGAGAGACGGCAAAGGCACGGTCGTTGGCGACCCTGTTCGCCGACCAAAAACATTGGTGTCGACGGCACTCGCCCCAATCGGAACAGTCGGCGATAAGGCTCGCGTCGCGCTATTGCGCAGTCGATTACTGCGCGCCGAGCCCCGTTCTTTATTGCGTGGAGACGATCTACCCACAGCATCGGCACTTCGTGCTCAGGGGTTTTCTTCTCAGATTATTGAACGCTTTTTTCGGCCACTAGTTGGTGGCATCCAACTTGATCCGTCGCTCGGAACATCACGACGAATGTTTGACATTATTTTTCGTACTCTTGCTGATGGTGACGTCGGTGTTCCGGCAGCGGGCATGGGTGCGATCTCTGATCAACTTGCTTCGCGCATTTTGCGCACACCGATTCATCTCAATACGACTATCACATCTATATCGCCCCACGAAGTCACCGTGTCAGGCGGTCACCGCATTTCATCTCGCGCCATCATCGTGGCAACGCAAGGTCCTGTTGCATCGCGCCTCTTGGGCCTGCCACCAGTTGCATCCCGATCAGCAGGCTGTGTGTACTTTGCAGCAAAATCTGCTCCGGTGGATGGCTCCTACATTGTTCTTGATGGTGGTGGTCAAGGTCCTGTACTCAATGTTGCTGTGATGTCTAACACTGCGCGTCAGTATGCGCCATACGGCCAACACTTAATTGCAGCGGCAATGCCTGGCGTTTGCGACGGTGATCTTGAGCATCTCGCACGCGTGCAATTACGCAGTTGGTGGGGATCTCAAGTTGATTCATGGAAGCATCTGCGGACATATCGCATTCCCCATGGTCAGCCAGGACAAGATCCGCCGTTCCATCACAAAAAATCAGTCTCCCTTGGTGATGGACTGTTTGTGTGCGGCGATCATCGCGATACCGGCTCAATTCAAGGAGCAATGTTTTCGGGCCGCAGATGTGCTCAGGCTGTTGCAGAGTCTGCCAAACTGTGGACATGAGTTCACCTAATCCAGCAAAAATAGTTTCACGTAGTCGCGTCGTTGCATCACCACCTGGAGCAATCTTTGATCTTCTTGCCGACCCACGACGTCATGGCGAGATTGATGGCAGTGACACCATCAAGTCTGCCCAATCTGGCGGACCAGAACGGCTCGCCCTTGATGCAACTTTTGGGATGAGCATGCACATGGGAGTGTCGTACAAAATAACTAACACTGTTGTGGAGTTTGTCGAAGGAAAACAAATTGCGTGGCGTCATATGGGCGGCCATATTTGGCGCTACATACTCACCCCTGTTGACGGAGCAACTGAAGTCACCGAACAGTTTGACTGGAATAATTCTCGGTCTCCACTAGTGCTCCGCATCATGCGGTCTCCACAAAAAAATGGCAAGAACATCGAGAAGACTCTCGAAAAACTTGTCCAAAAATTCGAGTAGGTTGCGTTAACGCAACAACGCAGGCACTCGCCTTCGCATATATTTACCGCGCCCAGCGCTAGCACTCACAACTCCGCGATCAACAATCACATCACCGCGCGACATGACTGTGCGTACGCCACCCTGCAGGACAAATCCTTCATACGCAGAATAATCTAGATTCATATGGTGCGTCGCTGCGCTTATTGTTGTGCTCGCTGCTGGGTCATACACCACAATGTCGGCATCAAACCCCACGCCGATTACTCCCTTTGTGTCGAGGCCAAATAATCGTGACGGTGCAGTTGCGCACACTTCAACCCAACGCTCAAGACTGATCTCGCCGCTCACTACTCCCTGATAGATGAGATCTAATCGATGTTCTACTCCACCAATGCCATTAGGTACTCGGTCAAAAGACTCACCGTTCATGAGTTTTTGTTCGCGCAAACAAAACGGACAATGATCAGTGCTAACCACCGCTAGTTCATCTTCTCGAAGTCCGTTCCAGAGATCAGTGTGATGCGTTTCGTGTTCGGGCCGCAACGGAGTTGAACAGATGTATCCCGCTCCTTCTGGCCAACCTTTACCTAATGTTTTTTCTAGAGACAGATGCAAATACTGTGGGCAGGTCTCTGCAAAAATATTGGTTCCATTACGGCGAGCCGCTCGAACTTCGGCTAACGCATCAGAGCTCGAGACATGCACAATGTAGAGCGGTGCTCCACCAGCAACGCGCGACAGCACAGCGGCACGATGTACTGCCTCTGCTTCAAGTATTGCTGGACGAGTGAGAGCATGAAATGCGGGTGCAGTGTTTCCGGCGGCAATGGCCTGTTCGATCAATACGTCAATGGCAAGACCATTTTCGGCATGCACCATCGCCATCATCCCAGTCTCTGAACACATCTGTAATGCCCGCAGCATCTGTCCGTCATCGCTATACAAACGACCCGGATACGCCATGAATAATTTGATTGATGACACACCTTCTCGCTCGATCAGTGAGCGTGCATCAACAAGTGACTGAGCATCGACTCCGCCGAGAACTTGGTGGAGTCCCCAATCCACGACACATTGCGATTCCGCCTCGGCATAGCGGCGCTCAAAACTGGCCAGAACATTGCCGCCTGCGCGCTGCTCGGCAAAGTCCAAGATCGTGGTGGTTCCGCCACAGGCTGCCGCCACCGAGCCCGTAAAAAATGTGTCAGATGAAACTGTCGTACCAGTATCAAGTTGCATATGAACATGGGCGTCTACCCCACCCGGAATCACAAGGCAATCTGTGGCGTCAATGACGGCATCTGAACTGCCCACCACGACGCCCGGTCCGCCATTGCGCTCAATGACGGCCTCAATGCGACCATCGCTCACCACCACATCGGCCTCAGAGCGCTGCCACGCGTTGATGACATGGCCATTCTTGATGACTGTGCGCATCTTCACAGCGTAAACCGTCAGACACTGCCTGCGGGTGCTAAACAACAATGCGTGACTACGCCACTGCCAGAGGGATTCACCGCCTACGTTGCCAATATTGGCATCAAGGACGACACCGATGACTTCACGGTAGTTCTTGCCCGCGGTGAACCCACTTCTGCGGCAGTTTTTACACAAAGCCGCTTTGCCGGACCAAGCGTGCTGGTATCTCGCCAACGACGCTCATCCGCTCACGCCGTTGTCGTGATTTCTAAAAACGCCAACGTCGCCACTGGTCAACAAGGACTCAATGACTCAACCGAAATAAGCCATCTCGTGGCAAAACAACTCGGTCTCGCAGATGACAATGTTCTGATCGCATCAACTGGCGTCATTGGTCGAACATTGCCCATGAATCACATCCGTACCGGAATCGCTGCGATGCAAGGACACAACACCACAAGTGCTGATGATATTGCACGTGCAATCATGACAACCGACACTGTTGCAAAAATTGCAAGTGCCACAATTGCTGGTTCTGCTGCACGCGTCGTGGGAGTCGCAAAAGGCGTCGGAATGATCGAGCCGAATATGGCGACTTTGATTGCAATGGTTTTTACCGATGCAGCAATAGACGCACCAGCACTTGACCTAATGCTTCGCAGTACCGTCGATCGCACTCTAAATTGTTTGTCGATTGATACCGATACATCAACAAGCGACACAGCCATTATCTTGTCAAGTGGCGTAGTCGCAGCAGTCAATCACGCAGCCTTTGGTGATGCGCTACACGACGTACTGCTTTCACTCACACAACAAGTGGCTCGCGACGGAGAAGGTGCAGAAAAACTCATTGAAGTCATCATTGACGGGGCTCGCGACAACGACCAAGCCAAACGTGTCGCAAAGTCAATCGTCAACTCGCCGCTTGTCAAAACTGCCGTACACGGAGCAGACCCTAATTGGGGTCGCGTTGCAATGGCTATTGGCAAGTGCAGTGACGACACCGACATCAATCAAGAAACCGTCGTGATCAGATTTGCAAATCAAGAGGTCTACCCCACCGCCATCACTGAAGAGGGCCTTGAACAACTCTCTGCATACATGCGGGGCGACACTGTGCGCATTCATGTCAGCCTCAACATCTCTCAAGGGCAAGCAACTGTCTGGGGCTGCGATCTCACCGCGGGCTACGTGCGAATTAATGCTGACTACACCACGTAATCAGTGACTCACGATACGGAGCAATACTTTTGTACTGCGCCACATTGTCGGGCAGTGAATCAATCAACTGTGCAAGCACTTCTGCCATGCGCGGTACGCGTGCCACAAGATCGCTGAGCTGTTCTTGAAACGTGCGAATCGTAAATACCACAGCACCAGATGCTGGTAGGCGGCGAAGCGTCTGAAACTCCACGCGCAAGAAAAGATCACCTGGGCTCATCTCGGGTGTCGCCGGCGGAATCAGGGGTTGAAAAAAAGTTGCGTCGTTGACGATTCCCCAATTCGTGCGCCACATTGGGCGATCAACTGCTAACCGAGTCAAAAATGCATCAACCGGGCGAGCCAAATCAGTGTCGTAGCGCGCAACTGGCGCATGAACCGCCTGCATTGGTCGACCCAACTTCTGAGCAAGTTGCCAGCGGTTCGGCGCACACAATACGCCAGCAGACAACACCAGTTCGGCAGCAGGATTAATCGTCAAGATACACACATCGTCTGCCACGCGTGCAACCACATCCTCCAAGGCATTGATTCCGCGTTTTGTTTTGTCCTGAGCAAGACCAAGTGACTCTGCGATGCCCTGAGCAGTTTCTTCACAGGCTTCATCGTTTCCGGCAACGCAACCCACGACATCGGCATGTCGACTGACTAACAAATGTTTTTTTAGATCAATGTCGTGTTGCCACTGCTCGTCAACTTCTGACACCCACTGATTGATCGGCAAAGGTCGCGCACCAACACGCAGGCGAGCATCGTTTTCGTCTGGCAGTAAGTGATCAGGAATGGTCACGGCACGTTGGAGAAACTATCTAGCGAGCACTCATTTTGGCGGCATACGAATGCCACCATCTACTCTGATTGTTTCGGCGTTCATGTAACTGTTGGTGATGCACTCAACAACCATCGATGCCAACTGTGACGGATCTCCGAGTCGCTGCGGAAACAGCACACCCTTTTGCAAGTTTGCCTTGAACGCTTCGCTTCCTTCGCCTTCGCCATAGATCGGTGTATCGATCAATCCGGGAGCAACTGTATTGACACGAATGCCAACCGCTGACAGATCTCGAGCAACTGGCAATGTCATTCCGACGACGCCACCCTTTGATGCCGAATACGCACTCTGACCGATCTGACCATCAAATGCAGCGACAGATGCAATGTTGACAATTGCTCCGCGCTCACCAAACTCAAGTGGCTCAGTTTGGCTCATTGCAGTTGCTGCAATACGAATAGCGTCAAATGTTCCGATCAAGTTGATCTCAATGACTTTGCGAAATGCGTCGATGTTGGCAGCAGACTCGTATTGTCCGTCTCTGCCGACTGTGCGCTGTGCCCAGCCGATGCCTGCTGAGTTCACTAAGACTCGCAGTGGCCCCATTGACTTGGCCATCTCAACCGCGCTAATCAGATCTTGTGTCTTGGTGACATCAACTGCACAAAAAGCACCACCAGTTTCTTTTGCCAAAGCGTTTCCTTGCTCTGCTTGGCGATCAAGGTCTGCAATCACCACCTTTGCTCCTAGTGCGGCCAGCGCCCGAACAGTGGCCGCTCCAATTCCTGATGCTCCACCCGTGACAATTGCGCTAACTCCTGAAATATCCATGCCTCATAGGCTACGCAGTCAGGGCATGAATTGTCTAAACGGACCCAATCGCGGCCACCGCCAGTAGATCTACGAGATCATTCATGGGGTCTCCGCTGTGTCCCTTGACCCAGACGAACTCCACGCGACCCCGAGTGGTGACGAGTTCGATAAATGGTTTCCAAATATCTTGATTCGCCACTGGCTCGCGCTGTGAGTTCTTCCAGCCGCGCCGAATCCATCCCTCCCACCATTTGTCGTTGAAGCATTTCACAACATATGTGCTGTCGGAGACAATCCGAATAATGCAATCATTCGCAGCAAAGTGCTGCACAGCAAAATACGCTGCGCTCACCTCCATGCGCTGATTCGTGGTGTGAGCTTCGCCTCCAGAACCCATTGGATCACCAGTTGGCGACACTGCCCACGCCCATCCGCCAGGTCCGGGATTACCGGAACAGGCACCATCGGTATACACCACCACAACATCTGTGTCTTCGTTGGCGACATTTGGATGAACCACGCCAAAAGTATTCACCATCGCAGCACCCTGATGGTGTCTTTAGCGACAAGTAACGGCTGACATCACGGTAAATCGTGTAACAATGCGAGTGTGATATTTGACGGTTCAATGCATCAACTCCCCGACACTGATCCTGGCGAAACACAGGAATGGCTTGACTCCCTTGATGCGGTCGTTGACGCGAGCGGAAAAAACCGAGCGCGATATTTGCTTTCTCGACTGCTCGAACGTGCCCAACAATCCCAAGTAAGTTTTCCGGCGACGGTCAGCACACCATATGTCAACACCATCCCTCGCGAGAGCGAACCATGGTTTCCGGGCGACGAACATATTGAGCGAAGAATTCGTGCCTACATCCGCTGGAACGCAGCCGCCATGGTGTCACGCGCTAATCACATCGCCGAAGGAATCGGTGGACACCTTTCAACATTTGCAAGTTCAGCAAGTTTGTATGAGATCGGTTTTAATCATTTCTTCCGCGGCAAAGACGACGGCAACGCAGGTGATCATGTGTATTTTCAAGGCCATGCCGCCCCTGGCGTATACGCCCGTGCGTTTCTTGAAGGCAGACTCACAGAGGACGACCTAGATCATTTCCGTCGCGAGATTGGTCGGGACGGACACGGACTCAGCAGCTATCCACACCCGCGTTTGATGTCTGACTTCTGGGAATTCCCCACAGTCTCAATGGGACTCGGACCATTGACTGCGCTCTACCAGGCTCGCTTCAATCGATACCTGCACAATCGAGAAATTGACGACACATCGGCGAGTCGAGTGTGGGCTTTCATCGGAGATGGCGAGACCGATGAACCAGAAACACTTGGCGCGTTATCTTTAGCCGCGCGCGAACATCTTGACAATCTTGTCTTTGTCGTTAATTGCAACTTGCAACGCCTCGATGGTCCTGTGCGCGGTAATGGCAAAATCATCCAAGAACTCGAGGCTGTGTTTCGTGGAGCAGGCTGGAACGTCATCAAAGTCATTTGGGGTTCTAAGTGGGACGATCTTTTGGCTCAAGACATGGACGGAGTGTTGTTGAACCAGATGAACTCCACTGTGGACGGTGAGTTTCAGCGCTATTCAGTAGAAGACGGCTCATACATTCGCGAACACTTCTTTGGTCCTGACTCACGATTACGACAAATGGTGTCGCACCTCACAGATGATGAACTCATCTCGTTGCCGCGCGGTGGACACGACTATCGCAAGTTGTATGCGGCATATCGCACGGCTGTTGAGAACCTGGGCTCAGGTCGGCCAACAGTAATTTTGTGCAAAACAATCAAGGGCTGGACACTTGGACCTGACATTGAAGGGCGCAACGCAACACATCAAATAAAAAAAATGAACCTCGAGCAGTTGCGTGCAATGCGCACGCGCCTTCACCTTGAAGAAGAAATCCCAGATGCCGCACTAGAAGCCGAGGACCCACCGTATTTTCGACCAGCCGCTGATTCAGTTGAATACCAATACATGATGGAACGCCGTCGTGCCTTGGGTGGTTCGTTGCCGCGACGGATTGTGCGCATCCGCCGACCAATCTCGCTTCCGCTCGACAGTGCCTTTGAAGAGTTTGATGCCGGCTCTAACGAACAAAGCGTGAGTACGACAATGGGATTCACGCGCCTGTTACGCAATCTCGCTCGCGACGAAAACATCGGACAACGCATTGTTCCGATTGTTCCCGATGAAGCACGTACATTCGGCATGGACTCACTGTTTCGCGAACTCAAGATCTATGCATCACAAGGACAAAAATACGAACCAGTCGATCACGCTTTGCTGTTGTCATATGCCGAGTCAACAAAAGGACAGATTCTTGAAGAGGGCATCACCGAGGCAGGCGCGATGTCGAGTTTCATTGCTGCTGGCACTGCATATGCCACGCGCGGTGTTCCGATGGTTCCTTTCTACATTTTTTATTCGATGTTTGGATTTCAGCGCGTTGGTGATCTGATCTGGCAAGCAGCAGACGCACGCACACGAGGATTCTTACTCGGAGCAACTGCAGGTCGCACCACGCTTCAGGGCGAAGGTCTGCAACATCAAGATGGCCATAGTTTGTTATTGGCATCTACCGTGCCTGCATGTCAGGCATATGACCCCGCATTCGCCTACGAAGTGAGCGCGATTATCAAAAGCGGATTAGAGCGCATGTATGGCGATGCACCAGAAGATATTTTTTATTACATCGCGCTCTATAACGAGAACCAGCCAATGCCCGCGCGACCAACTGGTGTCACCGCTGCCCAAATTACTAGTGGTCTCTATCAATGGGCGCCGAGCCCCACTGCTCATGTTCATGCGTCACTTGTGTTTTCTGGCTCCGCCAATCTGGCTGCCCGCGAAGCGGCATCAGTATTGCTCAATACATATGGCATCAGCGTTGACCTCTGGTCGGCAACTTCGTATAAAGCGCTGCGTCAAGACGCCATGTCAGTCGAACGATTCAACCGCTTGCACCCCACAGAAGAACGACAGGTCTCACTTGTTGCCCAACTACTAGGTGAATCAGACAGTCCCGTGATTGCCGTCTCGGATTTCATGCGCATCGTGCCAGAACAAATTGCAAATCATGTCTCTCGGCCATTTGTTTCGCTCGGAACAGACGGTGTTGGTCGTAGCGACACCCGAGACACTCTTCGCCGCTACTTCGAAATCGATAGTGCCCATATTGTGGTGGCCACTCTCAACGCTCTTGTTGGCACCAATGGGGTGACGTCCGATATTGTTGCTCAGGCAATCGCCACTAGTGGCATCGACCCCGACGCAGCACACGGACTTGTGCTCGACTGACATATGACATCATCTTCAACATCTGGAACTCTTTTCATCACCGGCAACGTAAAAGCCGATGCCATGCTCAATGCCAACCCATCTGCGTTACTGATTGGCTTATTGCTTGATCAGCAAGTTCCTATGGAGTGGGCTTTTGCTGGCCCGTTCACATTGAAAACTCGACTCGGTCACTTCAACATCAAAAAAATTGCCGAGATGAACCCTGATGATTTGCTCGCCATCTGTTTACAAAAGCCAGCAATTCACCGTTTTCCTGCCTCAATGGCCAAACGTATTCACGATGTTTGCAAGGTACTTGTGCGTGACTACAAAGGAAAAGCAGAAAACATGTGGGCCGACATCACAACTGCTCAAGAACTGATGGCTCGCCTTCGCGTTCTTCCGGGCTACGGAGAAGAAAAATCACAAATCTTTGTTGCGCTCATCGCTAAACGCATGGACATCAAACTGCTTGGCTGGAAAGCTGCTGCTGGAGAGTTTGGCGACACCAAGTTCCGCACAGTTGCCGACATCACGTCTCCCGAGACCCTGCTCAAGGTGCGGGCAACAAAAAAAGCGCAAAAAGCAGCAGGGCGAGACAAGCAAGACAAGCCCCTGCGATAGCGTCATTGGCGTATGACTACCCTCGTGACCGGCGGTGCTGGATATATCGGCTCCATTACGACTCGACTCTTGCGGTCAACAGGGCGATCCGTCGTGGTACTTGACTCACTCGAAAACGGCCATGCTGCGGCCGTTGGCGATACCCCCCTGGTTGTGGGCAATGTCGCCAACACAGATCTTGTGACTCAAATCTGTCGCGATAATGACATTGACGAGGTCGTTCACTTTGCCGCCTACAAAGCTGTTGGCGAATCAATGGAAAATCCTGGCAAGTACTTCGACAACAATGTCACTGGTTCACAAAAACTCATCGACGCTATTACTGCATGTGGAGTGACACGTTTTGTGTTTTCATCAACTGCAGCCATCTACGGCACACCTGATTCTGTTCCAGTCAGTGAGGCATCCGCAGTTCGCTGCGAAAGCGTCTATGCCGAAACAAAACTCATGATTGAACACTTGCTGCATTGGTATGGCCAAACGCGCAACTTGCGTAGCGTCAGTCTGAGATATTTCAATGCTGCCGGAGCAAGCAGTGACTCAACACTCGGAGAAGACTGGCGCTTCTCTCAAAATTTAATGCCACACGTCATGAAAGCAGTCTTGGGTGCGTCACCTGCCCTCAATGTCTTTGGCGACGACTACCCCACGCCAGACGGAACAGGCGTGCGTGACTACATCCACGTAGAAGATCTTGCTGCATCACACGTAGCAGCACTTGACTATTTATCCAACGGTGGGCAAACTCTGGTCTGCAATGTTGGCACCGGTCACGGAACTTCGGTGTTAGAAATTCTTCAAGCCACAGAACGCATTACCGGAAAGCCTGTTCCACATGTCATTCAACCGCGACGTGCTGGTGATCCGTCTGAGTGCTACGCCACAACAATGTTGGCAGCCGAAAAATTAGGGTTTGTCGCCACACGTTCACTTGATGACATCATTTCATCGGCATACGCATGGCATGTTGCGCACCCCACCGGGCATAGCGCTAACTAACTAAGCCGTCACACGCTGACGGTCGAGCCACCCCATCAGCACAGCGATTGCTCGTGGATCATGACGCAATCGATGACCAGCACCCGTAATCACACGAAGTTCTGCGGCGCCGTGTGACTCAACGAGCGAACGGGAGTCTGTGATCGGCACGCTCTCGTCGTCGGCACCATGCATGACGAGTAATGGTCGCGGCGCGAAACGATTCGCAGCATCAATCGGACGAAATCGTCGTAGTTCGCGAGTCCATTCATCAAACGCAGGCGGAAACGACGGGTGACGAATTGCACCTATCTCTCGCGCGTGCTCTAGAAACCGCCGTGGCTGATCCGCCCAGTCATCAAAGTCGGCACGCGGACCCAACAAGACGCATCCCCGCACGCGTGGATCGTCAGCAGCCGCACACAATGCCAACGAGCCCCCAGTGTTTGTTCCGATGAGCCACACTCCGACCGGTGCAACTTCTTCTTCGATGTGATCGATTGCCGCTCGCAAGTCATCGATCCATCCCTGCAACGAAAAATCACCTTCGCTCTCGCCGCAACCACGAAATGTAAAGGTCATTGCAGCCCAGCCCAGATCGTTGGCGATGCGATCAATAAGTTGAGGGAAAGTAGTGGCCGACTGACGAGCATCAAGCGGACCAATCGGAAATCCATGACACAAAATAACTGCAGGAAGATTGACGTGTCGTCCAGGGGGCCGCACCAAATATCGACTGAGCGTCAAGTCGCCCGATTGAAATGTTCCGTTCATGTCCCCCATTGGTTTAGTGGTTCAGCACATCTACTTTTTGTAGGCGATCACGCGCGCGGCTTGCGATGGCGACGTGATGTGCCAGATGTGGCTTGCGTATAGCCACGATTGCGAGCTTCTGCCAACGTGTCTGGTCCAAAACTCAAACCCACACCAGACTCCACGATGTCGTCAATGATGCCAACATCTGACCATTCATCTAGGTCATATACCAATTGCGTGCGTTTATCGCCTAAGTATCGGGAATGTTCAAATCGTCCAGGCCGTTCCATGTGTTCCACGATAGCCCCAACTGCGTGACGGGGTCGTTCTAGGCGTACGGTATCTTTCAGTGACAAAGGAGCAAGACATGGTCGTAGCGACAGAGCAGCCAACACACATCGAGTTCTTCTTTGATCCAATTTGTCCATACGCATATCAAACATCGCTCTGGATCCGCGACGTACGCGAACAACTTGGATTCTCTATCAACTGGCGCTTCTTTAGTCTTGAAGAAATGAACAGGACGGGTGACTCTAAGCATCCGTGGGAACGTGAGATCGCATACGGATGGTCACAGATGCGAGTATCGGCCTGGTTGCGTCGACAGAGCATGGACTGGTGTGATCGCCACTACGACGTCTGCGGAAAAGCCTTGCACATCGAAGGACGTCGCCCATACGACCGAACTGTTGCTATGCAACTTTTGTCGGAAGCCGATCTTCCGACCAATGCATGGGACGATGCACTTGCTGACCCCACTACGCATGATGATGTTCGTCGCGATCACGATGATGCGGTCAATATTCATGCGGGGTTTGGCGTACCGATCATCATCATCCCGGGCGCACGTGCGGTCTTTGGTCCAGTTGTTGTGCCAGTACCACCCGCCGACAGAGCACTTGAACTGTGGGATATGACCGTTGCCTACAGTAAGTTTCCCGGATTATTCGAAATCAAAACTCCAAAGACAAACAATGATCTACAAGTCATCGGCAATATCTTCAAGCCATATCTCGAAGCACGTCAATGGCCGACAATCATGAACCCTGCCCCATAAACACAACTCGACCAAAGAGACTTCTATGATCCCCACCGACCTTATTGACCTATTAGAAAATACATGGACATCAACGAGCGCACTTGGCGCTCAACTCACCGAGACGCAGTGGAAAATGCCCTCGGAATTGCCTGGCTGGTCCGTGCAAGACACACTCTCGCATCTCATTGGCGGTGAGCGAATGATGCAGCGACTCCCGCCAACAACTCATGTTGCTGCGTCAGCAGATCACATTAAAAACCCCATAGGAGCCAACAACGAAAACGATGTCGATTCTCGTCGGTCATCTTCTGGTGCACAAGTGATTGCAGAGTGGAACGACCTTGTTACACTTCGACTTCACACATTGCGTAATGCCGACGACGCATATTTTGCAGTCGAAGCAATGACCCCGACTGGCCCAGGTACGGTGGCAGACTTTTTGCACATTCGTATTATGGACTGCTGGTTGCACGAACAAGAGATGCGCAGAGTGACGGGTATCGTCGGAAACGAAGCCGGTGGTTGTGCCAAACATGCTTTGAATCGACTCATTCGCACGATCCCCATTGTTGTTGGCAAACGTGCCGGCGCACCAGAAGGCGCAACCGTCGCATTCAACATCACTGCACCTGTACCGCGATCGCTGAACTGCACCATCACTAACGGCCGTGGCGCTGTCTCAGATGGCCTCGCAACTGACGCACTCGCCACTATCAGTCTTGATAGCACTACTTTTTTTCAACTTGCGACGGGTCGTGTCACTGCTGAACACAGCAAACACAAGTGGAGCGCAGCAGGTGATACTGATCTTGCGTACCGCGTGGTGAGCCAATTCAACATGATGATCTAGTCATCACAACTTTTTTACAATGATGTCTGCGGACCAACTGCACCGATTGCAGCAAAGTATTCAAGATGCGCATCGACAACCTGCACAACATCGACATCATCAAGCACTGTGACGCCAATCTTTTCTGCCTCGCCCAGCAAAAATGCTGCCGCAGTCGTCTCATCAACCACCACAACATCTGTGATTTCTTGACGAAGCTCCATGATGCGATCTGGCTGCAGACCTCGTGCTCGCAACCATTGCATATGTGCCAACAGCAATTGATGGAGTTCATCTTGGGTGAGCCGTGCTTGAGTTGACTCTGGGAGTCGTTCTGCTACAAACTCCATTGCCTCTGCAAACTCATACACCACCCGTGGAGAAAATGCGTCCAGCCGATGGGCTTCTCTGCCAATTGTGCCTGCCGCAATCAAAAACACACCAATCGCTGCGAGTGCAGTAAAAAACACGATCACCAGGTCCATCCGTTCAGCCTATTGTGGACACGTATGTTCCGTGATCTACCTGCACTCTGGAAAATCAAGCGCTATCGCTTCCTTCTCACAGCACGCGCAATCTCTAATATCGGCAACGGCATGTCCCCTGTCGCCCTGGCCTTTGGGGTGCTGGGATTGCCTGGCTCGACTCCGGCTTCTCTGAGCCTTGTTACGACAGCCCAGATGGTGCCCATCGTGGTGTTCTTGCTGATCGGCGGTGTGGTTGCAGATAGATTCGGGCGCGCCCAAGTCGTGGGCACCACAGACATTATCGGGAGTGTTTTTGTTGGGGCATCGGCACTCCTCTTCTTATCTGGTCACGCCACAGTGCTACTTCTATGCGCAATCGCAGCCGTCATTGGTGTGCTCAATGCAATGTGGTGGCCAGCATTTGCTGGATTACTTCCTGAAATTGTTCCGCCCGAACTCACGCAGTCCGCGCTCTCGATTCAGGGACTCAGTTCTAATCTGGGATTCACTATTGGCGCGAGCATCGGTGGCGCAATCGTGAGCATCTCTGGTGCAGGCTGGGCGATTCTCATTGATGCATTGTCATTTCTTATCGCTGGACTGCTCGTTCTACAACTAAAAAATGTGGCCACAACTTCTGAATCAGACGTGCCTCGTGAATCAATGTTTGCGCAGCTCAAAGACGGGTGGTCTGAGTTCTCCTCGCGTCGTTGGCTCGTCACGCTCGTCGTCGCATTTGCATTTATCAATATGTGCTTCGAAGGATTCATTGG
>CANLAH010000029.1 GCA_947488685.1 Acidimicrobiaceae bacterium | reverse complement strand
GTCACTGCTGTTACCAGGAGCAATTGACTCGCAATTCCAGCTGGAACTCCCCATGCATCACTCTTTGTAAAAGTAATGCCAAAATCAACTCGCAGATCGCCGCGTCCATAACGTCGGCCAAGAAATTGCACTCCGGCGACAATGGGAACCCACAACACAACCGACGTCGCGGCCACCAGCCAGATGGGAGTGGCATCACCTTCGCTCGTGCCGGATATCCCCAACAAAATCAGAGCCAAAATTGATGACGTAACGTAACTTGCTACCCACACCGCAATTGCGCGTGAAAAAGGAACTCGGGCATGCTCCATTGGGCGTCAGCCCGCGAGGCGATTTGATTCGTGAATGTTTACTCGATGTCGTCGATCCTGAAGACGCCATCCAGACGGCGGCGTGGTTCGCGCGGCGTGCTGGTCGCACATGTCATAAGAGTGTGGATCTCGCTCGGGACTGAGATCATCAAGCCAGACCATCGATCTGGAGTATTGATACGAGAGTGTGACATGGGCGGCACCTGCGCACCCGCTGCGAGAACATTGACGAGCCATTGTGACAACGGTAATGCCTCAGAGTGCTCCCCACGGGGACAAGCGGTCACCTCTGCCATAGAATGCAGCCATGAGTAACGTGCCCCCACCACCGCCACCTTCATCGCAACCGCCTCGCGGTTCCGGAAACCCGTTTTCGCGCTTCACTGGCTCCAAGAAGTCCACCAGTACGGGGTCAGATAAGTCTGACAAGCCGCCGGTACCAAGATGGTCACTCTGGGTCGTACTCGGAGTCGTTGCGGTATTGGCCTTTGGCTCGCGTTTAACGTCTTCATCTAGTGGCACCAAAGTCACGTACACCGAGTTTCTTGTTCTTGTCGACAAAGGTGACGTCAAGCGTGTCTCAATCAATAACACATCGAATGTAATTAGCGGAACATTGACCAACGGGACAAAGTTTGCAACTACTGGTGCAATGTCTCTGAGCGATGCCGATGAGCAGTTGCTCAAAGCGCGCGGAGTCGACTACGACTACAAAACTCCTCAAGCAAACTGGCTCACAAGTCTCATACCAATCTTTCTGCCTTTTCTTTTTATCGTCGGCATCTTTATGTGGATGCAAAAACGAGCAATGGGTCAGGCCGGAAGCATCATGTCAGTTGGGCGCAGTCGTGCCAAGCCGTATCAGGCCGACAAGCCCGGTACAACGTTTGCCGATGTAGCCGGATACGAAGGTGTCAAACTAGAAATTAAAGAAGTCGTTGACTTTTTGCGCATGCCTGAGCGCTTTAAAGAAATCGGCGCCAGAGTACCCAAAGGAATTCTCTTGGTGGGTCCTCCCGGAACCGGAAAGACCCTCTTTGCTCGTGCCGTTGCAGGCGAAGCTGGCGTCGGATTTTTATCGGTAACTGGCTCTGACTTTATGGAGATGTTTGTTGGAGTCGGAGCTAGTCGTGTTCGTGATCTTTTTGCCCAAGCACGAAAAATGGGACGAGCAATCATCTTTGTTGATGAAATTGATTCCATCGGTCGCAAACGCGGTGCAGGTCTTGGTGGTGGCCACGACGAACGTGAGCAAACACTCAACCAGATGCTTGCCGAGATGGATGGCTTCGAAACGAGTGAGGGCGTCGTTGTGCTCGCCGCAACAAACCGACCTGATGTTCTTGACCCAGCATTACTTCGACCAGGTCGATTCGATCGTCAAATCATTGTTCCACTTCCAGAAAGTGATGAACGCCTTGCCATTTTGAAAGTGCATTCTCGTGACAAGCGCATGTCAGCCAACTCCGACCTAGAAATGATGGCTAAGGCCACTCCCGGAATGAGCGGCGCAGACCTTGCCAACTTGGTCAATGAAGCCGCTCTCTTTGCTGTTCGACGCGGGTCAAAAGAAATCGAGCACATCGACTTCGAGAATGCGCGTGACCGAGTAGTGATGGGAGCTCGTCGCGAAAGCCTCGTTCTCAACGCAGAAGAACGTCGTGCAACAGCATTTCATGAAGGCGGACATGCCGTGCTCGCTACTGTCTTGCCACATAGCGATCCACTACACAAGGTCACTATTTTGCCTCGCGGCATGGCACTCGGAATCACATGGTCTTTGCCCGAAGAACGCCATACATATTCGCGCGAATACTTTGAAGATGTCATTTGCAAAGCCATGGGTGGTCGCGTCGCTGAGAAAATTGTCTTTGGCAATCTCAATAGTGGTGCAGCCAATGACCTCGAGCAAGCCACTTCAATCGCGCGTCGCATGGTGCGAGAATGGGGAATGTCAGATCAGATCGGTCCAATGGCTTGGAACGGTCAGCAGCAGGTGTTCATGGGCGAAGATCTCCTCACGAGTGGTCGCGAATACAGTGACAACACTGCTCGACTCGTTGACGACGAAATTGGTCGCATCTTGCGCGAGCAAGAACAACGTGCGCATGATGTTTTAACACAGCATCGCAAGGGTCTCACTCTTGTCGCCGAGGCACTCCTTGAACATGAGACAATCGACGGGGCAACCGTTGCTCGTCTCATTCAAACAGCACTCGATGACACCGTTGTCATTGCTGATACCCCAGCAACATCTGGAGATTAATTCGACAGTTTGCCTAACTCGGGCTCAGGAGACGAACCTGGTTGTCTGCATTCAGCAATCGCCGCCCAAAGATCTTGAGCCTTCACTGGACCTAAAAAGCCTGCGCGCACAACGCCATCTTGATCCGCCACAACGAGAGCGGGAACTCCATCAATCTTGTACCGCTTATGCATTGCCTCATCAGTCGGAAACTCAACGTGCGCCACGCTCACATCCGAGCACTTGACGACAAGAGCTTTTGACAAAACATCAGCACATGTATTGCATGTTGCTGATGTGAATACCACAACGATCCAAGGTGCAGTGTGCTGAGCGAAGTCCGCACGATCGATCTGAGTCGGCAACTGATGTGTTCCTTGAGTGGGGGCATCGGGTTGTCGGTGACGAATGATGGCAGCGATAACAAATGCCATGCCACCAATCAGCACTGCCAAAAGAACTCGAATCATCGTGCTCCGCGTTGTGGCAATGCCAAGACGGAACTAAACCCGACAAGGCCATGACCTCGATTCAGTTGCCGACGAACCACGATGGGTTCTGTACTGCGCACAATAAGTTGTCCGTCAGTGACATCAGCCGGAAACGATACGTTCATCACGCCAGCAGGCAATAAAGGCACATCTGTAAGTCCAGTCAATGGAAACTCTCCACCGGGTCCGATACCCACGATGCTAAAACTGGCTGCCTCACTAGTGGTGTTCAGAATAGATAGTGCGTCACGCGAATCTGGAGTCACTCCAGTTGGAATCCACCACACCCGAGATGTCAGACCATCGGGCGTTCCCTGAGTAAGCGCAGTGAACGCACTCGTCTTTGTTCGCTTACTAATGGCATGCTCGGCCACAAAGCCAACACCGTTGGCTGTTGAGAGAACAATCCCGTGTGCACCCTTAGGCAAAGAAGCCGCCAACTCCGTATTGAGCGACACCACCTCGCCAGCGGGCACGAGAATTGAGGCTGCACCTATTGGTGGAACAGACCCCGCAGAATCGGCCGTCGCATTTAACTCTTGATGCAAAAAAACTGCATCGACCGTGATGTCTTGCTCTGCTGGATTGTAGAGCACAAGTTTTTCAATCGTGTTGGCTGCAGTTTGACCGCCTGCAAACCACCATTTGTTACTGGCAAGAGGAATACCTAATGTCGTGCTGTATCCGAGTCGTCCTCCACCCAAGTAGTGCTGAGCTCGTGATGCAATTATTTTGCCAGTTGTCGCACGCACCTCGATTGCAAGAAGTTGTTCTTCGGTCGCACCCTCTTTGCTCATATCAAAACTTTTCACTGAGCGTGCTGGCATGATGAACCCTTGCAGTGCCGTCGGGCGACGCTGACCATCGGCGGTGGAAAATGACATGTTTACAACAGCACTTTCGGGAAACGGGTTTGCCAAGATCAGTCTCTCTCGTGATCCCTCTAGTGTGAAACCGTCCGCAAAAAACCATGATGATGATGTGGCCGTCACACACAAAGACGTGGTGTCACCTGCTGCAAACTCGAGTTGTTGTTCGACGATTCCCTGTGATCCGATGACTTCGACAATCGGCACCACAACACCTTTGGTGCGACCACGCAAAAGATCGACACTATTTCGAGACCGTGCTCGCACGATCACGACCTGCTGTTCTGGATTGCCATCACTTAACAATGTGACTGCTGCAGTGATATCGACATCAGTGGGATTAGCAATCACAACTCGACCACTGTCTACCCCATCACCTGCTGCAACACCTGGACAAAACCACGATGTACTTATTCGTGCTCGCATTGGGACTTGAGCAAACGCATCGAGTTCCGAATACGCAACCGATGCTCCCTCTGGTACAACAGGTCGCCGTGATTCGACATAAATCAACGAGCCAATCGACGCCAGCACAAGACATGTCCCGAGAATTCTGCGCAACATGTGTGCACGTGGTGCTGCACTCAGATTCATTTCGTCATCTCCTCAAATGAGAGCACAGGCGAATCAATCTGCATCTGCCCTGACGAAGTAGTAATTTTTTCTTTCTTGCGCGCACGCGCGAGGGCTAGGAACACTGTTGCTGACCACAGACCCATCTCGGCCAAGATTGCAAGTAATCGCACAGCCGAAGATTTATATGTCAGAGTGGCTGTTCCAGCGGTTGGCACATCAAAAGCTGTCGTGATTCCAAAGGCCGTGCGCGAAGAGATTGATGTTGAGCCGATTTGAAGTTCCCAGCCGGGCGAGTACGGGACAGCCAGATGAAGCGTGCCCGCTTCTATTGGCGCTGTGGCTCCAAAATCTGGACGCGATGAAGAAAGAACTGGTGCTGCTCCTGCTAGATCTGCCACGATCGTTGATGCCGCTCCGGCCAACTTGCTGGCCTCTGCCCCAAGCGTGGACAAGGTCGAACGAACCGGAACCCATGCTGCGTTTTCAAAGATCACGAGATCGGGTGATGAATACCTTCTGCGCAGATCCAATTGGTCCCCGAGTGCCGTCACTAAGCCTCGCGGTACTGGCAACGGTCTGTGGCGCGTGGATGCAGCGTCATCGATGATAGGAACAACAATGAAGCGCACAGCAAGAGGCGCAACGAGTCGACCAGCGCGTGCAGTGTTTCCCCTAATAATGCCGCGAACTGCTTGGGCCAACTCATCGGTTGCTCGCGATCTCGGTGGTTCCCAAAGATCAACGGTCGACACTTGTGCTCCAGTAATTACTGAATATGCCACTCCCCATCCAACGTTGATTGGTGCACCCGGAAGTGTGCGTGCATCACCAAGAAAAACAGTGCGATACGAACCCGCATCAGACTCGGTTGGCAGTTGCTCCAATAAGTCCATAGTGGATGTCGACGTTTGATTCCATCGACCATCAAGAGAACTCAATACACCTGGCAACATTCCGATCAAGAAAGCAATACTCGCCAACGCGCTCAGTGGCTGACGCCAACCGAATCGCGCGTGTCGAACATCGACAGCCATTGATGCTCCCAACGACCCCGCTGCCACGCTCAGTCCAAACGCAACGGGAACCAACATGATTGCTGGTTCTCCAAGATGAATCGGCAGGATTGCACGATCGTCTAGTAGCGCAACAAGCAACGCAGCGACCGCAAGTAAAGAACCTCGCAACGCCCACGGAGCACGACTACCCCGCACAATAAATAACGCGGCGATGGCGGGTACAAAAAGTAGAACTGCGACTCTAGCGATTGGGACTGTTGCGATATCAAAAGAGGCGAGCCTCAGCAGACCGATGTTTCGTCCACCTTCAATGGGTGCACCCGATACTCTCGACCACCATCCTGTTGTCGTAAACCACTCCAGCCAGGGAGCATGCAACACAAGAGTGCCAAGCCCTGCTACCGCAAACATCAGCGGCCACATCACCGCATCACGCAGTCGTGCTCCGTGCAGCCACGTCACTAAAAACCACACAATGACAAGTTCTGCTAGAACAATCAGCATTCCTACTTCAAATGCCGTCACAACTGCGAGAATCAACGTCAGCGTTGCGACCCGTCGTGTAAAGACGCGTTGATTGCGCTCGACAAAGTAATCCAAAGCGTCTTCGCGAGATGAAGCAACAACAGGTCGATGTGCCACCAGCAGACGAGCGATGTGAGCGAGCCACGGGAAAGCGGCGTACACAAGAAGTCCGCCCCACCGCCCGATTGAGATGCATGCATACGGAAGAGGTACTGCTGCATACATCAGTGCGGTGATAATGCGTGCTCGCCGCGTGGCGTATACCGACGCAAATTGCCACGCACCGATATATCCGATAAAAGGCAACGCCACAATGACCAATGTCTGCAACAGCCCGACACGGCCAAATGACATGGCTGCAGCAAACGCGCTCAGTGAGATTCCGGTGGGAGCACTCACTGCTTTACCAAATGCACTTGGCCACCAACCCGATGCATACAGACTTGCCATCTGTCGCCCATTGCCTACAAACGGCACGAACTGACCAACGCGCGTGACTCCATCAATGAGCAACGAACGTGATCCGATGAGGGTCAAAATAAGCAGTGTCAGCCAAAATGCAACGGTTCCGCGTTGGCGAACTGCAACATCTCCGATTGAAGCACTATTGTCCGCCTCAGCTTTTCCAGTAACGCGAGACTGCTTGCGCAGATAGGCAGAAAAACGCGCACTTCCGCGACTCTGCAATGCCCGAATTTCGCCATCATCGACAATGCGAGAATGACGCACCTTTTGCCTTCGAGCTCTGAGTGCTGGAATGTGAAGTGGGCTCGTAACAAGTGAGTAGAGAGAGCCTATTGTCCGCCTCAGCTTTTCCGGTAACGCGAGACTGCTTGCGCAGATAGGCAGAAAAACGCGCACTTCCGCGACTCTGCAATGCCCGAATTTCGCCATCATCGACAATGCGAGAATGACGCACCTTTTGCCTTCGAGCCCTGAGTGCTTGAATATGAAGTGGACTCGTGACAAGTGAGTAAAAAGAGCCCCATGCGCGTGCTGGACTTCCGGCGAAGACTCCGATGACAAGCTGTGCAATAGAGAGCACCAATAGCTGTAGCAGCACGAGAGGCAAATAGATTCCTTGAGTCACCGCAATCGTCGTATGAATTCGCTCTTTTTCAGCGCGTACAACTAGATCTCGTACTTGTTGAGGTGAATGGTTGCTGCTCTTACTGCGATGGAGATGTTTTGCAACTGCTGCTGGCACCACAACAACTCGCGCCCCAATTGTGTGGGCGCGCCAACACAAGTCAAGGTCTGCACTTTCATGGCTAAGGGATGGTTCAAATCCGCCAAGAGAGCGGAAAAGATCGGCACGAATCAACATGCAAGTTGATGGCAACATAAATGTGTCTCGAACGGCGTCGTGCTGTTCTTGATCAATTTCGTCTGCGCTCACCACCGCATCACGCTCTCCAAAGCGGTCCACGGCAATGCCAACGCTTTGTAGTTGGCGAACATCGTCCCATGACACAATCTTTGGTCCCACGATTCCGGCATTCGATCGATACAACTCTTCAATAAGACGCGAGACTCCATCTGCGGCCAGAACTGCATCATCATGAATAAATAGATAGAAGCCGCTTTCTCCGTCCACCATCACCAACACGTTGTTGCATGCCGCACCGAAGCCAGGGTTGGAATCCATAAAGCGCAGCACGCTCGCGGGAGCATTGTTGGCGCAGACATCAAGAACTGCAGTCGCGACTTCATCTGTTTGTTGACCGGTCGAAAGAACCAAAATCTGAAGGTTCGGATAGTCCTGAGCGGCCAACGAAGCCAAACAGTCCGCTGTCCAGTCGCCCAAATCATGGACCACGACCACTGCCACAACAGGCGGAACCCCAACTGGCTCCTGTGGAGCGATGAGTTCGCTAGGGGTATCGAAAAACTCAGTCACGCCCATATCAGGCTAGTGGTGAGTGCTCAAATACATGGAAATACAGGCTTCCAAAGGTTGCAGCACCACTTGCTAAAATTAGCACTAAAATATAGACTTTAGGAGATGAAATGTTCATTATTTTCTCAACTTCAAAAAATGAATCTCTCCAAGATGTCCTGTGACGACATCGATCTGCAGGCCCTCCGAGACTCAGATCTGGCAAAACAAGCTACAGAAGTGGTCTACACAGCGGTCGGATTTGGCGTTCTTGCATTTCAAAAGATTCAAGTAATGCGCCAAGAAATGGCAACTGCGCGTAAGGCACACACCAACACCGCCCAATAACACTCAGTCTCCACTAACCTCACAAAGGTGTCAGACGAGCAACAGTTCGAACAGAAGAGCGAACAAAATTCTCGAACGCCGTTGCCAGAAGGAACCTTTCCTGTCGGAATTGGATTGCTTATTTCTGGCGTTGCAAGTTACGCATTTTTTAAAGTAGGTCAGCAAGCGCTCGGCAAAGAAGACTTCAAGCCAATCGTGGCTTTATGGTTTGCAACTTTTGCTTTGGCTCCAGGATTTTTTATGCCCGTCGAACAAGAAGTCGGTCGAGCACTCGCTCATCGTCGCGCACTTGGCCAAGGCGGCAAACCAGTGGTCAAGCGCGTCATCCCATTGGTGCTCGGACTACTCACCATTGTGAGTGTCCTGGTTCTCATCGCTGGTCCGTGGCTCACAGATGATCTGTTTGAAGGACACAACATCATCATGTTCACGTTGATCCTGGGCTTTATTAGTTACGCCCCGGTTCATTTGGCTCGCGGAATCTGTTCGGGTTCCGGAAGATTCACTGCGTACGGAATCATTATGGGAGCAGACGGTCTGGTGCGTATTTTGGGTTGCATCGCTCTGTGGTTGCTTGGTGTTAAAGCAATCGGCGCATACGCGCTTGTTGTTGCACTCTCCCCTTCAGTTGGTGTGTTGATTGTGTGGTTGCGCGGAGATCTTGCAACGCAAGAAGGGCCGCCAGCTGATTACTCAGAAATCACTCCAAATCTTGGTTGGCTGCTGGGTGGTTCGATTCTTGGCGCTGCACTCGTTAATGCTGGGCCACTCGGAATTGACATGCTGGCTCACGCAGATCAGGCAGAGCAAGTCACCGCTTTTGCTAATGGTGTGTTGTTATCGCGCGTGCCACTCTTTTTGTTTCAGGCTGTTCAAGCAGCCTTGCTGCCAAGACTTGCGCGACTTGCAGCGCGCGGCGACCTCGGCGACTTTGTCAAAGCATTTCGACAACTACTGATTGTTGTGGTTGGCGTTGGCGTCATTGGCACCGTAGGGTCATTTGCTCTTGGACCATACATTCTTGACAAGGTGTACGACGGCGGTCTCGATCGGCGCACACTGACATTATTGGCACTCGCAAGTGCGATATATATGGTTGCACTTGCCACAGCACAAGCCGTTATCGCCCTTCATGGGCATGCATTCGTAACGGTGGGCTGGGCGATTGGCATGGCCATGTTCCTGTTAGTCACTGCGTTTTCGAGTGACGACTTGTACTTGCGTGTTGAACTTGGTCTGGTGAGTGCGTCAATTGCATCATTGCTGTTATTTGCCTACGCACTTCGTCAAAGAGTGCGCGCAGGAGTGCAACCAGATATTGACTGGATGATTGATAGCGCCATTGACCACCCTCTAGAGGGGTGACTACTTACGAAGTTTGGCGGTTTCGATTGCCAAATCATGTTGCACCATCATCGTGACAAGCGACGGGAAATCAACCTCGGGAGTCCATCCAAGGTTTTTGCGCGCTTTAGACGAATCACCAATCAGCAAATCAACTTCGGCAGGACGGAAAAAACGTGGATCTTGGCGCACAAACTGATGCCAGTCAGGTAAGCCCGCTTCATCAAATGCACGTGTCAAGAACTCTTCAATGGAATGGGTCTCGCCCGTAGAAATAACATAATCATCTGGTGAATCCTGTTGCAGCATCATCCACATTGCACGCACATAGTCTCCGGCATAGCCCCAATCTCGTTTGGCATCTAGATTGCCCATCACGATTTCTTGCTGAACTCCCAATTTGATTCGGGCCACCGCATTGCTCACTTTGCGAGTTACGAATTCAAGTCCTCGACGCGGACCTTCGTGATTAAACAAGATCCCAGAGCACGCGTAAATGCCGTAACTCTCGCGGTAGTTGACCGTGATGTTATGGCCAAACACTTTTGCACAGCCGTATGGCGAGCGCGGATGAAATGGGGTGAGTTCAGTTTGAGGCGTCTGGCGTACCTGTCCAAACATCTCTGACGATGATGCTTGATAAAAGCGGATCGGATTGTTTTGTACCCCACCCACCATGCGGATGGCTTCGAGCATGCGCAAGACGCCAAGGCCGGTGATATTGCTCGTGAGTTCTGCTTGATTAAACGAGATAGCCACAAACGAAATAGCCCCGAGGTTATATACCTCGTCTGGCTGAGCGTATTCAAGAGCCGACACAAGGCTTGTTAAGTCAGCAAGATCTCCTGGAATGAGTTCGACATAGGGGAACTCTTCTGCCAACTGGATTGCACGCGGATTGTTTTGGCCCTTAATCATGCCAAAAACTTGATACCCCTTGCCGTGCAAGAATTCCGCGAGATGCTGTCCGTCTTGACCTGTGATTCCGGTAATAAAAGCTCTCGGCATAGCATCCAACGCTAGCACCGAGGGAGGTGTTTGATGGGCAAGTACGATGCCATCATGATTAGCGTCCTTGCAGGTGGTGTTGGCGCAGCCAGATTCTTGTCTGGTCTTGTTCGAATTGTTGATCCCCGGTCAGTGACAGCAATCGTCAACACAGCAGACGACACAGTTTTGCACGGTCTCAATATTTCTCCAGATATTGACACGGTGACATACACGCTTGCCAACGCCATCGATCCCGAACGCGGATGGGGATTGCGCGACGAGACATGGCGAGCGATGCAATCTCTTGCCCGATTCGAAACAGTACGTCCGATTGGCTCGACCGCTGCTCCCACGTGGTTCAACTTGGGGGATGCAGATCTAGCGACTCACTTTTATCGAACCTCTCGCCTGCAAGAAGGTGCCACACTGACCCAAGTCACCGACGAGATTAGGCGCGCATTCGATCTGCAAGTAAAAATTATTCCGATGTCTGATGACACTGTTAGCACTGAAGTCACTGTTGCAAATTGCGACTCAGTCGTCAGCGGACAGACGATTTCTTTTCAGGAATATTTCGTTCGCTATCAACACTCTGTTCCAGTGCAGTCTGTTCATTTCCGTGGAGCAGAAACAGCAGTATTCAGTGCACTGAGTGAGTTACAAACTTCTGATGTCATTGTCATTGCACCTTCTAATCCGATTGTGTCTATCGGTCCATTGCGTGCGTTGGCGGGCGTTGACGCTGCCTTGTCTGCACGCCGCGAAAGCGTCGTTGCCATCTCTCCCATCATCGCGGGCGCCGCGCTCAAAGGTCCGGCTGATCGAATGTTGGTAGAACTAGGCCACGAAGCCTCTGTCGTTGGAGTAGCACGGTTGTACTGCGACATCTGTGCAACATTGGTCATAGACACTGCCGACCAGGATCGAGTGTCAGAAATAGAGGCAACTGGGATGCGTTGTATTGTCACGAACACTGTGATGTCAGAGACGGCAATCGCCGATAATTTGGCACGTGTCACTATTGAATCAGTCACAACCCGAAAGGAACCGAAATGAAAATTACCGCATGGGGTGTCAGCGGAATCGGTGAAATCGTGCCAGGACAACAACTTGGCGACATTATTTCTGAAGCATGCAGCGCCGAACCAAATGGACCACTTCTTGACAATGATGTTTTAGTAGTCACGCAAAAGATTGTGTCTAAGGCTGAAGGTCGTCTCGTCCAAATCGACCCGAATGATCCACTCTCACACAAGGTGCTTGTCGAGCAAGAAGCCACGCGCATTGTTCGACGTCGTGGTGATTTGATTATTACAGAGACCAAACATGGTTTTGTCTGCGCCAACAGTGGCATTGACTTGTCTAACGTTGAACGCGGGTACGCAGCGCTGTTGCCAATTGACAGTGATCGTTCAGCGCGACGCATCCGAGATATTGTTCGTGCCAAATTAGGCATCAATGTCGGTGTAATTGTTAGTGACACGTTTGGGCGTCCGTGGCGTAAAGGCCTCACCGATGTTGCCATTGGTGTCGCTGGCATTGCTGCCGTCGTTGACCTGCGCGGCACCGAGGATGCACTAGGTCGCATGATGCAAGTGACGGAGGTCTGTATTGCAGACGAACTTGCTTGTGCAGCAGAACTTGTCATGGGCAAGTCCTCGGGAGTTCCGGTGGCCGTCATACGGGGCGCTGACCCTGATTGGTTTCGTGATTCTTCGATGGATGAAATCGTGCGACCACCACAAGAAGATCTGTTTCGTTAGTCCGGCTATCTGGATTTACTCCGCAGCAGTCCAGGCTCCTCGCGTGGTGGCAAGACCATCCTCAAATGATGTAAATGGTGACCAACCCAACTGAATACGTGCTCGTACTGGCGAAACAGCAAGACGCGCTATGTCACTTGGGCGCGCTGCACTGCTGCGGGGCGTCAAACCAGTTGAACCTGCGATTGCTTTCCAGACATCTCGGATGGTGAGTTGTTCTCCGGTGCCAACATTAACTACCAGGCCACCAGCACGATCGATGGCACGCACGAGTGCGTCAACAACGTCATCAATAAAAATAAAATCACGACTCTGTTTTCCGGTTCCGTGCAACACCGGAGCACGACCATTCATGTGCGCATCAATAAATGCTGCCACGACTCCGTCATTTGCGCGCTGTCGTGGACCATATGCGTGACCAGTTGCAAGAACCGTATATTCAACGGCAGAGAGATCCCGATACACGCTATGCATATCTGCAATTGCACGAGCAACGATCTCTGGGACAGATCGCGACTCAGACATGTGGCCTTCTTTGATTGGCAAGTCACGTACTGCTACTTCTCCGTATAAAAGTTTGGCCGGAAGTGTTGTGATTACTTTTGCGACACCTGCTATGCGCGCCGCCTCTAGCACGGCAATTGCGCTCGCCATTGCAGTCATTGCACCAGTCGTTTGCGAATTTGACGGCGCAAATGTATTCAGCAAGTACATCACATCGGGTCGGCGTAAACTCACGAGTTCAGCAAATGAATCACCCAAGATGTCTACATGTTGGAACTTGAGTTTTCCGCCTGATTGTCGGGCATCTGCCAAATTGCTCAGTGACCCTGACGAAAGATTGTCAACGACATCAATTTCGGCACCTTGTGCAAGAAGACGATCAACGAGATGTGAGCCGACAAAGCCAGCGCCGCCACACACCATGATGCGAGATTGTGTCATGGCACCATTCTCACAGAGTCGCAGGGTCTGGAATCTTCTCTCCAACATGTGTTGTGCGTGGATCAACTCGTCCGTCGATCCCAATTACGCAATCTGTCACCGTCGCTCCTTGGCCAATGTGCCCCATCACAATGCTTGCCTCTACGCGTGCACCGCTGTCAACCACCGCACCAGGCAAGAGAACCGAGTCACTAATGATTGCTCCCCCGCCGATCTGACAACCATCTCCCACCACTGAGTGCGTGACGACGGCCGTGCCTGCGATGTGGGCTTGAGCAGCAACTGAAGCGAGGATGCGTGAGCGAGATCCGTCAATGAGGTCCAGGTTGGCTTTGAGATATGTCTCTGGACGACCAGTGTCGATCCAGTAATCATCCGTAGACATGGCAGAGAGTGAACCCGTCGCAACGAGGGCCGGAAAAACCACGCGTTCAATTGACAGCGACTGATCAATAGGAATGTGGTCAAGAACTGATGGCTCGAGGACGTATGTTCCGGCATTGACGGATCGACTTGTGGTCTCATGCGCTTGGGGCTTTTCTAGAAAACGCTGCACTACTCCGCTGTCGTTTGTTTCGACTACGCCGAATTGAGACGGATCTTCAACGGGAGTGAGATGCAGGGTTGCAACTGCGCGCTGCTGTCGATGAAAGTCCACGAGTGCACGAACATCGAGATCCGTCAGAATGTCTCCGTTCACGACAATGAAAGTGTCGTTGATTGCGGCGTAACGTGCAGCAAATCCGACTGCGCCTGCAGTGTCCATGGGATGCGGTTCGACGGCGTAACGAAGTGAAACACCAGCACACATGCCGTCTGGAAATGCTGCCAGAAAAGGCTCCGGCTTGAATCCGAGTGCCAAAACAACTTCAGTGACATCAGCAGTGCTGAGTGCGGCAATGATGTGCTCGAGCAATGGCACGTTTGCAACTGGCAACAACGGCTTTGGCGTTGTGTACGTCAGCGGCCTCAGTCGGGTACCAAAACCACCGACCAAAATAACCGCTTGCATTATCCGTTCGTGGTCGTAGTAGCGCCAGCGATTGTTGTAGTCGTGGCGCCGGCGATTGTTGTAGTCGTGACTCCGCCTTGATCTTTTGCGCCAAGTTCGGGCAAGTTTGTAGCGGTAGGAGGAATCGGCACATCAGCGTCTGCGGCAACATAGGCGATGGTGATTGCTAGTCCATCTTTTTTAATCCGAATATTGTCAAAGTCCGTGATGAAGAGTTTCTTTTGTAATGGATCGTCGTACTGATCCCAAACAACAACCTTGACGACAGCATCGACGGTCTTTCCTTTGGAGTCCTTGCACTTGTCTACTTTGACGTCATAGGTGACACCACCGTTTTGATCATCGGGGAATACGATTTTGTCTTTGGTGACAGAAATTCCGTACACATCAAAGAAGACGCCAAGTTTTGCGCGGTTTCCGGACGCTAAAGCCGATGCATGCCAATGCAACACACCGTCATCGTGACTATGGATTCCGTACTTGATGAAGTTTGGATCAAGTGGCTCTTCTTTGTTGCCGACAAGATTGTCAAGAAATTTCGAATCATTTGCGAGGGTGGAGGCTGTACTTTTAGTTGGATCTGCGCACTTGTAGAAACCGTAGGCAACATGCCAATGATCGTTGGCCGTTGGAGGCGTATTTTTGCTTGGAGCAGACTCACGTGCATATCCGATTAAGACAATTCCGAGCACCACGATGACGGTCATGACAGCAGGAAACAGTGTTCCTCCCTGGAACCGGACTTTTTTGCCCTTGCCCTTTTGCGCTAGCCGCGCAACACGTTTTGCAGATGATCCATTAGCCACGAAGGAAAGAGGTTACAGGGCGATTCGTCACCATGCTGAGCAATTCGAGATACATCTTTGCCACAGCCTCGGCTGAGACATGCGATTCCACCCAATCTCGACCTGATTTACCCATGCCTTGTGCCATCAGCGGGTCGTCCACCAATCGCCTCAGAGCGCCGATAAACGCTGTTACATCATCTGGGGGGCTGTCGAATCCACCACCACTCGCGCGCAAGATTCGTGGCACTTCTGTGCCTGGATCAATCGCAGCCACCACGGGGCGTCCCGCGGCCAAGATGCTGTAGGTCTTTGAGGGAACACTGACTGCACCGAGTCCGGCACGAAGCGCGACCACATGGATGTCCGCACTTGCTAGGACTTCTGACAATCGATGATGTGGCTGATATTCACCAAAGCGAATATTTGAGATTCCGACGGCTTGTTCTTGCAACGCGTCTTTGGCACTTCCACCACCGTTAATCACAAATGTGACGTCAGGCATCTGACGTGCTGCGTCAATCAAAAGTTCGAGCGACTGTGAGAAACCCACATTGCCCGCATACATCACCACAGGCTCAGCGCCAATAGAAAGTTCTTGACGGTACGTAGTCATTCGATTCTGGGGCCTAATGGCTTGGACATCAACAAAGTTAGGAATAACAACTACTCGGCTCTGCGCGGAATGTTTTAGCTTTGCCTGAACATTGTTCTGTAAATCCTGGGACAACACCACGACCTTGCGCGCACGACGATAACTCAATGACTCTAATTTTTTAGCGAACGTGATGATGGCTGGGTTTGTAATTGCACCAGTCGCTATTGCAGCATCCGGAAAAACATCTTGAATATTAAAAATAAGCGGAGCCCGACGCAATAACCCCGCAAACCAGCCAGTTAAACCAAGTGTGAGTGGTGGAGACATCGCAATCACGGCATGAATGCGCCGATGAATGCCACCGGCGAACAATGCACTGACTCCGGCAAGCACGCTGAATGCAATAAATCCAACCGCACGGCGCACAAGACTCTGCTTATTCTTTCCCGGAAACGGATGCACCCGAGTAATGGACCCCCATGAGGTGCGCT
>CANLAH010000028.1 GCA_947488685.1 Acidimicrobiaceae bacterium | reverse complement strand
CGGTCGCAGAAGTACATGCCCGCTTATCTGATGTGCAGATTCAAGCAGAAGTGACGGGTCGCGGGAAGCACCTCTGGAGCATCTATGAAAAAATGGTGCAAAAAGAACGTGGCTTTGACGAAATTTTTGATCTTGCGGCGATTCGAATCATTGTTGAAAGCGTTCGAGATTGCTATGCAGCACTCGGTTGTATTCACGGAAAATTCAAGCCAGTTGTGGGTCGCTTTAAGGATTACATTGCGATGCCAAAATTCAACTTGTATCAGTCTCTACACACCACAGTCATCGGGCCAGGCGGCAAAGCGCTAGAGGTACAGATTCGTACACGCGAAATGCACGATCGCGCCGAACGCGGAGTCGCTGCGCATTGGGCGTATAAAGATAGTTCCGACGTCTCAGATATTGACTGGCTCAGCAGCATTATTGACTGGCAATCCGAGATCAGCGATCCGTCCCAGTTTATGGAGAGCCTCAAGACAGATCTCGAGCAAGATGAGATCTTTGCGTTTACGCCTAAAGGACGGGTAGTGACATTGCCCCTCAAGGCCACACCAGTTGACTTTGCATACGCCGTACACACTGAAGTTGGGCACGCTTGTATCGGCGCCCGAGTGAATGGACGCCTCGTCTCGCTTGATTCAGAACTTCGCTCTGGTGACACGTGTGAAATATTTACGTCAAAAGTAGAAGATTCTGCACCCTCGAGAGATTGGCTTGGCTTTGTCGAGTCACCGCGCGCAAAAAATAAGATTCGTCAATGGTTCTCACGTGAGCGACGAGATGACATGATTGAGCTTGGCCGCGACGAGTTAACTGCTGAATTACGCCGAGAAGCTCTTCCAGTACAAAGAATCTGGACCTCAGAAGCATTTCTTCATGAACTAGATGCCTTGAGTTATGCCGACACCGACACACTGTTTGCTGCTATCGGAGAACACCATGTTTCGGCACGTGGCTTTGCTCAGCGCATTGCACGCATTGTGCGTGGAGACACAACGGATGAGCAGATGTCCGTCTCTGGCCGCATTAACCAACCCGAAATACATCGCCGTACATCACCCGGTATTCATGTCGACGGAATCGATGATGTTTTAGTACGGCTATCGCGGTGTTGCACGCCAGTTCCGGGCGATGACATCATTGGTTTTGTCACCAAAGGTCGAGGAGTAAGTGTTCATCGGTCAGATTGCGCAAATGCGATCTCGCTCATGAACGAACAAGCATCTCGTTTGATCGACGTCGAATGGTCCGGAACAGGTGAAGGAGGTGTTTTTCGAGCAGGTGTCGAAGTTGTGGCGCTCGATCGCAATCGATTATTGCGAGATGTCGCCAACGCACTGTCTGAGCAGCATGTCAATATCGTTTCGTGCAGCACAAATACAGGAGCCGATCGTGTCGCTAAAATGCGTTTCGAATTTGAACTAGCCGACCCCAACCATCTCGACGCAGTTCTTCGAACAATTAAGTCGATTGAGGCTGTTTATGATGCATATCGCATCGTCCCTGGCGCGAACGCCGACTAACCTGACTTGTCGTGCCTTCGTTTCAGACCAGTCCCGGAACCAGAGATATTTTGCCGCCAGATGCGGCTCGTTGGCGGGAGTTCAATGCAATCTTTGCGGACACCGTAGAGGCGGCTGGTTACGGGTGCATTATCCCGCCGATTTTTGAGGATGCCGCAGTATTTCATCGAATCGGTGAAGCAACAGATGTCGTCTCTAAAGAAATGTATGACTTCCAAGACAAAGGAGGTCGGCATGTCTCACTGCGCCCCGAACAAACCGCAAGTGTGTGTCGTGCCTACGCGCAACATCGACCAACCACACCCTGGAAGGTGTGGTACACAGGTCCAAATTTTCGATACGAAAAGGCCCAAGCGGGTCGATACCGGCAGTTCGATCAAGTTGGGATCGAGGCCTTAGGCGTCCATGATTCTGCTCTTGATGTTGAAGTAATTGCACTCGCCTGGAAGTTCTATCAGAGACTCGGGCTTTTGAATGTGCAACTGTTTATCAATTCGTTAGGTGATGATGGCGATCGGGAGCGATACGTCGAAGCACTTCGCGACTATTTTTTGTCTCATGCTGATGCATTAACGCCAGAGGCACGTCAGACACTCGACAAAAATCCATTGCGAGTGCTGGACTCAAAACGCCAAGGCGATGCAGAAATTATTGCTGGTGCACCAAAGATCACCGAGTTCTTAAGCGTCTCTGCGCGCCAACACTTTGAAGAAGTTCTTGAGGGTCTACGAGTCTTGGATATACCATTTACCCAAAATGAACTCCTCGTACGCGGGCTTGATTATTATCGCCGCACTACTTTTGAGTTTGTATCGACGGCTCTTGAATCAGCACAAAACGCTGTTGGCGGAGGCGGACGCTACGACGGACTCGTCAAAGATCTGGGCGGACCCGATACTCCCGGAATTGGCTTTGCGTTAGGACTTGATCGAACATTGTTGGCATGTGATGCCGAAGGTGTTTTTGGAGCACCAAAATCCTCTGTCGATGTCTTTGTCATTGATGTCGTCGACGGCACATACGCATTATCCGTTACAAGTGCCCTTCATGATGCTGGGTACAGCGCAGATCGTGCATTTGATTCACGCAGCATGAAAGCACAAATGAAATCAGCCGACCGCAGTGGTGCCCGGTTTGCCATCATCGTCGCCCAAGACGAAGTCGCAAGTGGCTCATACACGATTCGTGACATGACATCTGCTCAACAGCAACTCGTTGCCAAGGGAGATCTTATAGAATTTCTATCTCGCAATCTCGGAGCGAGAACCCCACGGAGACACCCATCATGAGCAGTACATCAATGCGCACACATCTTTGTGGAGCGGTACGAGAATCCAATATTGGCCACACAATCACTGTGTGCGGTTGGGTAGGGCGGCGTCGTGAACATGGCGAGCACTTGGCGTTCTTGGATATTCGTGATCATTCCGGCATCGTTCAGTGCGTCGTTGACAACAACGTAGACGTGCGTAGTGAGTATGTAGTGCAGATAACCGGAGTTGTTCGTGCCAGACCAGAGGGAACGGTAAACGCCAATATTCCTACCGGGGCCGTCGAAATTGGAGACTGCGTTGTGGTTGTTCTCAATAGCGCAGAGCCGCCTCCATTTGCCATTGACGCGCGAGCAGATGATGTCGATGAATTGATTCGACTGAAATTTCGATACTTAGATATTCGCCGCGAACGCTTGCAAAAGAATCTTCGTTTGCGCGCGTCCATCAACTCAGCCATCAGAGAAGCAATGGAGTTGCAGGGATTTGTCGAAGTCGAGACACCGATGTTGATGCCCTCAACACCAGAAGGGGCTCGCGAGTTTTTGGTTCCATCTCGCAAAGAGCCCGGTGCCTTTTACGCTTTGCCACAATCTCCACAACTCTGGAAACAGTTGCTGATGCTGGCGGGCATCGATAGGTACTACCAAATTGCGCGTTGCCTGCGCGACGAAGATCTCCGGGCAGATCGCCAGTACGAGTTCATGCAGTTAGACGCTGAGATGTCCTTTGTTAACCAGGACGATGTCTTGTCTGCAATCGGCGCTGCCGTAACTGCTGCGGCAACCGCGGCAACCGGACACGCGCCCCCACAAATTGAACGAATGACATGGCGCGATGCAATGGAGCAATACGGCGTCGATAAACCTGACCTTCGTTTTGAAATGAAACTGGTCGAAGTGACGTCAGTTTTTAGTGCGACGGAGTTCAAAGCCTTTGCCGGAGCGCAGTCAATCAAAGCGATTTGTGTTGATGCGCTCACGTATCCAGATGCTGCGTCCTCTGGTCGCAGCAAACTCGATGCATTTACGGATCGGGCTAAAAAAATGGGAGCCAAAGGTTTGGTCTGGATGAAAGTCGGGGCAGATTTGGTGTTTGATTCACCGGTTGCCAAATTTTTGTCAGACGCGGAGAAGGCTGCGTTGCTTGAGTCAACAGGCGCGGTGCAAGGCGATCTTATTTTGATCGTGGCAGATGAGTGGGCCACGACATGTGAGGTATTGGGACAGTTGCGCAACGACATCGGACGTCCACCAGTACATGAAGGTCCGTATCGATATGTCTGGGTAATGGATTTTCCATTATTTGTTGGAGTTGACCCAGTGACGGGATCTCCACGTCCAGGGCATCATCCGTTTTGTCATCCACACCCCGAAGATATTGAATTAATGGAGACCGACCCACTCAAGGTTCGTGCGTTGGCCTATGACCTAGTACTGAACGGGTGGGAACTAGGAAGCGGTTCAATTCGTATTCACGAACCCGAGTTGCAACGACGCGTATTCAACTTGCTCGGAATCTCAGACGAAGAGGCCGATAAGAAGTTCGGATTCTTTTTGCAGCCTTTCAAATACGGAGCCCCTCCACATGGCGGCTTTGCTTTTGGAATTGATCGCCTCACGGCTGTGCTCGCTGGAGAAGAAAACATTCGTGAAGTGATTGCTTTCCCAAAGACTCAGAGTGGCACAGATCCGATGACAAATGCACCAACACACGTTGATGCGAAGCATCTGACAGAACTAGGCCTGCGCGTTCTTCCTCCTCCCGTTTCGGCATAGGACATGTCAGCGCCCGACCTATTCTCCGCAGCGGCGCAAGAACGACTGAAGTCTCGCGCTCCACTTGCATCGCGTATGCGTCCACGAACCTTGGACGAAATTGTCGGGCAAAAACATTTGGTGGGGCCGGGATGTGTTTTGCGTCTTCTCGTTGAGCAAGATGCATTGTCGTCAGTGATCTTGTGGGGTCCACCCGGAACCGGAAAAACAACCCTTGCAGAAGTAATCGCCCAGTCAACTGCTCGAGATTTTCATCGCCTCTCTGCTGTTTCCGCCGGAGTCAAAGACGTGCGCGAAGTAATTGAACACGCACGACAAAGACTCGGTGAGGCTGGCAAGTCCTCAATCGTCTTTATAGACGAGATTCATCGTTTTTCTAAATCACAACAAGATGCATTACTTCCGGCAGTCGAAAACGGAACAATCACATTGATTGGGGCAACGACTGAGAACCCCATGTTCGAAGTGAACGCGCCACTGCGCAGTCGCTCTACGTTGTTTCGCTTAGAGCCACTAGATGTTGGCGATATAGAAATATTGCTGAATCGTGGACTGGAGTGCCTTGGTCAAGAAGCAACGTCCCAAGCAGTTGCACTCTTGGTCTCGCGCTGTGTGGGGGACGGTCGCCAAGCTCTTACATCATTAGAAGTTGCAGCAGCGATCGCTGGTCAAGACGTCATTTCAGTAACTCATGCAGAAGCCGCACTCAGTACATCGTCACTTCGATACGGACGCGACGATCACTACGACGTGGTGTCTGCTTTTATCAAAAGTATCCGCGGTTCTGATGTTGATGCGGGTATTCATTGGTTGGCACGCATGCTCGAAGCGGGAGAGGATGCACGATTCATCGCTAGACGGCTTGTGATCTTGGCAAGTGAAGATATCGGCATGGCAGACCCAACAGCATTGTTGGTCGCCACCGCGGCAGCGCAAGCCGTCGAGTACGTCGGACTTCCAGAGGCCCAACTGAACTTGGCGCAAGCAGTTATTCATCTTGGACGAGCACCAAAGAACAATGCGGTCGCTCAGGCGATTTGGACAGCACGCCAAGATGTCAGAGATGGCCTGATCGGCGAAGTACCCCAGTTCCTGAGAGATGCCCATTACCACGGGGCCAATGAATTGGGACATGGGGTCGGATACGTGTCTCCCCATGACGACCCAACGGTGAAACAGCAATATTTACCAGATTCAGTTGCTGATAAGACCTATTACCGTGAGACTGGTGTTGTTGACGAGTAGCGATAAAGGAAGTGATTGCCATGATGAAGAGATTATTTTGGTTTGCCATCGGCGCCCTGTGCGGAGTGTTTGGATATCAGCGGACAAAACGCACCGTGACAGATTTTACGGACCGTCTGACGCCCACAAATATCGCCAGTAGTGCAATGGAGCAAGCGCTCAAAATCTTTGGCCGACTAGGTAAAGCCTTGCGCGCTGCGACGGATGTCTTGCTCAGCGATGACACTCCCTAGTCAGCCTTGCCTCAGACAATAGGATTCAAGTCATATGGCCGTCACACGAAGCACAAATACATCTGCGCGTTCGGCTGACGATCTACGATCAATCTTCACATCGTTTTTTGCTGAGCATCAACACTCTGTCGTCCCTTCGGCAAGTCTGATTCCCCATGATCCAACTCTGCTCTTTACCGTTGCAGGAATGGTTCCCTTTAAGCCATATTTTGTGGGTGACGAAGTGGCTCCATATCAACGAGCAGTCAGTGTGCAAAAATGCGCGCGTGCCGGTGGCAAACATAACGACCTGGACGAGGTAGGCAGAACCACTCGGCATCTTGTCTTTTTTGAGATGCTTGGAAATTTTAGTTTTGGCGATTATTTTAAAAAAGAGGCGATTCCGTGGTCATGGGAGTTAGCAACCGAAGTATTTGGACTTGACGGGGACCGTTTGTGGATCACCGTTCACGAAAGCGACGACGAAGCCGAACAGATCTGGCACGACGTCGTGGGCGTACCGATGAATCGCATTCAACGCCTCGGGGATAAAGATAATTTCTGGCAAGCCGGAGACACCGGACCATGTGGACCGTGTTCGGAAATTCACATTGACCGCGGACCATCGTTTGGGCCAGAGGGTGGACCACTTAACGACCCAGCAGGTGATCGGTTTCTTGAATTTTGGAATCTTGTATTTATGCAATACAACCAGGCACCAGATGGTTCGCGATCACCTTTGCCTAAACCAAGTATCGATACAGGTGCTGGACTCGAAAGAATACTTGCGTTGGCCCAAAACGTTGGGTCAGTGTGGGAGACAGATGTGCTGTTTCCATTGATCGAGGGTGCTCAAGCCGCAACAAATGCGACATATCAAGTGGGCGACTACCAGGATCGAGCGAGTTTTAGCCTACGAGTGCTTGCTGAGCATGCGCGATCAGCAACCATGTTGGTAAATGACGGAGTGTTCCCGTCTAATGAGAATCGCGGATATGTTCTGCGTCGCATCATTCGACGTGCTGTTCGACACGCATATTTGCTCGGGACCGAAAAACTCGTGATGCCAGGCTTAGCGAAAACAGCAATCGACATTATGGGAAATGCTTATCCTGATCTGCATAAAAATTCAGATTTCATTCTCGGGGTCATAACAAAAGAAGAAGAACGCTTTCGGCACACGCTAAAAAATGGTTTGGGAATACTTGAGTCTGATTTGGCGAGTGGTGCAAAAGAACTTTCTGGCAAGGCCACGTTCTTGCTGCACGATACATATGGATTTCCACTTGAATTAACCCAAGAAATCGTGGGCGAGCGCGGGGTAACGCTAGATATTGCCGGTTTTGAAGCCGAGATGGCGGCGCAACGTAAGCGCGCAAAGGATGCACGCAAGACAGGCAGATCCGATGCCGACCGTGTTGAGGATTATCGCGAGATCATGGAACGAAATGGCACAACTGAGTTTGTTGGCTATACACACGACGAGGCTGAGGCGACAGTAGTGGCGGTCATCGAAGGCGATGATGGCCACATCGAAGTATTTCTTGATCGTACGCCGTTTTATTCCGAGAGTGGTGGTCAGGTCGGAGACATCGGCCGTATCGAATCAGCAACGGTTTCAATGCGAGTTCTCGACACCAACTTTGCTCTTCCTGGACTACGCCGACATATTGCGGTTCTCGAAAAAGGCGAGGTCGAGATTGGGCAAACCGTGACGGCATCCATTGATGTTGAAGCACGCTTAGCAACACGACGAAATCACACCGCTACACACATTTTGCATTGGGCATTGCGAACTGTGCTGGGTGAGCACGTCAAACAAGCCGGATCACTTGTATCGCCAGACAGACTCAGATTTGACTTCAGTCACTACGACGCCGTAACAAGCGAAGAAATTAGGCAGATCGAAATCCTGGCAAATCAAGAAGTTCTGAATAACACCGCTGTGAGCGCAATCGAAACCAACAAGGAAGACGCAATGGCCGGGGGAGCAATTGCGTTTTTTGGAGACAAATACGGCGATCTTGTTCGCGTGTTGCGGGCGGGTTCTTCGACGGAACTCTGTGGCGGAACACATGTAAAGGCCACTGGCGATATCGGAACAATTAAAGTCATATCAGAGGGATCAATCGGATCTAATTTGCGCCGCCTTGAGGCAGTGACGGGTCAACAGACAATTTCGTATATGCAACGAACAGATGCGATGGTGAACAAAGTGAGCGAACGGGTCGGTGGCCGACCAGAGGACATCTTGGCTGGTGTTGAACGTCGTTTAGAAGAAATGAAACTTTTGCAAGACGAAATGAAGTCCCTGCGGTCACAAATAAACGCCACGAGAGCCGCAGACTTTATAGAGCAAGTAGTTGACGGTGTGGTTGTGGGTCGTGTTGATGGCTTGTCTGCGACAGATTTGCGAGAACTCGGCGTTGCTATCCGACAGCATCCTCAAGTTTTGGTGGTTGTTCTTGGTGGCATCACTGACACCGGAGGAGTCTCGCTTGTCGCTGCAATCGCATCTGGAGTCAAAATCACAGCGCAAGAGATCATAAAAGATGCTGCCAAAAAAGTTGGCGGTGGTGGCGGTGGCAAAGGAGACGTTGCGACTGCGGGCGGCAAAAACATCGAAGCGATTGACGAAGCACTCGAGATAGCACGACAGCATGCAATGTCAGCGGTTAGAGGTCACTAGATCTGATGCGTGTCTTGGGGCTCGATCTAGGAACTAAGCGAATTGGAATCGCCGTGAGTGACCGCAGTGGCACAATCGCAACACCTTTTTTGGTTTTGCAGCGATCAAAAACAAAGACACAAGATCATGCAGAGATCCTTCGTTTGATTCTTGAAGAAGAAGCCGTAGCAATCGTTGTCGGAATGCCGTATACGCTGCGCGGCGAAATGGGCGCAACTGCCAAGTCCGCAGAAGCAGAGTGCACGCAACTCGCCAAGGTGGTTGGTGTGCCTGTTTATATCCATGACGAACGCTTCACCACGGTAACTGCAGATAGATCGCTCATGGAGGCTCGAATGAAAGCAGATGCCAGACGACGTGTGGTTGACAAAGTGGCAGCGGCGGTCATGTTGCAGTCGTGGCTTGATGCGCAACCAAAGCCAGAAAAGCCATGAGCAACAACTCCGGAGATCCTCTCCTTGACGCAGGCAAAGACGTACTGGGGGGTGTCGGCGAACTAGCAAGTGACTGGCAGAGCGACCCATGGGATGTCGAACTCATTGTGGACGAAGATGCCGTTGAGGCGGTTGGAGCGAACGTACCAAAAAGCGTTCAAGCAATTGTGCGCACCTTGTTGCTTGTTTCGCTGGTTGCAGTTCTCGTCCTTGGACTTGCGGGCTTGTGGTTTGTTCGACAAATTAATCCTGGAGGCGTCGTATCCACGCCCGTGAACTTCACTATCAATGAAGGTGACACACTGAAAAGTGTGAGTAATCGCCTCGCGCAAAATGGTGTGATTACGAACGCGACGGTGTTTCGGTGGTATGTGGCGCGCAAGGGAGGAATCGTTTTACTGCCAGGCTATTACTCGCTCAAACCTCACGACACCGCCGGAAATATTACCCGCGTCCTCAATACGCCTCCAGCACAAACGTTTATCAAAGTGACGTTTCCGGAGGGATTAACGATTTCTCAGATGGCAGAACGGCTGGGCTCAAACGTGCCCTACTTAACGGAGGATGATTTCAATCTGGCGCTGAAAGATCAGACGATTCGTTCTGAATTTCAACCCAAGAATGCAACCAGCCTTGAGGGATTATTGTTTCCCGACACCTATCAAGTCTCTGGGGATGACAACGAAACACGCGTCGTACAGCGCATGGTTCAACTCATGGAACGCGTCGGTCGGCAAGAAAAAATCAATGAGTCACAAGCTCGCGTGGGGTATTCGGCGTACAAGGTCTTGATCATCGCGTCAATGATCGAGCGAGAAGCAAAAGTGCCACAAGACAGGGCAAAGATTGCAAGAGTGATCTACAACCGCCTGACGTTGGGAATGCCCCTTGCAATTGACGCCACGCTGTTATACGGCGCAGATACTGAGGCATCTTTTGCTGATCTCAAAGCAGTCGATGGCCCCTACAACACGTATACGCGAAAAGGTCTACCCCCAACGCCCATCGCAAACCCTGGCCGAGCATCAATTTCTGCGGCCTTAGCGCCCGCCCCAGACCCGCCGTTGAGCGATGCAATATGTCAGGGTGCTCCACGCGGGACAAAGTGTCAGTATTTATATTATGTACTCGCCGATGCTGAAGGTCGTCACGTCTTTGCCGCAACATATGAACAGCATCTCGCCAACGTGGAAAAAGCCCGCGTTGCGGGATTGCTAAAGTGAGCGCTGCGCAGTTGCCTGTTGCTGCTGTCATTGGTTCGCCAATCCAGCAGAGTTTGTCGCCTGCAATCTTTCGTGCAGCGTTTGCCGAGGCTGGTCATGATTGGGGATACATCGGAATTGAAGTGGGTATTGAGACAATTCGCCAAACTGTGAGCGAAGCCATTGCAAAGAATTTTATTGGCTTGTCAGTCACGATGCCGTTAAAGGAAGCAATCATTGATTCTCTTGATGAAGTAGACCCAGTTGCCCAGACCTTACGCGCAGTGAATTCTGTGCGAATCAACAATGGCCACACCTACGGGTTCAACACAGATGGAGACGGGTGCTGCGACGCTCTAATCGCTCAAGGCCACGTGACAATTTCTGGCGCACATGCAATTGTGTTGGGGGCCGGAGGCACCGCTAGGTCAGTTGCGCTCGCGCTCGTGCGCAGAGGGGCAAGCGTGAGGATGATGAATCGTTCGTTGAATAACGTTGAACGAGCAATTGAACTCATCCGATCGCATCCAGAGAGCAATACAGGCGAAATCGATATCGGCGATCAAGACGCGCTCGGTGATGCATCGATCATCGTGAATTGCACATCAGTCGGAATGGCAACAACAGGAATCTCGCCAATAAATGTCGAAAAAATTCGCCACGATGCCGTAGTCATGGATGCCGTCTATCAGCCATTACATACTGAGTTATTACAAACAGCCACGGCTCGTGGATGCACAGTGGTCGATGGTCTATGGATGCTGATTTACCAAGCAATGCGTCAGTATGAGGCATGGTGTGGCACGGTTCCTGATGTGTCAGTGATGAGAACTGCTGCGAAGCAAGAACTCAGCCGGCGAGAGCAGTAGCCTAGGTATGGTGCTGCGCTACTTAACCGCCGGAGAATCCCATGGACGAGCCCTGACTGTCATTGTCGAGGGATTGCCAGCGGGCATGCCCGTCTTGGCCTCTGACATCGAATCAGAAATGGCGCGGCGACGTTTGGGGTACGGTCGTGGCCCACGTCAGCGCTTTGAACAAGATGTCATCACTTTGGTTGGCGGCGTCCGACATGGCAGAACATTGGGCTCGCCAATATCGATAGAAATTCAAAACTCTGAATGGTTTCGCAGTGATAAGTGGCATGCCGAGATGTCCCCTGAACCTGGTGCGACCGAATCGCCACTCACGCAACCTCGTCCTGGTCACGCCGATCTCACCGGAATGCAAAAGTATGGCTTTTCAGACGCGCGCGATGTGCTCGAGCGAGCAAGTGCACGCGAGACAGCGGCAAGAGTGGCCGCTGGTGCGCTTGCAAAACTGTTGCTATCTCATCTTGGTGTGTCCGTGTTTAGTCATGTCATTCAAATTGGTGCAGTACGGGCCACCGGAGCAACTGTTCCGCGGCCAGAAGATTTACCGGCAATCGATGCCTCTGAGGTGCGCTGTTTTCATACAGACACAGAGGCTCAGATGATCGCTCATATCGAAGACGCCGCACGTGACGGCGACAGCCTCGGAGGCATCGTCGAAGTATTGGCGTACGGCGTTCCGATTGGCTTGGGAAGTTATGTGCACTGGGACCGCAAGATCGATGCCTTGCTCGCACAGTCCGTGATGAGCATTCAAGCGGTCAAGGGTGTCGAGATCGGCGATGGCTTTCAAGTTGCTGGCGTGCGCGGCAGCCTCGCGCATGACGCGATTTCTTGGGATGAGACGGGCAAAACATATCGCCGCGAAACGATGAAGGCTGGTGGCACAGAAGGTGGCATGACAACTGGCGAGCCACTTGTTGTACGCGCAGCGATGAAACCACTAGCCACTCTGAATCGCCCAACGCTTAAAACAGTTGACACGATTACAAAACAAGAGACTGTGAGTTTTAAAGAGCGTACGGACGTAACGGCTGTTCCGGCAATGGGCGTTGTTGCCGAGACGATGGTGGCGCTCGTTTTGGCTACTGAGGCACAACGAAAATTTGGTGGGGATTCTCTTGCAGAATTCGTGCGCAATGCGCGGGCGTTTTCTGACAATCTGGCACTATGAGCCAGGACAATTCAAGTCATCCTGCACGAGTCAACCATCTTGTTTTGGTTGGTCTGATGGGGAGCGGAAAGACAACCATCGGTCGTCGCGTCGCCACAGAAACCGGTCGACAATTTTTTGACACTGACATCATGGTTGAAGAAGACAGCGGGCTAAATGTGCGGCAGATTTTTACACAATGGGGCGAGCCTGAGTTTCGTCGGCTTGAGCACGTTGCACTACTCACGGCACTAGCAGCGCACCAACCTGCAGTGATAGCTGCTGCCGGTGGGGTTGTTGTCTCTGATCTCAATAGAGAAGCGCTCATGAAGGCGCGCAACGAAGGTCTTGCGCAAATTATTTGGCTAAAAACTAATGCGTCAACGCTTCTGTCGCGCGTACGAAATGGCGTTCACCGTCCAATGCTTGATGCAGATCCTGCAGCAGCCATACAGGCCATGCAGGACCAACGAACGCAGTGGTATCAGGATTTAGCATCTGTCATTGTGTCTACTGATGAGATGTCTGCCGTGCAGGTTGTGGCTGCGGTCGTGTCGGCAATGAATGAGGGAAGCTCCCATGTCTGACATACAAACAGTTCAGGTCAACCTAGAGGACCGTTCGTATCCAGTTTTTATTGGCCGAGGTGCACGCCATGAGTTGGCAGCGCAGATCAATCCTTCAGTTCGTCGCATCGCTGTCGTCACACAAGACGGCGTTCCTGCACAACTGATCCCGGAGTTTGCTGATCTTGAGACTCATACATTCGTTATTGGCGACGGGGAAATCCATAAGACACTTGAAACTGTGCAGACTCTCTGCCGCTCTTTTTCTGAGGCCGGAATCACGCGTTCCGATCTTGTTCTTGGCGTTGGTGGGGGACTGGTGACTGATGTTGCGGGATTCACGGCAGCGGTATATCACCGTGGGCTCGGGGTGATGCATGTGGCAACCACGTTGTTGGGAATGATTGATGCAGCGATTGGTGGCAAGACGGGAGTCAACATTCCCGAAGGAAAAAATCTCATTGGTGCATATTGGCAACCACAAGCAGTTGCATGTGACATGGATGCGCTCTTGTCACTCGGAGAGCGAGACTTGCAATGTGGCTATGGCGAGATGGCCAAGTATCACTTTATTTCCCGACAAGATCTTTCTTTGCTGCCACTGGGTCAACGAATAGCCCGATGTGTGCAGATCAAAGCAGACATTGTTGCGAGTGATGAGCGCGAGTCAGGACAACGGGCGCTCCTGAACTACGGACACACACTTGCGCACGCCGTAGAAATTGCCACGAATTTTACGATGCCGCACGGTGTCGCCGTTTCGGTGGGCATCTTGTACGCCGCGCATCTTGCTCAGGTGATGGGTCGCATCCCCGAGACAAGAGTGCAAGAGCACTATGACATCGTGCACGGAATCTACAATCTACAAACGGCTCTGCCCGCTGATTTTGATTCTGCGGCCGCAATCACTTCGATGCGCCGCGATAAAAAAGCGCTCTCATCGTTGACCTTTGTGCTTGATTCCAAGGATGGTCTACAGATCGTCGACGGCATCCTTGAGCAAGACCTCAAACAAGCCTTTGACGCATTGCGAAGTCGTCAGGGCTAAAGGGTTGAGCAAAATCACCACATTGGTGGATCAGTCTCAGACTACGGTGGAGATGTGAGCCCTATTAAAACCGTTCTCCTCATTCACGGACCGAATCTCAATTTGCTTGGAACACGCGAACCCGAGGTGTACGGAACGCAGACCCTGGCCGATCATGTCAAAGTCGCCGAGGTTGCCGTTGCTCAGCACGGAGCATCGCTCAAGTCGCTACAGTCAAATTCAGAATCACAAATCGTTGACGCAATACATTCTGCTAGCGGAACCATTGATGCAATTATTATTAATCCCGGCGCGTTTACTCATTACAGTTGGGCGATTCACGATGCACTCAAGTCATTTGCTGGGCCAGTTGTTGAAGTTCATCTTTCTAATCCAGCGGCAAGAGAGCCATTTCGACACACGAGCGTGATTGCTTCGGTTGCAATCGGTACTATCGCTGGCTTTGGCGGTCAAGGTTACGAACTCGCAGCGCATGCGCTTTTTCATCACGGCGGCTGAGTTTCATGTTTAAGCATCAAACATTGACGCCGATAGATGTTCGAGATCGCATCATCCGAACATGCAAAGTGTTGTCTGCGCAGAATCTTCGTTGGGTATTGCTGCATGACCTGACCAATATCCAATGGCTGACAGGATTCACCGGAAGTGCAGGCGTGGTACTCATTGACGCACAAACTGCGGCGTTGCATCTTTTCACAGACGGCCGCTATGTCGAACAGGCCCAACAACAGGTCAAAGATGCCCAAGCAGTCGTGCTCGTACATAGGGTCTCTACGGTTGCGGAGCGATGCGTGCTGATAGCGACACTCGTCAATGGGTCGACGGTGTCTGTTGGTTCTGCAGATGTGACCGTGTCGCTCTTTGAAACACTAAAAGAGCATCTTGGGGTGCAAACAACTCAACAGCACGTTGTTTTTGCAGAGTTGCGCAGAATAAAAGATGCTCCCGAGATGGAGCGCATTAATCATGCAGCATTAATCGCAGATCAAGCCCTGCAACGCGTCGTATCTGCTGGTTTGTGTGGGTTAACAGAGAAACAAATCCGCAATGAAATCGATAGAACCATGCAGGACCTGGGGGCTGATGGTGTCTCATTCGACACAATTGTTGCGACAGGACCAAATGCTGCGCTACCTCATCATCGTCCCGATGCGACTGTTGTGATGCCAGGACATTTGGTGGTGATTGACATGGGGGCACTGGTCGATGGCTATCACTCAGATATGACGCGAACAATTAAAGTTGGCGAACCTAGTCCTGATGACCTAGCGGTGTTTGATGTGGTGTGCAGAGCACAGGCTGCAGGAGTCGACGCCGTAACAGCGGGGGTGACGGCACGAGAGGTCGATACGGCATGTCGCTCTATTATCGGTGATGCGGGCTATGGCCAATACTTCACACATGGGACCGGTCACGGTGTCGGTCTAGTGATACATGAAGAACCCTTCATAAATGATCGATCCCAACAGGTCTTATTGGCTGGCGAAGTAGTGACTGTGGAGCCTGGGGTCTATCGTGGTGGGGTCAGCGGCGTCCGCATCGAAGATCTGGTGGAAGTCACTAGTAACGGATGTCGCCTTGTTAGCCAAACTCCCAAGGATTTGTCATGCCCGCCATTTCAACGAACGATCTAAAAAACGGCATCAGCCTGTTACTCGATAACGGCTTGTTCACAGTAATCGAATTTCAGCACGTGAAGCCTGGCAAGGGTGGCGCATTCGTTCGTACTAAATTACGAAATCTCCGAAACGGAAACGTCATCGAGAAAACCTTCAACGCTGGTATTCGAGTTGAGCAAGCAATTCTGGATAAGCGAGACATGCAATTTTTGTATAAGGACGGTGATGACTTTGTTTTCATGGACACCGAGACCTATGACCAGATGACTGTCGCTCCTGTTGCGCTCGGTGATGCGGCTGACTATCTCATTGAATCAGCAACGGCTGTTATGGCACTTTTTGGGGACGAAATCGTGAGCGTCGAAATTCCAGCATCCGTAGAACTCAGTATCGCCGACACAGAACCTGGCCTTCAAGGAGACAGAGTGTCAGGCGCGCGTAAACCAGCGACATTGCAAACGGGCAAAGTTATCCAAGTTCCACTTTTTGTTGTCATCGGCGACAAGGTCAAAGTGGATACGCGCTCTGGCGATTACATCACGCGGGTCTGATGTCAGTTCCAGAGCCACTCGGCACACAAAGGCGCAGCGATGATCGAACCGATGCCCGAGAACAGGCACTGATCGCGTTGTATGAGGCAGAACAACGTGGAGTATCTCTTGTCGACGTAATGAAGGATCGACCAAAATCCACAGAGGATCTAGCTCGTCTCATTGTTGTCGGCGTTTCAGAAGATGCCATGGCGATTGATTCCCTGATTACGACGCACTCCAAGGGTTGGGCTCTTGATCGGATGCCAGCGCTTGATCGGGCGATATTACGAATGGGAGTTTTTGAGCTGCTTCATCGGCTAGACACGCC
>CANLAH010000027.1 GCA_947488685.1 Acidimicrobiaceae bacterium | reverse complement strand
GCGAGCGATTCTAAAATATCAGCAGTACGAGAAACCATAGAGACAAACGGTGAGTGATCAGTGTCGAGCACGATAACTGAGTCACAATTGGCGGATAAGACCTTTTGCAGTTGGGGGTGGACGGCGTTGTCGCGCAGACACATCACATATGTTGACGGGATCTGGGACTGACAAGCGCCAAGAACTTCTTGAAAGAAATTCTTATTTGGTTGTGGAGACAGACGAGCAATTGCTGCATCAGCGACTGCATCGGTGCAAGAACCATAGAAAGCATCTTTGGCGAGTTCTGGAGTGATGACAAGATTTCCGTCGTCAGTCGGAGTAATAGCTGCGCCAAGTGCTGTCTTGTTGGTGTCAAGGGCCATCTGGGACATGACGCTTTGTCCAGTTTGTGGAACAAACGCGGCGATGTAGACCAAGTGAGAAACTAAAGAGTCATGCACAACAGCCTGTGATATGACGGCGCCACCATAACTATGGCCAACTAGCACTACTTCATCTATACCGCGAGAGCGCAAGACGTCAAGAGTGTCAACCACACACTGAGCGTCACCGTATAAATCTGCGAGTGGCGCAGTGGATGCACCGTGACCCGGCAAGTCAATAGCAGTACTTGACACTCCGCGTTGGTCGAGTTCGCGTTGCAGCGATGCAAAGCACCATGCCCCGTGCCATGCCCCGTGAACCAAGACGATGTGTCGAACAGAGGCCATGCCACATCATGACGGAGGGCCTTTCGCGTCAACGAGTCAGGAAATGCACCACAAAGCCACTCGTTTTGGCACGATGGTGTGATCCGACATCGCGGATTCTGGGTAGACCTGAGATACTGGGAGAACAGGATAAAAAGAAATAACCGAAGGATTGGGGAGCGGGGCGATGCCAAAGTCGGATGTTGATGTAGTCGTAGTGGGTGCCGGATTCGCTGGCATGTATCTGTTGCATGAGTTGCGCGAGATGGGATTCAGTTCACGCGTCTTGGAGGCCGGAGACGATGTGGGCGGGACATGGTACTGGAACAGATATCCAGGCGCACGTTGCGATATTGCGACAACCGATTATCAGTACACATGGGATCCAGAATTGCATACGCAGTGGACATGGTCCGAGAAGCACGCAGCACAACCAGAAATTCTTCGCTACGCGCAACTTGTCGCAAAAAAACATGATCTGTATTCCGGAATTGACTTCAACGTACGTGCCGACGAAGCAACATGGGACGACAAGGCAAAAAAATGGAGTATTCGCACATCAACAGGCGAAACAATCGTGTCTCGCCACTATGTGATGGCGACTGGGTGTTTATCTGTCCCAAAAGATCCTGACATCAAAGGAACAGATCGTTTCGGCGGAGACGTTTATGTGACCGGACGCTGGCCCCACGAAGGAGTCGACTTTACGGGCAAGCGCGTTGCCGTGATCGGAACGGGCTCTTCAGGAATTCAATCAATTCCTATTATTGCCGAGCAAGCAAAAGAACTCGTCGTGTTTCAGCGCACGCCAAACTTTTCGATGCCAGCGTACAACGGACCACCTCCGCAGGATCGCGTTGATCGACTCAACGCCGACCGCGCAGCCTATGTGCAAGAAGCGCGGTTGTCCGGAACCGGCGTACCACTAGAGATGTCCACGGTGTCAGCGCTTTCAGTGCCCAAAGAAGTTGCGTTTGAGATGTTAGAAGAGTCGCGACGAAAAGGTGAGTTGTTGTCAATCGGTAACACGTTTACTGACTCTGGAATAAATCGTCAGGCCAACGAAGTAATTGGTGACTTCATGCGTAGCAAAGTGCGCGCAGCAGTAAAAGATCCAAAAGTTGCAGAGTTGCTGAGTCCGTACAAGCACGGATACGGAACAAAGCGTCCATGCATGGACACCGGATATTTTGAGACGTTTAACAAGCCCCATGTTCGTTTAGTCGATCTGGGTGCCGATCCGATTCACACCATTACTGAGACAGGCATTGATTTTGGTGCTGAATCAAAAGAGTTTGATGCCATTGTGTATGCAACTGGTTTTGATGCGATGACCGGCGCAATTGTTGGTGTCAATATCACGGGCAAAGATGGCGTGACACTGAAAAAGAAATGGGAAGCAGGCCCGTTGACATATTTGGGTCTCACATCGGTTGGTTTTCCGAATCTCTTTATGATCACCGGCCCTGGAAGTCCATCAGTGTTATCTAACATGATGGTGTCAATTGAGCAGCACGTCGAGTGGATCCGCGACACGCTTGTAGCGATGCGCGAGCAGGGCTTTGACACGATTGAACCAACTCCACTTGCAGAAGATGGATGGCGCGTTCACTGCACCGACTGCGCAGACATCACGATTTTTCAAGATGCTAATTCGTGGTACATGGGTGCAAACGTGCCAGGAAAACCCAGAGTGATGTTTCCGTACATTGGTGGTGTGGGGCGTTATCGCCAAGCGTGTGATGAGTCGGTGAGTCGTGGGTATCTTGGTTTCGAACTTAATGGCGTCGGAAAAAAGCAGTGCAACGATGGACTCGTGCGACAAGTACAACCTGACATCGACATGGTGCTCGAAATGATGGGAACGCTAAATCTGCCTGCAATGGAATCAATGAGTGCTGCAGATGCACGACTATTTTTTGATGCTTCGTCTGCAGTGCGTCCACCAGGGCCAGAGGTGGGAGAGATTGTTGACGCCACACTGCCCGGTGCTGCTGGCGATCTGGAGTATCGCCTGTATCGACCAGCAACGGTTGGCCCGCATCCGGTGATGGTGTATTTCCATGGCGGCGGTTGGGTATGCGGAAGTCAAGTTGCCGATGATCCGTTGTGTCGTGATCTGTGTGCGCAATCAAACACGCTGATTGTGTCGGTGAATTATCGACATGCACCAGAAGCACGTTTCCCGGCCGCAGCGCAAGATGGTTTTGCTGCGCTCAAGTGGGTGCATGAAAATGTTGCATCGCTTGGTGGTATCCCCGGAAAACTCGCAGTTGGTGGCTGGAGCGCTGGCGGCAACGTTGCTGCAGTTGTTGCTCAAATGTCACGCGACAATGGAGGACCTGCACTCAGTGGACAGTTGCTGTTGTGTCCCGTGACAGATGGTTCGCGCCAGCATCAGTCCTATATCGACAATGGTGATGGGTATCTCCTCACGAAGTCGTTGATGGAGTGGTTCTGGAATCACTATGCCGATGAGAGTGATCGAAAAAATCCACAGGCATCGCCTCTGCTTGCCAAGAGTTTGAGTGGTCTACCACCCGCAATGGTGGTGACATGTCAGTTTGACCCACTTCGCGACGAAGGCGATGCGTATGCTCAGGCACTTCGTGCTGCAGGTGTACAAGTTGATCATGTGCAAGCGCGAGGACACGTTCATACCTCGATCACTATGGTTGACATGTTGCCGTCAGGTGCGCCGTATCGCCGTCAAATGGCTCAAGGGCTACAAACATTCTTTCATCGTTCATAACTTCGGCACGATTTGGGCTCTAGCCTTGTCGAATGACATCTCACCGCAATCACAAGGTTTTTCTATTTTCAGCAGCACTTTTTTTGGCTGGCATTGGACTTGTCGCATGTAGCGATAGCGGCACATCGTCAGATACCACTCAACTAGCCAGCTCGCCAGACACCTCTCAACCAGCGGGAGCAGTTGCTGAACCTAAAGTCGTGCTACCAAAAGAAGGACCAACAAAATTGGTGATCACTGACATCACTAAAGGAACCGGCGAGGGTGCAGTCGCCGGCGACACGTTGGCAGTTTTTTATGTCGGAGTCTTAAGCGCAGATGGCACAAAATTTGATGGCAATTTCGGTGGCTCGTCGTTTAACTTCACTCTCGGTGCGGGCGGAGTCATTAAAGGTTGGGATGAAGGATTGGTCGGACTCAAAGTTGGTGGTCGTCGACAACTAGATATTCCATCCGATCTGGCCTACGCAGAAAAAGGTGCGGGAGACATCATCAAGCCAAACTCCGCACTGTCGTTCATCATTGACTTGCGTTCAATCATCCCGGCATCAAAACTCGAAGATGCACCCAAGGTCACAATCAAAGGTTCGCCTGCGCGCCTTGACCTAAAGAGTGAAGATCTCAAAAAGGGAAGTGGAGCCACCGTCAAGGAAGGCCAAAACCTCGCACTTCATATTGTTGCGTTTCGTGGAGACACTGGTGTTGAGCTTTTGAATTCATGGACAAACCTGGCGCCAATCATGCTCACATTAAAAAAAGAACAAGCAATGCAAGGTCTTTTTGAAGGTTTAGTCGGTATGAAAGTTGGCGGTCGCCGTCAACTAACAATTCCGTTTGCAAGTGCATTTGGTGAAGCCGGCAATACAGATATGGAACTGCCAGCCAAGACCGATCTTGTGCTTGTTGTTGACGTTCTTGCAATTATGTAAGGGCCCCAAAACAACCCACGTCTCATAAAATGAGTTTTAGAATTGCATTGATTTAATTTCGCAGAACTCTTCTAGACCGAAGACTCCTGCTTCACGTCCGACTCCGCTTTGCTTGTATCCACCAAACGGCGCTTGGATATTAAATGAGCCTCCGTTCACTTCTACTTGACCAGCCTGAAGTCGACGACCAACTGCCTTGGCGTGTTCGAGGTCTGCACCCCATACTCCTGCTGCTAGTCCGTAGACCGTGTCGTTAGCGATTCGAATAGCGTCTTCTTCGGTGTCATACGGCATGATCGACAACACTGGTCCAAAGATTTCTTCTCGGGCGATTGTCATCTCAGGAGTCACCCCTGAAAAAACTGTTGGCTGAACATAGAAACCAACATCAAGTCCTGCTGGTGCATCAGTGCCACCAATCACGAGTGTGGCGCCTTCGTCGATACCGGTTTGAATGAATCCGCGAACGCGGTCGCGTTGAACAGCCGATACAAGTGGTCCGAGCCGATTAGCGGCATCAAACGGATCACCTGTTGAATGTTTTGCAGCGGCAGCGGCAGCAATTTGTTCTGCCTCAGCCAAGCGTGCGCGCGGAACCAGCATTCGCGTCAATGCGCTACATGTTTGACCAGAGTTTGAGAAGCATTTACCAACGCCTGCGCCGACCGCTTTGGCAAAGCCAGCCTCATCGAGGTCATCAAGAATCAGATTGGGGCTTTTGCCGCCAAGTTCGAGTGAGACCTTCTTGACGTTTTCCGCTGCAACAACAGCGACTCGTTTTCCGGCGCGAGTTGACCCGGTGAAACTCACCATGTCAACACCAGGGTGTGCGGCAATCGCTTCACCAACAACTGGACCAACGCCTGTGACCAAGTTAAAAACTCCGGCCGGTAATCCGATGTCGTGAATGATCTCAGCCAAGATGAACGCGTTAATCGGCGCAACTTCTGATGGCTTGACAACAACGGTGTTTCCGGCGGCCAACGCAGGTGCAACTTTGAGAGCAATTTGATGCAACGGATAGTTCCATGGCGTGATGCAGCCAACGACACCGAGTGGTTCGCGAACAACAGTTGAGTTTCCGATTTGTTGTTCGAATTCGTATGTAGACAGGAGGCCTGCTGTAATTGCAAAGTTTCCCTTGGGGAGTCCTACTTGGATCATCGTCGACAAGGCCACTGGCATGCCGACTTCGCGGGCGATGGCCTCGGCAATCTCTTGTGTGCGAGCCTCAAGTCCTGCGTGAATTTTCATCAACCACTCGGCGCGAACTTCTTTGGGCAAGCTACTCCAGCCCGCAAAAGCGGCACGTGCCGCGGCGACCGCTTTATCGACGTCGCCTGTTGTGCCGTCTGGGATAGTTGCAATGATTTCTTCTGTGGCGGAGTTCGTTACTTCTAGAACGCCTTTGCCCTCGGATGAAACCCACGCACCGTTGATATATACCTTGTCATATGTGATCATGCCCACATCGTAGACGAGGTCAATCAACGCTCTCTCAGTGGGAGGGGGATTTACAATGCCAAGAATCCTTGAACGGTCTTGCGGGAGGGAAGCGATGGCACCGCAACACCGTTGGTTAGGATTAATTTCATGACAACAGCGCAAATAACAAAAGATTCAATTGATCTTGGCATCGTGGTGAGCGATACCCAAAAGTCTTTGGCGTTTTATCGAGATCTCCTGGGATTTGAATTCAAGGGTGAGATGCAGATGCCAGGGGGCGGAACCATGAATCGTTTGCTCTGTGGAACAACTTTGATCAAGCTTGTCAGTGCTCCAGCGACGGCTGTCACAGCAGCGGGGGGCGGCATCACCGGAGCCTGCGGATATCGATATTTCACAATTACTGTGAGCAATCTTGTCGAAATCACGGAAGCAGTTGCGGCTGCTGGCTACAAGGTGACCGTATCGCCACGAGAACTTCGGCCCGGCATCAGCATCTCAATCGTTGAGGATCCAGACGCAAACCTCGTGGAGTTCTTGCAACTCGGCTAATACCAAGCAAGTAGACAGCCGTTGTGGCGCGAATCCTCCTAAATAGGCGGGTCAGATTGGGTGACGGGGCGTAGTCTTGTTTCTCATGGAGATTATGCAGTCGCGCAAACTAGCCAATGTCTTGTACGACATTCGTGGGCCAGTGCTAGACGAAGCAAAGCGCCTAGAGGCCCAAGGTCAGCGAATCATCAAACTTAATATCGGCAATCCTGCACCATTTGGGTTTGAGACGCCTCCGGAAATTTTGGTAGAAGTAGTGCGCAATCTGCCGAGCTCGCAAGGGTATTCCGACTCGCAAGGAATCTTGTCCGCACGCACAGCAATCGTGCAGCACTATCAAGAACGCGGCATTGATATCACAGATGTTGATGATGTCTGGCTCGGCAACGGAGTCAGCGAACTCATTCAAGTGGCACTCAATGCGCTACTGAACGAAGGCGATGAAGTTCTGATTCCGGCACCTGATTATCCGCTGTGGACTGCAGCAACAAGTCTGTCCGGGGGCACACCGGTTCATTATTTGTGCGATGAATCAAATGGCTGGATGCCCGACATTGAAGACATGCGAAGCAAGATCACAGACCGCACGCGGGCAATCGTGGTGATTAATCCCAATAATCCAACAGGTGCCGTGTACACCGAAGAGATTTTGCGCGAGATTGCAGATATCGCAGCAGAACGCGGGCTCATCGTGATGGCCGACGAGATTTACGACAAGATTTTGTATGACGACGCCGTGCACACCACGTTTGCTGCGATCGCACCAGATGTTTTCACGTTGACATTTAATGGCTTATCTAAGGCGTATCGCTTGTCTGGTTTTAGATCTGGCTGGATGGTGATGACTGGTCCGCGTCATCATGCAAGTAGTTACATCGAAGGCATCAACATGCTCACGAATATGAGGTTGTGTGCCAATGTTCCGGCGCAGCACGCAATTCAAACTGCGCTTGGCGGACGCCAAAGTATTCGCGAATTAGTGTTGCCACATGGGCGCTTGCTTGAGCAACGAGATGCAGCAGTTACCGCGCTTGAAAGCATTCCCGGAGTGACATGCGTGAAACCAAAAGGCGCGCTGTATATATTTCCGCGACTTGATCCCGAGATGTATGAGATTGCCGATGACCGACGTTTTGTCTTAGATTTTTTGCGTGCTGAGCATGTGCTTGTTGTGCAAGGGACCGGATTCAATTGGCCCAATACCGATCATCTACGAATCGTCACCTTGCCATGGGCCGTTGATCTCACCGAAGCGATCGGTCGACTTGGAAATTTCTTATCGACCTATAAACCGCCGGTGCTTACAGGTTCAGCGCGCGGCTGAGATGCTGTAGCAAGTCGTCGTACGATTCAAGTGCGACAAACTGTGCAATGAGATTGCCGATGACCGACGTTTTGTCTTGGATTTTTTGCGTGCTGAGCATGTGCTCGTTGTGCAAGGGACCGGATTCAATTGGCCCAATACCGATCATTTGCGAATTGTCACTTTGCCATGGGCTGTTGATCTCACCGAAGCGATCGGTCGACTTGGTAATTTCTTGTCGACCTATAAACCGCCGGTGCTTACAGGTTCAGCGCGCGGCTGAGATGCTGTAGCAAGTCGTCGTACGATTCAAGTGCGACAAACTGCGCAAATTCTTTTTTTACATTGTCGGGTGCACGGAAAAGAAATCCGGTATCAGCCGCTGCGAGCATGGCAGTGTCGTTATATGAGTCTCCCGCAGCCACAACTCGGTAGTTCAAATTTTTAAAAGCGTTTACTGCGTGACGTTTTTGGTCTTCCTGACGGAGTTCAAAATCAACAATGTGATCATCTTGGATGATGAGTCGATGACAAAGAAGTGTCGGCCAATTCAGGAGACGCATGAAAGGTCGACCAAATTGTTCAAAAGTGTCCGAAAGGATGACGACTTGTGTCCGTTCACGCAAGGCGTCAAGAAACTCGAGTGCGCCAGGTAATGGAGTGAGACCAGCAATGATCTGAGTGATTCGGCTCATCGTGAGGCCGTGCTGGTTGAGTATCTCGATGCGACCCCGCATTAAAAGGTCGTAGTTGGGTTCATCGCGCGTGGTGCGACGCAATTCGGGGATACCAGTGCTCTCGGCTACAGCGATCCAGATTTCAGGAACCAGAACGCCTTCGAGGTCGAGAGCGACAATGCCCTGATGAGGAGTCTGCGCAACTGCCATGTCTCTATTCTCGCTGATGGTGCCCCAAAAAACAGAGTTATTAGATTTTTGTACCGAGACTGCGCTGGAGTCCGACTGAACGCGTCATGGGGTGGGTTGTCTAGATTGTGAACTACTCCTATGGCGGAGCGTGAAAGCGAGAAAATGTATGTCGAACAGATTTGAAGCCGGATTCAACGGGCGTGTTGCGGTGGTGACAGGTGGCGGAACAGGGATGGGTCGAGAACTCGTGCGTCAACTCACTGCCGACGGCTGTGATGTCGCAACCTGTGACGTGATTGCAGAAAACCTTGCGGAGACAGCCGCACTTTGCAGTGCAGACGGCAACCGCGGCGAGGTATTCACCGGAATTGCTGATGTGTCTGATGAGCAACAGGTCGTGAAGTTTCGTGATGAAGTTGCATCATGGCGTCCACACGTGAACTTGCTTTTTAACAATGCTGGCATTGGTGGTGGTGGAAGCATCGTCGAAAACAGTCGTGAAGAATGGGATAAAACTTTCGGTGTTTGTTGGTTTGGCGTGTATTACAACACACGTGCATTTTTGCCGCTGTTACTGAAGTCCGATGTTGGTCATGTTGTGAACACCAGCTCTGTAAATGGTTTCTGGGCCTCACTCGGCCCCGACGTCACTCACACTGCTTATAGCACTGCGAAGTTTGCGGTGAAGGGTTTCACAGAGGCACTGATCACGGACTTCGCACTGAGTGCACCACATCTGCATGCATCAGTTGTGATGCCTGGTCACATTGGCACATCAATCGTCATTAACTCCGGAAAAATTCTTGGTCGCGATCCAAAAGAAATGTCAGAAGATCAACTTGCCGACGTACGCGAGCGAATTGGTCGTCGCGGTCTAGACATGAGCGCCGTGAGCGACGAAGATCTTCGCGTAGGCATGCAAGCCCAGGCTGAATCGTTTCGCGACGATGCACCCGTGTCGGCAGCCGAGGCGGCGACTGTGATTCTGGAGGCCGTCAAACGAGATGAGTGGCGAATTCTTGTCGGGGCTGATGCCGTTGCCCTTGACACGATGGTTCGATCAGAACCTGAGAATGCGTACACCTCAGATTTTTTTACACGACTCCGAGCCGGTGGAGTATTTGGTTTTACAGGTTAAGTCGCGTTAGTCGAGTGTTTTAAGAAACGAGTGATCCACCATCACAAGAAATCACTTCGCCAACCGTAAATGCTCCAGCGCGTGAACTCAGAAAAATAGCGAGACCAGCGATGTCTTCTGGTGTTCCGACACGGCGTCGTGGATTAGTGCGGGCAACTGCGTCCCAGTCAGTGTTGTCGACGTCACCGCCGCCGCCAACGCCAGTGCTCAACATCCAAGTCGGAAAAGGTCCGGGTGCAATTGCATTCACAATAATTTTACGCTTGACCAAAGTAGCCGCCATCTGGCGAGTCAGCGAGTGAACTGCGGCCTTGGATGGGCCATATGAGTGCGTGCTAAAGACAGGCGTTTGGATTCCGTCGATCGAGCCAATATTTATAACGCGAGATGGGTCCTCGGCAGTGGCATTTTTCTCGAGCAAGCCAAGAAGTCGTTGTGTGGTGAAAAAGACTCCTTTGACGTTGGTGTCAAACACTTTGTCCCAGCCTGCTTCTGGGTAATCCTCAAGGGGTGCACCCCATGAAACGCCCGCGTTGTTTACCAAAATATCGAGATGGTCTTCGTACTTGCTGAGTTGGGCAACCAACTGATCGATGCCAGCAACGTCGGCGCAGTCTGCCGGAATAGAGATGCACTCAGCGTTGTATTGCTCTGATAGCCGCTTGGCGGTTGCGTCGCAAGCAGCTTTTTTGCGTGAACTGATATAGACCTTGGCGCCATTCGCCAAGAATCCGGCGGCAATCATTTCGCCAATGCCGCGAGAGCCGCCAGTAATGAGTGCCACTTTTCCTTTAATAGAAAAAAGAGATTCGATATTCATATGAAGTGTTTCCTTTTATATACGGGCAGTGTGAACTGCGGTGTTTTAGTTTCGTGCAAACTTACGAAGTACGCGCCCTGGTCGTTCTCCGGTGTGGTTTCCCTGCTCGGTAACAACTGTGCCGTTGACGATGGTTGCGGCATACCCACGAGCCTTGATGATGAAGCGACCCTTGCCGTTAGGGAAATCGTTGACATAGGTTGGGTATTCGGTTTGAAGTGCTTGAGGATTAAAAATGTTGATGTCGGCAAAATTGCCAACACTCAAGGTGCCACGCTCAATGAGGCCGAGCACGGCAGCAGGTTTAGCAGTGAGTTGATGAACAGCCTTTTCAAGAGAAACGCGTTTGCGATCACGGTGCCAATGTGACAAATAGTGTGTTGGCGCGTCGGCATCACAGATCTGTCCAGCGTGTGCACCAGCATCGCCAAGTCCTGGACACACATTTTCGAGTTGCAGAAACTCATTCATTGATTCTGTGTTGCGATTAAAGAACCATGTGTTGTATAGCTCTCGGCCTTCGCTTTCGATGAGTCTGTCAACGATAAGTTCGACGGGTGTTTTGCCGGCGCGCGTTGCCAATGTGGCAAGTGAGACTGGGTTGACTTCGTTGTAGTCGGGGAGATCTCCAAGCCCGAGCGGATGAATAAATGCAGGGTCATACCAGGTTCCCCTTTTGTTGCCTTCGTCTAATAATTCTGCACGTCGTGTGTTGTCGCGCAAGACAGCAACACGTTCTTCAACAGAGGGAAGTGCCATCATCTTTGTCCATGCTCCGCCCACTACTGGGGGGGTTTGAACGAGTCCAGTCAAAGTGCCACCAGGGCGCGTCATCGTGACAGTTGAGATAGGTCCGATGTTTTGGCTTGTGTCGGTGAGAAACTTATTCCAGCGCGACACGCTTTCGAGGTCTCCGTCGCCCGCACCACCGGAGAACAACACGCCAGAACCTTTTTGTGCCATCGTGCGCAGGAGGTCGAACTCGTATTTTGGTTTTGTTGTGAAATCATTGACGGCTTGAAACAATCCACCGCCAGCACGATTCATTCCCTCAGCAATAGCGGTGTATTCCTCGGTCATTGAATATGTTCCTGGAACACAGCGACCATCTGGCACCGTGTGCAGCAATAGACGAGACGTTGAGTATCCGACAGCACCACCAGCGACAGACTCTTGGGCAATTTCTGCCATGCGAGCGAGTTCTTCCGGAGTCGGGATTTCATCGGTGAGAGAACGTTCTCCCATCACTTGATATCGCACTGCACAGTGACCTACTAGCCCAACAATATTTAATGCAGGTCGCATTCTTTCGACTGAATCTAAATATTCTGGGTATGTCTCCCAGTCCCACGGCAGTCCTTCAAGAATTGCTTGACGAGGGATGTCTTCGACGCTCTCCATCATCTCGGCCAGATAGGCGCGATCTTTTTCAATGACGGGGGCAAACGTGACTCCGCAGTTTCCCATTAATACAGTTGTGACGCCGTGCCACGAACTTGATGTCATAAACGGATCCCAGCCGATCTGTGCATCGAGGTGAGTATGCAGATCGACAAATCCAGGTGACACAGTGAGTCCGGTTGCATCGATCTCTCGCGTGGCTGTGCAGTCAGACAAGTTTCCGATTGCAGCAATGCGATCACCTGTGATGGCGACATCTGCTCGTATCGATGCGTTGCCTGTGCCGTCAACCACTGTGCCATTGCGAATGATGATGTCGTAGTTCATGAGCCCTCCGAAAATTTGCTGCTCAATAATTATACGGCAATTCCGCTGACGGTCCCGAGTTCAAGCCTGTTTTGAGACTAGCGATGCGCCAAAAGGCGCTGTAGAGATGACGCTTGAAGTTGAGCACGCTCGAAAGCCGGAATCAGATCAAGATCGTCGTCAATGATCTCGACACTGATAGGAGCGTTAGGCGGCGTGTGCTCAAAGAATTGTTTGAGATCAAATTCGCCTGCACCGAGGAGTTCGCGATTGTGGATGCAATCCTGAATGTAGTCGTCCATACCCGGTTTCATTGCGCCGTCATCAACTTGAATATTCTTGACGAGCGAGTAATCAAGGTCTGCAAGCGATGACACACCAGCACCGCGAAATACATGCCACGTATCAACACAAAGACCAACATTTGGATGCCCACTTCGGCGAACAAAATTCTGTGCGGTTGCAATGTCTGGAATTTTTGTTGGCGGCAAAAACTCAAGGGCATAATGCACATCTGCATCAGCAGTGCGTTCTGCCAAGGCCCCGAGCCATCGCGCAGCAACATCAAGGTCAACGTCTTTGTTCGCACCAAATGGAGCAATGACTTGTATGCGCTCTGCTCCAAATGTTCTGGCCACGTGTTCAAAGTCAAGCGCTGACTTGTCGTCGACTAGTCGAAGAGCTTCAAGTTCAAGAATACGAATATTGTGTTGAGACAAGGTTTGTTTTAGGTCGTCGTCGCTTGAGCCACTGGCACGCAGTTGTAAGTATTCGTTCACCCCAAACCCGATGCCATCAAAGCCAGCGGCTGATGCGGCTGCTACTCGTTGGGCAAACTCCACGCCGCGCATGCTGTAGTACGCCAATATTGTCTGACGCGAGCCGACGCCCGTGATGCCACCTGATCCAACTCCGTACGCATGATGCGCCATGTTTCCCCCAGCAGAATAGATTTTTTAGAACTCTAGTGCGAGGCGAGATACCCTTGCACTGTGACAACGGTGGGGGAGCCAACAGAAATGGCAGCAGGAGATCAACGTTGCCCAGGGCCGAGTTACCGCGACATCGTCTTGCGCGATATCGGTGGGGTTCCGCCACAAATGCTTGAGAGCGAGTATGAGTTTCGCGGTGATGAGCCAATTGGCTTTGATCGTTACACATCGGGGGAGTTCTTAAAGTTGGAGTTCGAGCGAGTGTGGTCACGAACATGGCAGTGGGCATGTCGCGAAGAACATATTCCCAACGAAGGGGACTTTCATGTCTATGACATCGGAGATCGCTCGATCTTGATTGTTCGTTCTCCTGACATGAAAATCCGTGCGTTCAATAACTTTTGTCTGCACAGAGGAACTCAACTCAAGCCTTCGAATACAACAGGGAACGCGAATCGCTTCACGTGTCCTTTTCATGGATGGGCGTGGTCGACCTCTGGCAAATTAGCGTCGATTCCGTGTCGCTGGGATTTCCCGCATGTCAAAGACGAAGACTTTGAGTTACCGGAGATCCAAGTCGACACATGGGGTGGTTTTGTTTTTGTGAATTTTGATCCAGACGCTAAGTCACTGCACGAATATCTCGGGGTAATGACAACGCACTTCACTGGCACCTGGGATCTCTCACAGCGATATATCGAAATCCATGTTCGCAAGCGATTGCCAGCAAACTGGAAAGCGGCGATGGAGGCTTTTCTCGAGGCATATCACGTGTTTAAGACACACTCAGAAGCGTTGCGCGCAACCGGAGATGCCAATGCGCAGTACGACGTATTTGGTGAGCATGTCTCGCGGTTTATGCACACATCTGGCTCACAGAGTCCGCACATTGCACAACAACAAACAGAACAAGAGATTCTCAACTTTATGATCGGTCGCAAGTTTGCGGGCGGCGTCGATATTCCTCAGGTTCCAGAGGGTCACACGGCGCGCGACGTGTATTCGGTGTTTGTGCAACAGCAGTTGAAAGAAAAATATGGCCACGATTTTTCTGACTTTAAAGTGAGCGAGACAATCGACTCGATCGAATACTTTGTTTTTCCTAACGGATTCTTTTTTCCTGGTGCGCACAAGCCGATGGTGTATCGCTTCCTTCCACATCCAACCAATCCAGACGAGTGCACATTCGACCTGTTGTTTCTGCGATTCCCCCCTGACGGTCAAGCCCCTCCGCCTCCCGCACAGCCCTACGACATCGACGTCCACGAGAGTTACACGTCAGCGCCTGGTATCGACCAAGGCCTTGGCTATGTCTATGACCAAGACACGGACAATATGGCCGCCCAGACCCGTGGTTTTAAGGGCAGCATGAGGGGTGCGCAGGTCTCAGGCAATTATCAAGAGATTCGCGCCAGACATTTGCAACAAACGGTTGACGCATACCTCGCACGACCCTGAAAAGGGTTTCTAGCGACGAGGGAGTTGGCTGATACAACGAGTCGATTGAGCAACTACTCTGACAGCATGCCTAAAACTGGAATGCACTCTGGAATAACAACTGACGATGCAATGAACTTGGCGATGTCTGAACACGCCGTTCCTTTGTATGAAGCCGTGAAGGCTTTTATCAAAAACGAGATTGATCCAATCACCGAAGAATATTTTCGGTTGGGAGAAAATCGTGCCGACCACTGGGGCTACGGCAAGGGACAACAAGAGCTGATGGATTCAGTAAAGGCCAAAGCAAAAGCGAACGGCCTCTGGAACTTTTTCTTGCCAAATGCCGAGACAGGCGAAGGTCTCTCCAATCTCGACTACGCATACATTGCCAATGAGTTGGGACGTAATCCCATCGCCTCGGAATGTTTTAATTGCAGTGCTCCAGACACGGGCAACATGGAGGTTCTTGAGCGAGTCGGAACACCAGAACAAAAAAAGCAATGGCTTGAGCCTCTGCTTGCTGGCGAGATTCGATCGGCGTATGCCATGACAGAGCCCGATGTTGCGTCGTCCGATGCGAAGAACATCGCATGTCGTGCAGTTCTTGACGGTGACGAATGGTTGATCAACGGCGAGAAGTTCTACATCTCTGGTGCTGGTGACCCTCGTTGCAAAATTATGATTTGTATGTTGCAGACAAGTCCCGACGGACCTCCGCATCGCCGTCACTCACAGATCTTGGTGCCAATGGATACTCCTGGTGTCGAAATTCTTGGAGCGATGCACGTCTTTGGTGAAGACGATGCGCCACACGGACACATGCATTTGCGATTCACCGATGTGCGCGTACCAAAAGCAAATATGTTGCTCGGCGAAGGTCGTGGTTTTGAGATCTCACAAGTTCGTCTTGGACCAGGACGCATCCACCACTGCATGCGATCGATTGGTTCAGCAGAGCGAGCACTCGAACTCATGGTGCGACGCGGCTTGAGTCGCGAAGCATTCGGCAAGCCAATTGCCCGACTCGGCAAAAATACCGAAGTCATCGCCAAGGCCAGAATTGAAATCGAGGCAATGCGCCTGATGGTTCTTCGTGCCGCAAAAGCGATGGACACAATGGGCAATGCAGAGGCACGAGTGTGGGTGAGTGCGGTCAAAGCAATGGTTCCAGAGCGTGTGTGTCACATTATTGATGAGGCGATTCAGATGCACGGAGCAACTGGAGTCTCACAATGGACGCCATTGTCGCGGATGTACGCAGGTCAGCGCACGTTGCGTTTGGCCGATGGCCCGGATGAAGTTCACTGGCACGTCGTTGGTCGCGCTGAAATTGCGCGATACGAGGGCGAAAGCGATCCATTGCCTCCAAGCAATCGCGGGGGAATGTTCTCGGGTCCTGCCTGAGATTCAGAATGCTTGGCTTTTTTGCGCCGTAGCCTGAATGGCGTGACAAAACCTCTCCAGATCTCCTTTGTTCAGTCAGCGACTGACGTGGCTGACTTGCCACCGTCTCCGGTTGAGGTTGCTTTTGTCGGACGATCAAATGTCGGTAAGTCGGCACTGATTAATGCGCTGGCACATCGCAAACAACTCGCCAGAGTCTCAAATACTCCTGGTCGCACGCAACTCATTAACTTGTTCGAAACACCTACCAAGGCGACACTCGTGGACTTGCCCGGATACGGATACGCAGCAGTACCCGGTCGCATTAAAAAGGGCTGGGAGAAAATGATCGTGGGTTATTTGCTCGGACGCAAAGAACTAGCCATGGTGTACGTGCTCGTAGACGGAGAAATCGGCCCAACTAAATTAGATGTTCAAATGCTTGATCACTTGCGTGCAAACCTTGTTGCCCACACCGTTGTTGCTACCAAACAAGACAAAGTGAAATCACTCAAGCGCGAT
>CANLAH010000026.1 GCA_947488685.1 Acidimicrobiaceae bacterium | reverse complement strand
GGTTTTACGTTGCCGGGAGATATTTCGGCGAGTGATCGGTATTTTGCTCAAGACATCACCGAGTCATTCGAACTTGTGGGCTCTTGTCTAAAAGTGCCAATAGGTGCTGGGCTTGGAGTGACAGTAGATCAAGAACTACTGACATCACTTGGCGCAGTGCGCACGCATGTCAGCAGACATTGACCGTTTATTTTCCGCGAAGTTGAGCAACCACTGGAGCAAATGACTCAACGTCTTCAGCACCAACAATGACGTAACTAAAACCCCATCGATCTCTGCGCTCAAGCAGATCATGCACCATCTGCTCAGGTGAACCAACGAGAGCAAAAGGAGTATCTGCAATCATCTCTGGTTCGACTTTGATCATCTGAGAAATATTTTGCACTGCAGAGGCACGATCGTTGGTGACGCTAACGAAAAAAGCACGAATGTTCATCTCGATGTCTGCAATGCGGTCGCCGACTGCGTCGAGCACGATATTTACCTTGTCGTTAACAGCTTCTGCTGTCATGCCGGCAAATGTATCGCGCCCAACTACTCCGGTGGTCATGGTGCCGTTGATGCCAATGATGTCGGCATGGCGCGCCGCATACGTGAGTATTCTTTTGCCACCGCCACCGATTAAGACCGGGGGACATGGTGCTTGGATTGGCTTGGGAAGACCGTCGTAGTTTGTGATTGTGTAGTGCTTGCCCGTAAAACTAAAAGCACCAGGGGCCATTGCACCGCGAATGACGTGCATGCCTTCAATAAAGCGATCAATGCGCACGCCAGGAGTGTCGTAGGGCATTCCGGCTTGCTCATAATCGCTGATCATCCAGCCGGCACCGATGCCGATCTCGAGACGACCCTCTGTTAGCAGGTCCATCGTGGCGAGTTCTTTAGCGAGCACAACAGGATGTTTGTAGTCGTTGTCCCAAACAAGTGCCCCAACGCGCAATGTGGATGTGGCGTCGGCGATTGTCATCAACGCAGGAATCGGAGCCAGTTGATCGCCGAAGTGGTCCGGCATGGTGAGAACATCAAAGCCATTGTCTTGGGTTTTGTGTGCGAGCTCGACCCATTCGGCACGAGTATTGGCGTTAGATGCCTGAATGCCGAAACGAAAGGGACGGTGGGGGAAAGGAGCCATTAAATAATCGTAGCAATGTGATGCTGTGTGGCTCTAGGCGTGCGGCAGTACGGTGGAGGCGTTGTGAAGAAACTATTTCGAGCACATTGGCTGATGCGATTGGCAGTCACGATTAGTGCTGGTGCTCTATTGGTAACTGGCGTCGTCGTTGGAGTGGCACCCCAGGTGTGGGCAGTGCTCAATTCCCACGATGAAACGCCACTGTCTTTGCCCGCATTTGGTGGGTTGGCGACTCGAAGTCAACTGCTCGACATCTCTGGCAAGCAGGTTGGTGTTTTTGAGTTAGAAAACAGTCAGCCCTTATCGATTGATGATGTGCCAGAAGATGTGATTGCAGCGGTCTTGGCGGTGGAAGATGCGGAGTTCTATTCACACAAAGGAGTCAACCTGCGAGCGCTCGTGCGGGCTCTTCTTTCGAATGTGTCATCTTCTGGGGCACGCCAAGGTGCATCGACGATCACTCAGCAGGTGGTGAAAAATGAATACCTTGCAGGGCTCGAACGCGATGGTCGCTACAAGGTGTTGCAAGCGCGATATGCGGTGATGCTCGAAAAAGAAGTACCGAAGAAAAAAATCTTGGAGCGTTATCTCAACACGGTGTACTTTGGCAACAACGCCTATGGGTTGCAAGCGGCAGCAGAAGTTTATTTTGGTTCAGCAGTGCAAAATTTAACACTGATACAAGGGGCTTTTTTGGCAGGGTTAGTGCGGGCGCCGTCAACATATGATCCGATTCGCAGACCAGAACAATCACGCCAGCGATTTGCTCAAGCAATAAAGAGGCTCGTTGAGACCGAGTTGATGACGCAAGATATCGCCGCGACAACATTGGTGAGTTGGCAATTACCCGAATCTGTGCAGAGTGTTCCGCAACGATCCGTCAGTCGAACATATTTCACCGAGATGGTGAAGGACTATTTGCTTAATAAGTCAGATATTTTGGGGGCAACATATCCGGAGCGCTACAACACGTTGTTCCGAGGGGGACTAAAGATCACGACCACTCTGAACGCGAGTGCTCAAGTGTCGGCAGAACTCGCGGCAATTGCACAGCTTCCTGTCAATAAGGCCGGAATCCAGGCATCGGTAATGTCACTAGACACCGCAACGGGCGCAATTCGTGCAATGGTCGGAGGGCCAGGATTTGTCGCAGGGCAAAGTGAAGTCAATCTAGCTTTGCGGCGTCGTCAGACAGGGTCGAGCATCAAGTTCTTCGTTTTAGCCGCTGCACTTGAAGCAGGTGTTGAGGCGACAGATCTGATTGACGGTACTTTGCCCTGCACGTTTCCTAATCCTGATCTACCATCTGAGCCTTTTGTCATCACAAAAGGAGTGAGCAAGCCACTCACCACACTTGAAGAACAAACATGGTTATCAATCAACTGTGCGTATGCGCGTTTGGCGCAAATTGTGGGGCTCCATCGTTTGGTAGAACAGGTGTACAAGATGGCGTCATCACCGTATCTCACTCCAGAGATATACAAGATTCAGCCGTATGCAAGTTTTTCAACTGGTGCAAATGAATTGAGCCCATTAGACATGGCATCGGGAGCGCAAACAATCGCTAACGGTGGTTTGCATATGGAACCATACTTTATTGAAAAAATTGAGGGTCCAGATGGACTGCTGTTCACTCATGAGAGTGTGGGAAAACAAGTGATCTCAAAAGAAGTTGCAGACAAGGAAGTCTCAATTCTCAAGAACACGCTGACGAAAGGTACTGCGCGGAGAACACCGCTCGCCCTGGACCGACCTGCGGCTGGCAAGACCGGAACGCAGGCAGAAAACACCAATGCTTGGTTCGTTGGCTTCACGAAACAACTCACAACAGCGGTGTGGGTGGGTGACCCCAAGGCCTATACGCCGATGGTAAATATTCCAGAGTTCAGAGCAGTTGGTGTTCCTAATGTTCAGGGGGCTACTTTCCCTGCACGTATTTGGAAGTCCTACATGGATGCAGCGCATGCAGATCTGCCAATCGTGGACTGGGATCCTGCTGTGGCTCCCGTCAGAAATCAGATTCGTTTGTATTTGCCCGGTGTTGATTGCATTGCTGAACTTGTGTCTGGAACACTGCCGCGTGCGCTTACTGGGCCTGTTGTGACAATTGTTCCCGCAGTAAGTGCAACAACAACCGTGCCAGTTGCGACCGTGCCAACTACAACCGTGCCCGTGCCAATAGTGATAACACCTATGCCACGCGGCCCGGTAGTGAGCATCGTCAGTCCTGGCACCACGATTGCGCCAACGGTGCTCGATCCACTTGTGGCTGTTGTTGGGGTTGATCCCGAAAAGTATTTGGTGTATGACTGCATAAAAGGTGTACCGAGATCTGTCAAAGTCATAGCGAATGCAGGCTAAGCGCCTAGGTTAAGAACGATGTTTCTGTGGTTCTTTGGTACGGCAATTTTGTCTGTGTGGTTTGTGTTTCGCGACGACCGCTTTGATTATCGACTTTTGATTGTCGGGTCTATTCTTCCTGATGCGATTGATATTTTTAGCGGAGGCGTGTGGGTGATGCACTCGGTCCTTGCAAGCATTGCTGCCTTGGCAATTGTGATGATTGCCACTGCAGGACGCAAACCATCCAGGCGCCGTTTGCTTGCATTGCCCATTGGAATGTTTATGCATTTGATATTTGATGGAGCATTTTCATCTGCTCGACTCTTTTGGTGGCCACTTGCGGGTGTTTCATTTGGCGATGCGCAACTGCCAAGCGCCACTCGCATGGGGCAAAATGTACTGTTTGAAATTATTGGAGCACTAATTTTATTCTGGGCATGGCGGCAGTTTGGTTTATCGTCTCAAGCAGCCAGACAAAACTTTATGTCGACGGGGCAATTACGCAGCAAAACAGAAGGGCTCTCAAAATAATGTTGATACTTGTCCGACATGGAAGAACTATTGCCAATGCGCAGGCATTGTTGCAGGGGCATGTCAATCATCCTCTTGATGAAATTGGGGTTGATCAAGCACGCCGAGTGGCGCGAGTGCTCAATGATTTGTACCCAGAAGCACGAGTGATCTCAAGTCCGTTGTTGCGAGCACGTCAGACCGCAGAAGCCATCTCGACGTCGGTTTCTATTGATGAGCGGTTTATTGAACTGAACTATGGCGACTTTGATGAGTTGGCGTTAACCGATGTATCGCCCGAGATCTGGGAACAATGGCGATCGGACGAGAATTTTCGGCCACCACACGGAGAGACTTTGCACGAACTTGATATTCGTGTCCATGCTGCATTGCAAGATCTCAGCGCAGAGGCTCGCACTCAAGATGATATTCGTGTCCATGCTGCATTGCAAGATCTCAGCGCAGAGGCTCGCACTCAAGATCTCATTGTCGTGACGCACGTATCGCCCATCAAGAGTGCAGTGACATGGGCCTTAGGCGGCGACGCGTCAATGTCATGGAGATGTGCCCTTGATCGCGCGTCCATTACGCGAGTGGCGATTGGTCCGCGCGGCCCGTCGCTGACAGGTTTCAATGACACCGCGCATTTGCAAGAAAAATAAAAGCGACTGGTGACGGTGAGTCGGTCTATAAGCGGGATCCTGTCCGCGCGCACAAGTCGCGCTGTGTGACCATCCATCTACGCGGCCTACCCGGAGGTTGCCTTGCGGCAAACGAGCCGTTTGTGCCTCCTGCATGGCCTTGCTCCAAGTGGGGTTTACCAAGCCGTTGCAGTCACCTGCCACGCTGGTGCGCTCTTACCGCACCGTTTCAGCCTTACCTGTGACTATTGCTAGTCCATCGGCGGTTTACTCTCTGTTGCACTGTCCGTCAGGTCGCCCCAACCTAGTTTTCACTAGCACTTTGCCCTATGGAGTCCCGACTTTCCTCGACGCACCTTCAGCGCCGCGGTCACCCAACTGACTCACCGTCGCATAGCAGTGTAGGGCGCAGTTAGTCGATGTAGTCGTAGATAAATGAGTTGAGGCTTGGTGTTTCAAGGACCAATGTGGTCTTGTTGCCCGACTCGTTAGGTTTTCCGACAGCGATGGGGATCGTTGACAATGAACCAAAGGCACTAGGAATAGCAGCGACAAGGGGCTTGCCAGATTCGTTGGTTCCGGGCACAAGTCCCGCAAGTCCTGGCCGAATTGCCTGGGCAAGTACAACTGTGTGGCGTGCTTCTTGATCGGCGATTGACATTGCCGCAGATCGCAAGGCAGGGTCAGCAAGCATCACAACAAAGGCCTGGTAGGTCTCGGCGGCAAGTGTTTCGAGAGCATGTGCCAGAACAAGAGCGTCAGTAACGGGGTCGTCGCTCGCTGTGACGAGTTCGAGGGCGGGATTGATGTACAAGCTCGTCACATTTGGATTGGCTTTGTTGTACGGAGATCCATTGAGTTGTTTGATTAATCCAGAAAGTGCGTCGGCATGAGCCGCGTGGTCTTCAGAGAAGCGCTTCAAGATGTTGTTCGTGCCTGATGTAAAAATTTTGGCATCAATAACAGTGGCATAGGTGTCGATTGCGTTGTATTCCACCGACATCGCTGTGCGAAGAAGTACTTCGTCTGTTACGAGTCCTTCTGGCATCATCGTGGTAGTAGGAGATTCTCCAATGCGCGGAAGTGATCCCGTTGAGATTTTCTTGCTGCACGCCGCAAGTAGTACTCCGGCAGTGAGAGTGATACCACTTGTGCGTAGCAATGTGCGACGACTAAAGGCATTGTTGCGGGCGGCTTCGTTGATGTCGATGTTTTTCATAATAGTTTCCTTACGCGCCAATCCCGATTGAGGCTTGGTTGTTTTCAATAATTGCGTTAAGCGGTTTTTTTGTCACTGAGCCAAGCGCTGCAGCGTGACGCGATTCGATGCTGATGATTGAGGCAATGAGCGTTGCTCCGTTGAGCCCTTCAAGTTGGTTCAGTGAATCGATGTGACGCGTTACCGCACCGTTCTCAATGGCGACAAGTTGGGAAGCGATTGATGCGAAGGTTCCTTTGAGATTGCCGCTGAACTCGGCATAGGTGGCGTCGTTGCGCTTGTTGATTGCTGCACGACCCAGTAAGCCACCCAATGACTGGGCATACGCAACGTGATGCGAATGGATAAGCAAAACGACAGGGCTTTCTTCGTCAGAAAGATTTCCGGCTGCAACGATGTCGGCATAGAGGTCTCTGATTGCAAGCTCAACACCAAGCGCGATGTTGAGAGTTTCTTTATCTTGTGCGGTTGGTTGCAATGGTGGTGCTGTTGCTCCGGCGGAGACGGTCTTTGACTGCATCATTGGTGCATCTTCAATCATCATTGGCATGGAATCCGTGGTTGTCATTTCTGCGACTTCAGGAACTGTGGTGTCTGTGCTTGCGCCACCGGCTCGCACACGTGAGGAGGCAAGTGTCGGAACGGCTGCTGCTGCGCCACCAAGAAGGGTGCTGAACAGACGACGACGCGATGAAGTCTTTGGTTGGAGTTCTTCTGTGTGTTCGGTATTCACTTGAGATCCTTTAGTGTTAGTTATGGTGCGTGAGCGATGCCCGTACAACACTAGAAGTCCAGTGCCGAGAGGTCAGGTATCCACGAGCGAGCCCGTGAGATTGCCTCTCCCCATTGTTGTCGTGACACACCCGGATTTCCCAATGGAACAACAATTGACGCTGGCTGAGTGGCGCCGCAGGGCTCTTCGAGTGACTTCCAGACTCCGGCGGCGACTCCGGCAAGAAAGCCTGCCCCCATTGTGGTTGCTTCTGTGACGAGAGACACGCGAACCGTGCGACCAGAGGCATCAGCGAGGGCCTGCACAAATGTGGCGTTGCGACTCATTCCGCCGTCAACACGTAGTTCAGTGATCTCAAGACCGGTGTCGACTTGGGCAGCGTCAACAAGGTCGACGCCACGGTGGGCGACACCCTCTAGGACTGCTCGCACTATGTGGGCGCGAGTGGTGCCGCGGGTGATGCCAAGCAGTGTTCCGCGTGCGCCATAGTCCCAGTGGGGAGTGCCAAGCCCGAGTAGCGCCGGAACGTAGACAACTCCCTCGGTTGTTGCACACGTTGCAGCAACTTCGTCGGTTTGGGCTGCGCTAGAGACAAGTTGCATGTCATCGCGCAGCCACTCGATGTTTGTGCCGGCAGACAACATGATTGCTTCTGCTCCGTAAAAAATTTCTGTACTGGTGCTGTACGCAACGATCGGAAAAGTTCCGCCAGTTGAACGTTGAGCGCGCGCTGGAGGCTGTGAACCAATAAAGACATCCAACATGCCGCCAGTTCCAAATGTGATCTTTGTTTTACCCGGCGAGATGCAACCTTGGCCCACGAGCGATGCTTGTTGATCGCCCACCATTGACATGATGGGTGGCGCGCCATCGAGTGCGGTGGCATGCCCGATGAATCCGCTTGAGGGCACAATCGTGGCGAACTGGTGAGCGTGCAATCCGAGAATTGACATCACATTGGTGTTCCATGTTTGTCCGTCTGAGTGACTGAGCCCAGTGACGGCAGCGTTACTGACATCGGTGGCGTGCACTGCACCTTGAGTAAGCACTGACACCACCCATGAATCAACTGTTCCGATACAGATGTCTTCACTGGCTCGTTCTGCTTCATCAGAGACGTAGTTGTTCAGCATCCATGCTGCTTTTGTGGCCGTTTGATTTGGCTGCAGTGCAATGGAGTGATTTGTTTTAGCCATAATGCAATCAAAAATTGTGCGAAGGTCTTGCCAGCCAATGGCTGGGCCAAGAGGCTCACCGGTTGATCGACGCCATGCAATAGTGCTGGCACGTTGATTTGTAATACCAATTGCACTTATCTGTGACACCGAAGCCATTGCGGTACGCGCGACTCGCAGGACGGCTTGCTTCATGGCCGTGGCATCAAACTCAACCATTCCGGGTGCTGGTGTCGAGGGAGCGAACTCTTCGTAACAGACGACTCCAAGAGTGGAGTCGTCATTGACTATCGCTGCTCGTAAACCACTCGTGCCAACATCAATGACAAGTACTGACATAAACCCTCTTTATTATTTGCGCAGTTTCACTGCGGTTTGGGTGATTGACGGGCGACAAATATGCCAAGGAGTGAGCCCACGACGCTTGCCACTAATGAAACAGATAATGACGTCAGTATACGACCGATGCGAATGTCACTGCGCAGGAGAATTTTTACAAAGACGAGCACGGCCTGCACCACCAAAAATGAGCCTGTCGACGCTATGACTCCGTGAAGTAGGGGAGTGAGGCGAGTTTGTTTTTGCGCCGCAACGCCAGCGCCGATGATGAATCCCGCAACTGCCATCAAAGTCAGGAGCGGTGTCCAAGCACTGGAGTTTTTTTGTGTGTCAAGGACAAATCGCGCAATCAATGTCGGCGGAATAGAAAACATCAATGTGACAGAGGCACCAGCCTTGAGTGCTTGGTGGTCTAGCCGAGTTGGTGTGGTCATTTGAATCCGAGTTTGCCCGGGTTCAGAATGTTGTGCGGGTCGAGTGTTGTTTTAAGCGCCTGCAAAACAACGAATGCAGATCCGAGTGCGTCTTTCATAAATCTCGCACGATTAAGTCCGACTCCGTGGTGATGAGAGAGATTGGCGCCGGCATTTAGTGCAGCATGTTGACCAGCATCCCACAACGCTTGGTACGTCGAATCAAATTCATCTTCTGGTGGAGTTGCAGCAAAAGTGAAATACAAGCAGGCGCCATCGAGATAACTATGCGATAAGTGGCATGTCGCACTGCGCGCATGAGGCACTGCCAGGATTGCTGCTTCGACATCATGAACAACTGCGTCTACTGCGCTCCAGGACACAGCTACTTCAAGAGTGTCCACAACAAATCCTTTGCGGGTGAGCGCTTGTAGAGCAGATGTGTCATTGCGGTGATGCATCCAAGATTCAACGAGAGCAGCATCTGCTGGAGTTGCATTGTTGGCAATAGCGGCATCATGAACAACTGACATTGTTGTTTCTACAAGGGATTGATTGGCTTCATCAAGAACAAGCAATGTGGCGGTCGTGCCGTTGCCACCGTGAGAGCGTTTGCTCTCAGAGCCGTCATACAGACGCAATACAGCAGGTGTTGCCCCTTCGCGGATAAGAGTTCTCACTGCTTGTATGCCATCTGCAAACGTGGCAAATGTATACGCGGCACGTTGTTGGTAGTGGGGCATGGGGTGCGCACGCAACCAGACTTTGGTAATGATTCCGAGAGTTCCTTCACTGCCAAGAAATATTTGCGTGAGATCTGGACCAACTGCTCCAGCAGGGGCACCGCCTGTGCGAATAATTGTTCCGTCTGCGAGCACGACTTCAAGCGCCGCAACCATGTCTTCAATTTTTCCGTAGCGCGTTGAGTATTGTCCTGCACCTCGGCAAGCAACCCATCCGCCGACTGTAGAAATATCAAAGGATTGCGGAAAATGCCCGACAGTCAGTTGGTATTGCTTCTGCAAGACTGCTTCCATATCTGGCCCAAATGTGCCAGCCCATACTTCGACGAGGCCCGAAACTGCGTCGACCGACTCGATTCCCTGCAGAGAAGTCATGTCAAGAGCAACGCCACCATGCAACGGCACTGCAGCACCAGTGACGGCACTGCGACCACCAGCGGCCGTGATAGGAATGCGATGTTCGTTGCAAAAAATTGCAAGTTCAGATATTTGCTGCGTCGAAGTTGGTCGACAGACTACGCCTGCACGCTGAGGTGTTTGATTGCGAAGAGCCCAACTCATGGAGCGGGGCCACCAGTCGCGACCACTTTGGGCCAAATTGTCGGCGCTTGTGTCGCAAGGGCAAATATTTTGCAATGCACTTAGCATTGACGAGGTGATGACGAATGCGTCTCCAAAATACGAGGTAGCCGTAGTCGCTGATTCCGAAAACTCGATGGGCTCTGTCGCCGAAGAAGAAAATACATGTCGCGTCATAACATCTATCTTATTGCGTTGAGTTGATGAATTCTTCCTCGGTCACGCGAGCGGCAGCATCTTCGCGAGCGCAGTCATCTATGAATGCTCTCGTTTCATTGGCAACTCGCGTTTCATCCCAATTCAGCAGTGGTGCAATCAGGGCAGCGACCTCGCCAGCCTGCGCGATGGTTGCGCGCCGATCAAATAGTCGACTGCGCGTGCGCCGCGACAAAACATCGTCAAGAGTGGTGGCCATTTCGTGAGTGACAGCAAAGATCGCCTCTGCTTTGACATAGGGCAGACCCTCAATCAGGACTGTTGCGAGGTGAGGGTCAGATTCAATTAATGCGTAGATCAGATTGGCATCTGTTCCATATCTTGACTCAATGTGACGCACTAGGTCGCTTGCATTTTTGGTGGACGAGAAGCGTGCAGAACCACGTAACGACAGTCGTTGTGTTGAACAACGATGGCGAGAACCCAACAGTTGCATCACGGCATCAACTGCATCTTGAGACATTTCTCGATATGTAGTGAGTTTGCCGCCCGTCACCGTGACAACTCCGTTCGGTGATGTGGTCACACGATGACGTCGACTCAAGTCCGCAGTACGACCTTTCACTGCTTCGCCATCTGATGTTTGCACGAGGGGTCGTAGTCCACTCCACACAGCAGTGACATCGCTCTCGGTGACTTCAGTGTTAACGGCAGCATTAAGCGCACGCAGGACATATTCAATGTCATCTTTGGTGCATTGAGGATCATTGACCGATCCCTTGAAGTCGGTATCTGTTGTGCCGATGTATGTGTACTTATATGTGCCATCGCCATTGGACACCCACGGAATAACAAACAAACTGCGCTTGTCTCCGGGCACGGGGATCACAACAGCGATGTCGTTGCGAACCTTTTCCCATGGCACGGTGAGGTGTACACCTTTTGCTGGACGAATTGTATGTGGATGAATGCCTTCATCGAGCTCACGAACATCGTCAGCCCAGACTCCCGATGCGTTGACCACAGTGCGAGCGCGAGCGACAATCTTGTCTCCGGTGTATTTATCAACGAGGGTTATTAATTTTGTACCGTCGACATCAGCGTCGATTGCTACCACCGTGCAGGCATTGGCAAGAACTGCACCATGTTGGGCGGCGGTCCGCAAAACGGCAATACACAATCTCGCGTCATCGGCCTCGGCGTCGTAATACAAATACGCCGACGAGAATCGTTCGCGCGACATTGTGGGGATGTGAGCAAAGGCTTCATCTGCGTTAAGTCGCTTGTGTAACTTTCCGATGCGCCAGCCACCGGTGAGGTCATACATCCACATCGCCGAACCAAGAGCGCGCGCAATTTTTTTGGAGACAACACTGTTCTTGCTGAGGATAGGAATCATAAATGGCAAAACATGCACAAGATGTGAGGCATTGCGATGCAAACGCTTTCGCTCTCGGAGGGCTTCATAGACGAGACGAATATCGCCTTGTTGTAGATAGCGCAATCCACCGTGAATCAGTTTGGAAGACTTAGAGGAAGTGCCTGAGGCAAAATCATCTCGTTCGACAAGTGCAGTGGAGAGACCACGCGTCACTGCGTCGAGGGCGACTCCAGAGCCCGTGATGCCACCACCAATGACGAGCACATCAAAGGTGTCGCTGGCGAGGCGTAGCAGTCCAGTCGAACGATCTAAACGTGCATCTGAAGACGAAGTAGCCATGCACTGTGATACTACGAGTCATTGGCGTGGAGACGGCATTGTGCCCATCGTTGGAATGTGACGTAATTCGCATCTATTGCTAATTAGCAAAGCTTGCAAAGTATGAAAAAGGTGGCTATCTTTGAGGCATGCGTTCGCCAGCAGAATTAACCCAAGCATTTCGCCAGACTGGCCTCAAAGTGACGCCACAGCGTCAACTGCTATTTCGCTTGCTGCATGGCAACACCAGTCACCCGAGTGCCGATGTCTTATTTGCTCTTGCATCAGAAGCGATGCCCGGAATCTCGTTGCGCACGGTGTATCAGACACTTAACGATCTAGCCACGATGGGTGAACTTCAGTCAATTGATTTTGGTACTGGTTCTGCTCGCTTTGACCCAAACGTCACCGATCATCAGCACGCGGTCTGTAATGAATGCGGTGCAGTACATGACGTCCATGTCTCACGAGCGCCAAAAATGTCAGGTCTTGAAGGTTTCGATATACACGATGCTCACATTGTGTATCGCGGAATCTGCGCAGACTGCGCGTCATAAAAGTTCTCTACTAATACACATAACAAGAAAGGAAACGTCATGACTGCTCTCAAAGGCACCAAGACACACGAAAACCTCAAGGAGGCGTTTGCAGGCGAGAGCCAGGCAAATCGTCGATACTTGTGGTTCGCACAAAAAGCCGACATCGAGGGTTACCCCGATGCAGCAGCACTGTTCCGCTCTGTCGCCGAAGGCGAAACCGGACACGCCCATGGTCACTTGGATTATCTTGCCGAGGTTGGAGATCCAGCTAGTGGCGAGCCAATTGGCGAAACAGAAGCCAACTTCAAGGCATCAGTTGCTGGCGAGACCTATGAGTACACGCAGATGTACCCAGGTTTTTCTAAGACTGCTCGCGAAGAAGGCTTTGCTGAAATCGCAGATTGGTTTGAGACATTGGCCCGTGCAGAAAAAAGCCATGCTGGCCGTTTTGCTCAGGGACTCGCTGCCCTCTAAATCCTTGGCGTGTCACAACGCCACAGGCATACTCACGGAAACGGGTGGTTGCTGTGCAACAGCAGCCACCCAATTCCATGTTTAACTACTAATTAATAAAAGAAAGTTATCCCGTGACGATTATCTATGATCCAAAGCATCCGAAATATTTGGATGAGGCAGATACTCGAGAAGAACTGACACGGGCGTACGACATTTGCCACGGCTGTCGTTTGTGTTTTAAGTATTGCTCTTCGTTCCCGACACTTTTTAGCTATGTCGATGCACATGAAGATCAAGACTCTGGTCGACTCACGCCAGAGCAACAAGATCAAGTTGTTGACGAATGTTTTCAGTGCAAGTTGTGTTACGTGAATTGTCCTTACATCCCGGGTCTGCACGAATGGGCCTTAGATTTTCCGCGGTTGATGTTGCGTACAGACTCAATGCGCCGCGCCAACGGTCAAGTGTCTTTGCGCAAAAAATTGACGACGGAGTTCATGGGCCACACCGACGCCTTGGGCAAGGCGGCTACATCGAGCGGACCAATCGCCAATCTGGTCATGGGCGCAGAGCCAGGCTCATTGGTGCGAAAAGTTATTGAGAAGACCTCTGGTGTCTCGTCGGTTCGTCTTTTGCCACCATTCGCTCGGATGCGTTTTTCGACGTGGTTTAAAAAGAGAGTCGCTCCCGTGTTGTCAAAAAAACAAGGGTCAGTCGCAATCTTTCCTACCTGTTTGGTGGAGTACCAACAGCCAGGCGTTGGTCAAGACTTGGTCAAGGTCTACGAGCGCAACGGTGTGGAATGCTCTTTGGTAGACGGCGCCGGATGTTGCGGTGCGCCGTTTTTGCACAGCGGAGACATGGATGGTTTTACAAAGGTCGCTGCAAAACAGGTAAAAGTTCTTGCCGATGCAGTGCGCCAAGGGAAAGACATCGTGGTTCCACAGCCGACATGTGGATACATCTTGAAAAAAGATTACATCGATTATGTCGGTGGTCCCGACGCAGAATTAGTGGCTGCACATACATTTGATTCTTCTGAGTATTTGATCAATCTGCACAAAGCAGAGGCCACCGAACTCGACACAACCTTTGAAGGCGAGATCCCGGCCACGCTCAGTTATCACATTCCGTGTCACTTGCGGGCTCAAAATATTGGTTTGCGTAGTCGTGACTTAATGAAATTAACTGGCACCAAGATCACCTTGATTGATCAGTGCTCAGGCATTGACGGAATGTGGGGGCTACGCGCCGAGAACGCGGAGTTTTCTCTGCCAATCGCCAAAAAACTAGCCGACAAAATCACCGCTGCCGCGAGTGATGTCGTTGCCGGAGACTGTCATCTAGCGAATACCGCTATTACCGAACAAACAGGGCAAAAGCCACTGCATCCGCTGCAGATGATCGCACGCGCGTACGGAATACCAGAAGAACCACGGAGATAGCAATGAGCCGCAAACTATTATTAGATGACATTCAAGATCTACGTGCATACGAGCGAGAACGAGAGTCATTTCGTGCGCGCATGATTGCCGTCAAAGAGCGCAGACGAGTAGCGATTGGCACATTGGTAACTGTGATGTTTGAGAACCGCGACACAATGCGTCTGCAGATTCAAGAAATGTTGCGAGCTGAAAAAGTCATGAGCGATGACGGCGTGCTTGAAGAACTCAATGCGTATAACCCGATGGTTCCAGAACTTGGTCAGTTGTGTGTCACGCTGTTTATTGAACTGACATCTGACGAAGCGGTTCGCGAGTGGTTACCCAAACTTGCCGGTATCGAAAAAAGTGTGCAGATTCGATTGTCTGATGGCACGATCATCCGCGGAACACTTGATGCCCAGCACGAGGCTGGCTTGACGAGACCTGAGATCACCGCTGCGGTGCACTATTTAACTTTTAACTTTGACCCCGCTCAGGTGGAGGTATTCGCGCGCGGTGATGTTCGAATTGAGATTGCCCTCAGTCAGTATCTAGAAGCAACTCACTTGTCTCCTGACGTGGTGGCAGAACTGCTCTCGGATTTGCGCTAATACTTTTCCCGAGAGCCTTTTTGGTAGTAACCAGGGGATGTCCAGAGCGGGGACTTGCGAAGTGTGACAAGTGGCACCTAGTGTCGGTGTAGCGGGTATCTAGTACCCCAACATCAATCGGGGGAACGATGTCGCAATCTGAAATGGCATGGAGAGCACGGGGGGCATGCAATGGTCTTGATGCTTCGATTTTTTATCCAAACGACGACGACGATCCTCTTGAGACCAATGCTGACGAAGCACGAGCCGTCTGCGCGGGATGTTACGTAAGAGTGGCCTGTCTCGAGCATGCTTTGGCTAGCCACGAGCGTGACGGGGTGTGGGGTGGCGCAACAGAGCGCGAACGTCGCAAAATTATTCGTCAAAGGCGACGCTCGGCGTAGATACTTAATGCATGACAACTAACTCCGAGTTCCTCGGATGGCCCACAGTGCTTTCTCTGCTTCTTGGCGGACAGGACCTGTCGGCAGATGTTGCGGCTTCGGCAGTGTCTGAAATTCTTCGCGGAGACGCGACAAGTGCGCAGATCACAGCGTTCATTATTGCTCTGCGCGCCAAGGGCGAAACAGAGGCAGAACTCACAGGAATGTTAGGTGCGGTGCGTGTTGCAGGTGTGGCTGTGACACTGCCTGAGAACATCGCGAGCCGAGCGATTGACATTGTCGGAACTGGTGGAGATAAAAGCAACTCGGTGAATGTGTCAACGATGGCCGCTTTTGTAGTTGCAGGAGCTGGTGTGCCGGTGTGTAAGCACGGAAACCGCGCGTCGAGTTCGAAGTGCGGATCTGCCGATGTTCTTGAAGCCCTCGGAGTTGCAATCGATCTAGATGCAGCAGATGTTGCGTCATGTCTGGCAACGACCGGAATGGGCTTTTGTTTAGCAACACGTTTTCATCCGTCTTTTCGTCACGCTGGTCCGTCACGCAGAGAGATTGGCGTTCCGACTGCATTTAATCTCTTAGGGCCAATGGCTAATCCTGCGCCGATTGCCAACATGTTGGTTGGAGTCGCGCAACCATCAATGATGCACAAGATGGCGCATGTTCTTGCATCGCGGGGTGTCACAAGTGCCTGGGTTGTGCACGGACACGGTGGCCTTGATGAGCTTGCGCTGAGTGGCGCAAATACAGTGGTGCAGTTGCGCAATGGTGAGGTCTCTGAAGTCATCGTCGATGCCGCTGATGTGGGTTTCGGGCGGGCGAACCAAGCCGATATCGAGGGCGGTGACGCCAAAGTAAATGCGCTCGCTGTGACTGCAGTCTTGAGTTCTCAAGCAGGACCAGTGCGCGACATCGTGGTGCTCAATGCAGCTGCAGCGCTCGTGATTGCAGGTGCCTGTGCAGATCTCGCAACGGGGAAGTCCTTGGCTCAGCAGTCCATTGATAGCGGTGCAGCAGCAGGGGTCTTGGAATCATTGGTGCGACACAGCCAAGAATTGGCCGCGAACGCCACCGCAAAAGGCGCGTAAGTCGCGCACGTCATCAAACCTGTCACACCCCTTTGTCACCGTGGCTCTATGAGCAACGCAGCCCCCATGTCACATCAAACCATCGTCAGTATTTCTGGTCCACCCCGACCCCTCGATCCAGGAGTTCTTGTCATTAGTTGCGACACCTGCGTGATGGCCGCCACTGAGGCGTGTTCGGACTGCATGATGAACGTTTTGTGCGATACGGAGCATTCTGGAGCGGTCGTTCTTGATATCGCTGAATTCCGCGCCGTGCGTTTGCTGGCAAAAGCAGGTTTAGTGCCTACGCTTCGTCATCATGCCAACGGTTCCGATCACGACACAGTCTTCCTCGCCACCCAAGGTGAGGCGACGTCGGCTTAACGAGCCATTACGAGGCGGCCCAGAGTATTGGCAAGATCTGCAGCACCTTGCGCTATCAACTGGTCTGCATGCTGTCGGAGTCGCACCTGTTAGTGAGATGTTGCACACGCGGGAGCAGTTGCGCCATCGACTAGAGCAAAAACTTGTGAA
>CANLAH010000025.1 GCA_947488685.1 Acidimicrobiaceae bacterium | reverse complement strand
ACAGTGGACTTGCCTGTTCCGGGTGGTCCTTCAAGCAGCACATGTCGATCGGCATCAAGTGCCGCTAATACAAGTTCGAGTTCGCGTCTGCGACCAACGACTTGCGCGCAGAGTTGGTCGAGCAGTTGTCTACTAGCCATACACGATCACGCCACGAAGATTCTCGCCATCGCGCATCGCTCGATATCCCTCATTAATTTGCTCAATGCTGTATGTCTTTGTAATGAGTTCGTCTAGCTTGAGTTGACCAGCGCGGTACATGTCAAGCAGTGCCGGAATATCTGCCCGCGGGTTAAGACTGCCAAAGATTGTTCCTTTGATTTCTTTGTTCCACATCGCAAGTTGAAAGAGGTTGATACTTGCGGTGCTATCCATCATTGGTGAAATCGCAGTGACCACAACAGTGCCACCCTTACCCGCAAGGGTCATGCCCGACTCCATCATCTCGCCGCGCAAAACTCCCGGAGTCATAATGACTCTGTCTGCCATTTGACCCCATGTCATTTCCATCACTGCAGGGATTGCTTCTTCCATCGAAGAAAACGTGTGTGTCGCGCCGAACTCCATTGCCTTTTCGCGCTTGAACTCAACTGGATCGATCGCAATTATTCGAGTTGCTCCTGCCATGCGTGCGCCTTGAACAGCATTCATGCCGATACCACCGATGCCTACGACGACGACGGTGTCTCCGGCTTGTGTTCCGGCGCGACTTGTTGCTGAGCCCCATCCGGTTGCAACGCCACACGACACAAGTGCGACGCACTCAAATGGAATGTCTTGTTCGACTTTTATGACAGAGTCTTCTGCGACACATGAGTATTCGCTAAATGTTCCTAACTTGGCCATCAATGTCACGGGCTTGTCACCGCGCGCAAAGTGACGGTGTGTTCCGTCAGTAATCATTCCACCAATAAATGTTTGAGCTCCGGCGTCGCACAAGTTTTGACGACCCGTGCTGCAATACCGACAACGTCCGCAACTTGGTACGAAACTCGCTGATACATGGTCTCCAACTTTGACGCTCGTAACACCTGGACCAACTTCTATAACAACGCCCGCACCCTCATGTCCTCCGATGACGGGAAAGAAGTCTTCGATTCCCATAAACGCCCATGCTTCTTTGGGCGGAACTAGGTCACCTGTTACTAGATGCTCATCGCTGTGACACAAACCTGCGGCTTTCCATTGCACCAAGACCTCTTTGGCCTTCGGACCATGAACATCAATCTCTTCGACGCTCCACTCTTGATTGAGTCCCCATAACACTGCTGCTTTTGATTTCATTTCTTTCGTCCTTTTCCTCGATAATTATTTATTGTCGTTAATTCGATGTGACTGTCAGTCCAAAACTAAAACGCCACGAATGTTCTTGCCGTCGCGCATCGCCTGGTATCCCTCGTTCACTCCTTCAAGTGGATACCGTTTGGTAATTAGTCCATCAAGATCGAGTTGACCAGCGCGGTATAGCCCAATCAACTTAGGAATATCAGCACGCGGATTTCCGGACCCAAACAGCGAGCCAACGACTTGCTTCTCCATGAGCGTGAGATCGAGCAAATTCATTGTTGCGCTCATCTCAAACGCGGGATGAATGTTGGTCACGACAACGCGCCCACGCTTTGCAGTGAGCGCCATCGCCTCTGCCATAAGTGCACCATTACCCACGCCCATTGTCATAATGACTTTGTTGGCCATGGTTCCCCACGTGATGTCTTGCAACAATGGCAATGCTTCTGTCATCGAAGCAGCAGTATGTGTTGCGCCAAGTTCCATCGCTTTTTCACGCTTGAATTCGACAGGATCAATTGCCACGATGCGCTTTGCACCCGCGAGTTTTGCTCCCTGAATTGCATTGGCACCAATACCTCCGATACCGACTACAGCAACAGTGTCTCCTGGTCGCGTCTCGGCGGCGTACACCGCACTACCCCAACCTGTCACAACACCACAGCCAAGCAGACACGCTCGGTCAAGTGGAACATCGTTATCGATCTTGATGCACGATGCTTCGTTCACAACAGTGTGGTTGGCAAATGTTCCGAGTAAACACATCGTGCCGAGGTCTTGGCCTTGAGCATGATGGCGAGATCCGCCGTCCGTAATCTGTCGACCAGTACCCATGAGAGCCCCGAGGTCGCAGAGATTCTGATGTCCGCGTGAACAACTCGCACATTTTCCGCACGATGGGATAAATCCAAAGACCACGTGATCACCAACTGCGAGCCAACTCACACCGGCTCCAACTTCTTGCACGACGCCTGCACCCTCATGTCCCCCGATGATGGGGAGACCAAACGGCAAATCGCCCGTCACGAGGTGCTCATCGCTATGACACATGCCAGACGCCGCAATCTTGACCAAGACTTCGCCCGGGCCTGGTGGATCGAGTTCAATTTCTTCAACGCTCCACGGCGTATTAAGTTCCCACAGGATTGCTGCCTTGGTCTTCATTGCTTCTCCCCACACTTGTCGGTGATTCCGAACACTTCCCCTGACATTACCCAAAAATCTGCCTCACCTTCTATTGGTGCTCTCTCTGGGCACAGACCTTCTCCCCGTGGCCATGTTGAGTACGCTCAAGGTATGCAAACACAACCCGCCCCATCGAACGGATCTACTGCCCAATCGCCTCAGGGTTCAACCACTGCAGAAGCGTCCACCGCAGTGGCCCTCGAAGAAGAGCTCCTGATTGAGGAGATCTCGATCGACGGCATGTGCGGCGTCTACTAAAGATCATCGGTACTCCCTAACATGACCATCACCATCGACTCTGCGTGCGAGTTAGACCCACGAGTCTCGCTGCGACCAGAACCATTTGGTGCGCTTGCGTACCACTACGGAAACAGAAGACTTGTTTTTTTGCGCCACCCTGACGTTGTATCAGTGGTGAAGTCATTGGGCGAGCACGTATCAGTGCGCGAAGCACTCGTAGCCAACACAGTTCTTGAAGCGCGGTGGCCTGCGTTTGTCTCGGCAATTGACTCACTTTGTGAATCGGACATCATCCGTGTCCGTTAGCCCACTCGTCGAAGAACTCAAGCGCGGACTTGATGCCCCCATTTGTCTGACATGGGAACTTACGTACGCTTGCAACTTGTCGTGTATTCATTGTTTGAGCAGCAGCGGTCAACGTGACCCCGATGAACTGACAACAGCGCAAGCAAAAGCAGTGCTTGATGAATTGCGCGATCTTCAGGTGTTCTACATCAACATTGGTGGGGGCGAGCCAATGATTCGGCGTGACTTTTTTGAGATTCTTGAACACTCCGGCAAGAACGGTATCGGTGTCAAGTTTTCAACAAACGGTGCATTCATAGATGCCGAAAAGGCTCGTCGTCTTGCAGCAATGGATTACCTCGATATTCAGATCAGCCTCGACGGCGCCGATGCTCTCACAAATGACGCAGTGCGCGGCGAAGGTTCATATGCGATCGCACGACGAGCAATGGACAATCTTGCTGCCGCAAATTTTGGTCCGTTCAAGATTTCTGTCGTCATGACTCGGCACAATGTGTCGCAACTTGATGAATTTAAAAAGCTTGCTGATTCTTATGGTGCACAACTACGCATCACTCGGTTACGTCCCGCTGGTCGCGGTGCCGATAGTTGGAACGATTTGCATCCCACCAACGAACAGCAGCGAGAAATCTACAACTGGCTCATGTCGCACGGAGACAATGTCCTCACTGGTGATTCGTTCTTTCATCTCAATGCACTTGGCCCCGCACTACCCGGACTCAACATGTGCGGCGCTGGACGTGTTGTCTGCCTGATTGATCCAGTTGGCGATGTGTACGCATGCCCCTTTGTTATCCATGACGAGTTCAAAGCCGGAAGCGCACTTGACGATGGTGGTTTCACCAAGGTCTGGCGCGAATCCGCGCTCTTTCAAGAACTGCGTGAGCCAGAAAGTGCAGGGGCGTGTGCATCATGTGATTCATACGATGCTTGCCAGGGTGGATGCATGGCAGCGAAGTTTTTTACAGGTCTACCACTCGACGGACCAGACCCCGAATGCGTGAAGGGACATGGTGAGGAGTCGTTGTTGTCGGTGCCGATTTTACTCACGCCTCGGCCCTCGCCCGATCACAGCAAGCCCTCCATCATGACACTGCGTCAACCTGCTGTGAGGGTCTGACGTGTTTGCAACCACTATCGCAGTTATCGCGATTTGTGTACTGTCATATTTTCTTGGCACTTTCCCGAGTGCGATCATGGTGGCGACAAGCAAAGGTCTTGATATCACGCACATTGGTTCGGGCAACCCGGGCACAAGCAATATTGCACGCGCTATGGGCTGGAAATACGGCGCGCTCGTTTTTGTGATGGATGCTGGCAAGGGATCAATCGCCACTGCAATCGGAATGTTCATCTCAGATCGGCGACTCGGCTATCTCTGTGGCGCTGTCGCAATCATCGGGCACATGTTTCCGGTACAACGAAAGTTCAAAGGAGGCAAGGGCGTTGCAACAGGCGCAGGAATTATTTTTGTCATGTATTTCTTTGTCATGCTGCTCCTTTCGGTGATGTGGGTGATATCACTCAAACTCACAAAAAAAGCATCGATTGGTTCGATTCTTCTGTTGCCCTTACTTCCTATTTTATTTGCTCTTGCCGGCGCTCCAGCATGGGAGATCTGGACAACAATTGGGCTCGGAGTCATCATCGAAATTCGTCATACCGCAAACATCAAACGATTACTTTCTGGCAACGAGCCGCCAGTCAGCGGAGCATCGATCTAACGAATCTCCATGTTTGCCATTCTTGATACTTTTTTTCAATGGTTAGAGGAATTTTCTTCCTCTCCATCTTTTTATCTCATTATTTTTGGGGTTGCACTCTTGGACTCGGTCATCCCAATCGTGCCGAGCGAGACAATGGTCATCATCGCTGGAGTGAGTGCTGGCAGCGGACAACTTTTCTTGCCTCTCGTCATCATCTCTGCTGCCAGTGGCGCATTTATGGGAGACAACTTGAGTTATCTCATTGGTCGTTCTGCATCGGCGCGCATTACTCGGTACTACGAGCGCAAAGAAAAAGGGCGCAAGCGGCTGGAGTGGGCCCACGCTCAGGTGCAAGAACGGGGTGGACTGCTCCTGGTCACTGCTCGATTTATTCCAGGAGGTCGCACCATCGTGACGTTGTCCTGTGGAATCACAAATCAAACGCATCGATGGTTTGCCAAATGGGCTCTCTTGGCTGGTTCTATTTGGGCGACATATGCATCGTTATTGGGCTATATCGGCGGAAAAACATTCGGAGACAATCATGCGCTGGCGTTTCTTGTGGCATTTGGACTTGCGCTCTCGGTCACTGTTGTTATTGAACTCATCCGTGCCGCGCGCAAGAGGCGTACGGACAACCCTATTGTGAAGTAATGGTTCCTGCGTTACTTCCGATCCTTGTTCTCCCAATAGGTGCGCACGAACAACATGGTGACCATCTACCTGTTGACACCGACACTCGCATCGCCACAGCAATCGCCCAACTCGCCATTGTGCATTGCCAATCAGATGATTATGTTCTTGCCCCATCCCTGCCGATTTCTGCGAGCGACGAACATCACGGGTTTGATGGCACACTCAGCGCAGGGACACACGCAACAACAAACTTTCTTGTCGCCGTGTGCCGATCGGCGACCTGGTGCCGCGGAGTTGTCTTGGTAAATGGTCATGGCGGAAACGCCGACGCACTTATTGATGTTCACCATGCTCTCGAAAATGAAAACATTACTCACGCCATCTGGTCTGTCACGGGTGCTGCAATCACTGATACGCATGCGGGGCATTTTGAAACGTCCATCATGTTGCATCTCTTCCCAGAATTAGTTCGTCTGCATTCTGCTAAAGCTGGCAACACGACTCCACTCGATCAACTCATGCCAATTATGCGACAACAAGGCGTTCGCGCGGTTTCTCAAACGGGCATTCTTGGTGATCCCACCACGGCAAGTGCTGAGCAAGGTCTCGTCCTCGTTGAACAAAATGTTTCTTCGCTTATCAGCCGTCTTGAGCACTGTCATTCCACATGGAAATCTTCGGAGTGACGACTTCGTTCTACATCGACTCTTCTTGGCACCGCAACACAAAGAGGGATGTCATCTTTGCGGGCTCACCACTACGAGCCTTCCGACTTTCGCAAGCCGGAACTGTGATTGCAGATGCACTCGAACGTGGTGAAGAACTAGCGAACGGACACGAACAACTCACGACCAGACTTCTGCAGGCAGGTGCCGTGCATCCCCACCTGTCCGAGGCATTGAAGCCAGAGGACATCACAATCGTTATTCCGGCTTTCGTGCGTGACTCGACAGACATGTCGACACTGCAAAAACTCACGGCCCTTTTTCAGAATCATCCCGTCATCGTCATTGACGATGCATCCCCTCTGCGTATTGACGTCGATGGCGCAGTCATCATTCGTCATTCGACTAATCGGGGTCCAGCGGCAGCGCGTAATACAGCCCTTGAGAAAGTGTCAACGACATACGTGGCATTCGTTGACCTTGACGCGTCTATTACGAGCGATCAACTCTGCTGCCTTGGATCACTCTTTAAAGACGCAGATACCGGAGTCGTTGCGCCGCGTGTTGCCTCTCACGATTCTGCATCACAACTAAGCCATTACGAAGTTGTGAGATCACCCCTTGATATGGGATCCCTACCTGCCCTGATCAGGCCAGGTAGTCGGGTGCCCTATGTTCCAGCCGCCATTCTTCTGGCAAGAACCGCCATTGTTCGTCATGTCGGTGGCTTCAATGAAACGATGCGTTACGGGGAAGATGTCGATCTGCTGTGGAGACTTTCTGACGCCGGAATCATGTGTCGTTACGAACCTCAAGTCACAGGTGTGCATACGCCTCGCGCATCTCTTAGGAAGTTTTTCCTCCAGCGCTTTCACTATGGTTTGAGCGCTGCTGTTCTTGCTAAAAATCACAGGTCGTACGTTGCTCCGTTTGCCGCCAACATTCTCATGATTGGGTCCTTGATCTCTGTTGCAGCGTGTGCTCCGCTCTTTGTCGGTCTCTTCTTATTGGCACAGTTTGCGTCTTCATCATTCATGCTTTTTCGCATTGGCAACGATCTAGCCCACGCATGCACAACTGCAATCATGAACATTGCCCATTCAGCGCGCACATTTGCCGATGCAGTAACGCGAGCATGGTTCTGGCTATTTATTATTCTTGCGATTTTCTTTCCATCGCTGAGATGGATCATCGCTGGCTCCGTCGTGCTTCCTGCCCTATCGCAGTGGAGCCGTCACCGCATCATGAATCCACTCACATTTGTTGTGCTTCGCAGCATTGACAATTTTTCATATTGCGCTGGAGTCTGGTGTGGGGTCCTGCAGCAAAAATCGTTTGCGGCACTCTTCCCAAGAATTATTGTGTGGCGGCGGCGCGCAGGCTGATGTTGTTGCACTCAATACAGACCGACTCAGGGATAATCTTCCAGCGCATCAGTTGAGAAAACACCAAACACCCCAAGCACACACCGACGAATGATTCAAGCGATGCAGCCACTGTGAGCAAGATGATCACGACCGTTGCTGCGACATGGGCATCTTGAAGCCACAGCACACTGGCGGTGAACGAAAAGACAACTCCGATTCCCTGCGCGAAACGTTTTGGTGGACCAGGTACGAGGCGTTCTGCAAATGAAAGTTTTGGCGTAATGAGCTGAGTTGCGATACGTCCGAGTGGACTCAGTCGTGGTCCGGTGAGAACTCGCGCAATGAAGCCGTAACTCAACGGCACCAAGACCCATCCGTTTTGTGTGACGATAAAAATCACACTCATCAGCACCACGCCCCCTGCCACCACGCGCGCGGACACCTCATTCACGGGGTTGGGGAAAGAAAAGAATCCAGAAGATGAGTGAGCCACACAGTCACAATAGGCCTCAATACCCGACTAAACAACTCAACAATTGATTGGCGGCTACCGTTTGGGTATGACTCTGCGGCTCACCGTGAACCAGACCCGCTGGAAAGACCATGTGCAGAGCGTCGCGCGCGACTTTACGGGTCTTGTTCCTGTGATCAAAGGCAACGGATACGGCTTACGACGCTCAAACCTCATACCCCTCGCCAGCCAGATCGCATCTGAGGTCGCCTTTGGCACGGTGTACGAAGTGCGAGATATTCCTGCCGGAATAACTCCCATCGTTTTGACTCCAACGATGTCGGCTCCGCCCAACACCATGCCTGCCTCGACGGTTCTCACCATCGGTCGTCTTGAGCACATCACGGCGCTTTCGCACTTTCAGTGGACCGGAAATGTTGTCATAAAACTTCAGTCTTCAATGTTGAGATACGGCACAACTCAAGAAAATCTTGCAGCACTCCTTGCTGAGGCCAAGAATGCGCACCTCGTAGTTGTCGGGTTCTCTATTCATCCACCACTTGATGGCGAGATGCAAATGCACGTCAACGATATTGAAAAATGGCTCGACCATCTCGATCCTGCACTTCCGATGTACATCAGCCATGTCAATGCTTCTGCAGTGCGACAGCTTCGAAAAAGTCATCCACAATGGGACTTTAGGATTCGACTCGGAACTGAGTTATGGCTCGGTGATAAATCAATGATGAAACTTAGCGCCGATGTATTAGACAGGCATGCTGTTGAATCAACGCAGACAGCTGGCTATCGTCAACAAAAAGTTTCTGGAATGGGTGAAATTATTCTCGTCGGAGCCGGAACCGCACACGGAGTCACGCCCCTTGACGATGGCCGTAGTCCATTTCACTTTCAAAACCAACGAATCAACCTGCACGAAGCACCACATATGCACACCTCGATGCTTTTCATTGCAAGGGGCAGACCCTTGCCAACTGTTGGGGAATGGATCGATGTTCAGCGCCCACTCACACAGGTACTTGCCGATGTCTTGCTGTGGGAGAAATAAACTGCATCAGAAGTTCTGCTCTAGATGACTAGCACCGCTCGAATCGCGACTCCTGATATTGCACGAGCGCTCGCTCTCAGCGGTGTTGTCGCGATGAATTACCATGCATACCTCAACAGGTCAGAAGCAATCAGGCCAATTAACCCATCTGTTTGGCAAGAAATATTTAATCCAAACACTGGTTTTTTGACAACTCGGTTTGCAGCACTTTTTGTTTTAGTGGCTGGTGTGTCACTCTCTCTATTTGTAGAAAAAACTTCCAGACATCGCCAGGCAATTCAATTGACAATTTTCCGTCGTGGATTTTTCTTGCTTGTCATTGGATACTGCGTGGAGTGGATTTGGCACGGAACAATCCTCTTTTATTACGGTGCCTACTTTTTACTTGCAACTTTTTTTATCTTTCGCTCAACGCGCACCCTTCTTGTCACAGCCTTTTCTGCTGTAATTGCTGGTGCTGCCCTGCAGGCGTGGCGAATGAGCGAAGCATTCGACGGCCATCGCACGGCATGGCTAGCGCCACAGTCAATCTCAACGCCACGCGATTTTTTGATTCGAGTATTCGTGTCATATACGCACCCCCTCCTCCCCTGGTTTGCCTTTATCTGTGCGGGAATCTTGCTGGGAAGGCACCTCGGCAGCATCGCCCTGTGGCGAGCCAAGGTAGCCACTTCAGCCCTTGCCGTCGCAGGCTGCGCATACCTTTTGTCGCATCTTGTTCACTATTTTATTGAACCCACAACGCAATGGAACGTTGCGCTGAGATCGCTGACCTCAACTGATCCTTCTTCACGGGGAATTTTGTACAGCATCACCACCTGTGGAGTGGCTATCTGTGTTTTTCTTTTGGTATCAATTTGGTGTGAGAACAAATCACTCGTTCGTCTCAAAAATATCTTGCAACGAATCGGACAAATGACGCTCACGATTTATATTGCACACGTACTTTTCTATAACGGAATCGTCAACCGCCTTCATTGGGTTAAGCCCACCGGCATTGATACTGCACTAGTTCTTTCAGGGGTGTTTCTTTGTATCGCCGCAGCGCTATCACTTTGTTGGACTCGATTTATGGGACAAGGTCCACTGGAGCGTCTCTACCGTCTATTTGGCGGTTGAGGCCGCGCCAACCGACTGCAGCGGCACCGATCAGACCACCTTCACTGCCCAATGCCACGGGGATGATACGTGCTTTGCGAGAAAAATCGAGACGGCACAACTCATCCATCTTCTCCTGTGCTGATGCAAAAAATGTTGCACCAAACCCGAGAGCAACTCCGCCGCCCACGACTACTAGCTCGAGATCCAAAAAATTACAGATTGATGCCGCTGCCTGACCAACTAAGCGGCCAGTGCGTTGCATGATTTCATATGTTGGCTCAGTTGGTGAACGTCCCGTGATTGCTTCAATCGCAAGTCCAGATGCCTCGGCCTCAAGACAGCCTTGTCCGCCGCACGAGCATCGCCGACCATTTGGTTCGACAACAACATGCCCCACATGGCCCGCATTGCCAGTAGCACCGGACAACAGTTCCCCGTTCAAAACGATTCCAGCACCGACACCAGTGCTCACCACCATCGCCATAAAATTGTTACACCCTTTTGCTGCGCCGAGCCACCCTTCGGCAAGCGCAAGCGCTTTCGCATCTCCGTCACCAAAGACCGGTAATCCACTGACCTCTATCAACTTGTGCTGCAATTGAAAATCAACCCAAGCCCTAATATTGAGAGGAGAGACGGACGCAACATTGTGCGTAATTGGCCCCGCACTACCGACCCCCACCACCACAGGAGACCGGTAATCCACTGACCTCTATCAACTTGTGCTGCAGTTGAAAATCAACCCAAGCCCTAATGTTGAGAGGAGATACGGACGCAACATTGTGCGTGATTGGCCCCGCACTACCGACCCCCACCACCACAGGAGTGCATTTGTGATGGTCGGACGCACGGCTTATTTGACGACGAACGACATGCCCAAGATCTGCAAACAAATCCTCAGCGCTGAGTGAGTGATTGACCGCAATGGTCTCGCGATCGAGTAACTGGCCGAGGCGATTAACCACGCCAACCGAAAATTTTGTACCACCAATATCTATTCCGATTGCAACGTCCATGGCGCTGTTCATTATGTCAGCACATTGAAAGAGAAAAACCCCCGGTCAATGACATACATTAAAGATATGGGCGCTTCCTGGGATGAATTACTCGAAGACGAGCGTCAAAAATCGTATTTCATAGAACTTGAGCAATTCCTCGCAGAGGAGCGCCAACTCCACCCGGTCTATCCGGCTGAACAAAATATCTACGCAGCATTTGAAGCCACACCCCTGCACGAGGTCGCCGTCGTTATTCTTGGACAAGATCCGTACCACGAACCGAATCAGGCACACGGTCTGTGCTTCTCTGTCCCGGCAGAAACAAAAATCCCTCCGTCATTGCGTAATATTTTTTCTGAATTGCATACTGATCTTGGTATCTCCCCATCACATCATGGCTGCCTCAAGCATTGGGCACGACAAGGGGTTTTACTTCTCAATACCACGCTCACAGTGCGCGGTGGTCAAGCACAATCACACCGTGGCAAGGGATGGGAAACCTTTACAGACCGAGTGATTTCACTTCTGTCTGCACAAGACGAACCTGTGGTATTCGTGCTGTGGGGAGCACATGCTCAAGAAAAACGCTCACTCATTACGCCCAAACGCCATACCGTCATTACGTCAGCACACCCATCTCCACTGTCGGCATATCGAGGCTTCTTTGGCAGCCGACCATTTAGCCAAATCAATTCTGCTCTCGAAGCAAACAATAAATCCCCCATTCAATGGCAACTTCCCGCCGCCTGACATCGTCTCACTCGTGCTCACGGTCCGTTCGCAACTACTATCCATATATGGGTTCAATTCGGCGCAGTCAACACATTAAATGCACGCCAGAAAAAGCCTGGGAAATTATCGGAGACCCATCGCGTCTTCATGAATGGTTTCCGATTGTTAGTTGTCGCGTCGAAGGCGCAAAGCGATGGATCCATTTGGCGAACGGTCTTGTCTTTGAAGAAGACATTGTCCTTGTTGACAACTCGATGCGACGGTTCCAATACACAATTGTCAATAATCCGATAGTGACGCAACATCTGGGCACCGTAGACGTCATCGATGACGGCCGCGGTGAATGTATTGCCATCTACAGCACTGACATGAAACCAAACGTCTTGGCTCTCGGCATTGGTGCTGCAGCAAATCATGGGTTAACAAAAGTAAAAAAAATACTTGAAGGGACTCTGTAAATGGGACGGCGTATTCTTTTCATCACAACTGATCAACAACGATTCGATTCGTTGGGATGCAATGGCGGCACTATCGCACGCACCCCCAATATTGATGCACTTGCACGAAACGGAATCAACTACACCAGGGCACATCCTCAAAATGTGGTGTGCATGCCGTCACGAAGCACAATGGTGACGGGGCAGCATCCGTCCACTCACGGCGTGTGGATGAACGGCGTTCCACTTTCGCCAGATGCACCGAGCATTGCAGCAACCTTGCGATCTGCGGGCTATAAAACAGCACTCGTCGGCAAAGCGCATTTTGAGCCACTCCTTGATCCTTTTCAACTTTTTGCTGAGACGCGCATGGCCGCAAACAACGTCTTTACCGAGATGTACACACTTCCCGACGGAACAATGGTTCCCCATCGCGGCTTTGATCACATGGAGTTCGCTACCCACGGTGCCCAAGGCAGTGTGCACTATGCGCAATGGATACGCCAAAACCACCCAGAGGCAATCGGGCAATTCTTCACTGTTCTAGATCACGAACTTGAAGTCAGTGCGGTTGGTGGTGGCGATACGAACGCACCTCAAGTGAAATTTAACGAAGTTCACCGCGAGTGGTATCACACCGATTGGGTGGCGGATCGCACAATGGCATGGCTTGATTCGCTTGATGTCAATGACGATTGGTTTTGTTGGATGTCGTTTCCTGATCCACATCATCCATGGGATCCCCCAAAGTCAGAACTCGGTCGCGTGAACTGGCGTGATCTTGACTTGCCAGAGGGTTACCCCACCGACGCCACGATGCGAGAAAACATACTGGCGCAAAAACCAGCGCATTGGGCAAAGTGGTATGACGGCTCGTTTGTATCGAACTACGAAGCACCCCTGCACTGGGTCCCCGCGACGCTCACGCCAGATCAAGTACGCGAAGTCAATGCAATGACTCACATTGAGAACGAACTCATCGACGAAGCAATTGGTCGTGTTCTCAAGATGATCGAAACAAAAGGCTGGACATCTGACGTCGACATCGTCTTCACCACAGATCACGGCGAATTTCAGGGTGATTTTGGACTCTTATTCAAAGGTCCGTACCACGTTGATTCGCTCATGCGTCTGCCGATGATCTGGAAACCTGCTCCATCAGCAAACGTCACTCCCGCAGTCGTGACGGCACCTGTTGGATTGGTTTCACTCGCTGCCACGTTTGCTTCAATTGCCGGACTTCCGACTCCTGACTATGTCGAAGCACCTGCACTACCTCTGAGCGACGCCGATGCCCAAACTCGTGGTTTCGAACGCGTCCTCACTGAATGGGACAGCATCCTCTTCGAAAAAATTATCGGAAGCCGAACAATCCACCGTGATGGCTGGACCTGTACTCAGATGTTGCCCGGAACACTTCATGATGGCACTGAGGGCGAACTCTACGACCACGCCAATGATCCATTACAACATGTCAATCTCTGGAACGACTCAAAACACAAAGCAATCCGAGACGACCTGCTTGCAGATCTGCGAAGCGCAATGCCCAAGCAGGTTCTTCCCTTGCGACCCGTTGATGCCCCTGTTTGATTACAGCCGAACTGGCACTTGCTGCGTAATGCAATGAATTCCGCCGCCGCCCAACGCCAAAATAACCCCGACATCTAGACCAACGACCTTTCGGTCAGCAAATTGTTCCCCAATGAGTTGCAACATGTCATCGTCAGCGTCATTGCCACATGTCGGCACGAGGACAAACCCATTTCCGACATAAAAATTCAGGTATGGCACAACAAGGCGTCGGCCATCAGCCTCAACAAACGGCAGAATTGGAATATCTACTACTTGCAACGTGTTTCCGGCAGAGTCAACAGAACTCGACGCTACTTTGCGATTAATCTCAAGGCGAGCCCAATCTTCTTCTGATGTGTCACTGCATCCCTGCAGTAATAATTGTCCATTGGGTGCAAATGCTGCAACATTGTCAACGTGACCATCGGTGTCATGATCGAGCACAAGACCATGTGGCAACCACACCACTGACTGTGCGCCGAGTTCGTCATGCAATTGTTGAGTGATCTGTGCTTGCGACATCTGTGGATTGCGGTTTGGGTGCAGTAGACACTGCATGGTCGTGACCAAAGTTCCGTTGCCATCTGAATTTATTGATCCGCCTTCAAGCACCATCGACACGTGTCGCACGGGGTCGCCGTTGTGTTGTGCCCAAGCACTTGCAACGCGAGCATCATTGTCGTAAGGCGTGAACTTGTTGCCCCACCCATTAAATGCAAAAGCCACTGCAACACGTGAATCGTCCGCTGCATACACATATGTTGGACCACTATCTCGAAACCAAGAATCGTCGATTGGTAGTTCGAGTACTGTGATATTTGCTCCTTCTACAGAAGCAGCGCGCTCAACATGGCGATGATCAGCGATAATCGTCACTGGCTCAAATACTGAGATTGCTTGCGCGACGGCACTATGTGCGGCTTCTGCTTCTGCTAGCCGATCTCCGTACAAGTCATCTCGGGCTGGCCAGCACAATACAGTTCTTTCATGAGCAGAAAACTCAGCCGGCATCAGCCCCGCTGGATGAACGGTCACGAGGGAATTATTCCATCAAGTGACGTCACACTGCCGTACAAGTTTGGACGTCGATCTCGAAACAATCCCCATGATGCGCGCAATGACTGCATCTCTTGACGATCAAACGAAGCGACTAAAACTGCATCACAATCTCGACCTGCTTCTGCAACCTTCTCACCCGTATTGTCCGCAATAAACGATGAGCCATAGAAAGTAATGTCGCAGGATTGTCCAACCTCGTGTCCATAGCGATTAGCCGCCACTACTGGCAACAAGTTGGCAGCAGCATGTCCTTGCATGACGCGTTGCCAGTGAGCACTTGAGTCCCACGCAGGATTTTGTGGCTCACTTCCGATCGCAGTTGGATACAGCAATACTTCTGCACCATGAAGCGCCATCACTCGTGCGGCCTCTGGAAACCATTGATCCCAGCAGATACCGACACCGACTCGGCCGTACACAGTGTTCCAGACCTGAAACCCTGTATCACCAGGACTGAAGTAATACTTCTCTGAATATCCGGGGCCATCAGGAATATGACTCTTTCGATATATCCCTAATGCATCTCCGGTTGCGTCGACCACAACGACAGTGTTGAAATACGCATTGTTTTGGCGCTCAAAAACACTGATCGGTAAAACAACCCGAAGTTCAGCAGCCAATTTTTGAAAATGTGCAACCGTGGGATGCGATGCAATCTCACGTGCGCGACTGAAATGGTCAGGCGAACGATCTTTGCAAAAATAAAGACCTTCGAACAATTCTGGAATCACCACAATCTGTGCGCCACGCTCGGCCGCTTGGCGAACTAATCCCTCGGCGATTGCGACATTGTCATTGATGACGTCGGTCATCGACATCTGAATGGAAGCAACAGTAAGTGTCACGCCAACACTCTAGAGAATATGTCTACGCAAGCGCAGATTCAATTGCTGATAGCACCTCAGGGGCGTCTGGCAGAACCATCGGACTAAAGCGTGCAAGGACGTCTCCGTTTCGGCCGACAAGAAATTTCTCGAAGTTCCAGCGGATATCACCGTCGACAGCTTCTGAATCGGCCTTCTGTGTCAGCTCTGCATACAGTGCGTGACGCGCATCACCGTTGACATCAACTTTTTCTGACAACGGAAAAGTTACTCCATATGTTGATGAGCAAAATTCGGCAATTTCTTCTGGTGTTCCGGGCTCTTGTCCCATGAACTGATTGCACGGCACGCCGACAACCGAAAAACCTCGTTCAGCAAATTGCTCATGAATCTGTTCAAGTGCTGTGTACTGCGGGGTGAGCCCACATGCACTCGCAACGTTGACAACGAGAGTGACTTTTCCTTCTACGAGATTAAGAAGTGCAGGACTTCCCTGGAGTGATGCGATAGGTATTTGGTAAATGCTCATAGTCGTATTCAACCATCTTTCACGCCAATTTATGAAACCGCCGGACAGAAATACTCTCTCTGCCCAAGGGCTATGGTTATGGCATGCGCACCTCACTTGCTCACGCTGTCCGAACCGGAGAAATCGACCCCGTGGCACTGGTCCAGGAGTCTCTTCGCCGTATTGCTGCGGCGGCTGACCTTTGTGCCGTCATTGATGTCTACGCCGATGATGCTTTGGCGCAAGCGGCCTCACATCCGCGCACAGGAGCACTGGCGGGTTTACCCGTTCTTGTCAAAGACATGGCCCGCGTAAAAGGTCGTCGCACCACGCTTGGATCGAAACTATTTGCTGACGCACCACCTGACGATGTTGACGATGTTGTCGTCGCACGCTTAAAAGCGGCTGGAGCCATTGTTATCGGACGCACCAATAGTCCGGAGTTTGGTTCTGCAGCAATCACAACGAACACACTGCATGGCACAACACGAAATCCATGGAACCCCGCTTTCTCTCCCGGTGGATCGTCAGGGGGTTCTGCAGCAGCACTTGCAGCCGGACTCGTGCCGCTTGCCACCACATCAGATGGCGGGGGTAGCGTTCCACTTGCCACTACATCAGATGGCGGGGGCAGCACTCGACTCCCTGCTGCGTTTTGTGGACTCGTCGGATACAAGCCAACCATGGGAGCAATTGGTCGCAACGTTCTTCCGCGTTGGATTGGTTTTTCAACACAAGGCAACTGTGGTTCGTCGGTTGCAGACGTGTTGCTTGAGGCATCAGTGACAATGGGAGAAGCTCCCGGGGACTTCTTGTCCATTCCACGAGCCGGAGTCGAACTAGAACCGCGACGTCCGACAAAAGTTTTAGTTTGTCGTTCATTTCGCGATGACGTAGACGAAGATGTCGAAGAAGCCTTCGAGCGCACAGTCACCCTCATTGAAAAAAGCGGTATCGCAGTTGAGCGAGTTAACCCTCCGAGTGACAAGTCAACTGGTTTTAATTGGTTTGTTATTTCGTCAGCAGAACTCACGCAAAGTCTTCTTCATCTCGAAGATCGTTGGGGTGAGTGCGAAGATTACGTACAGATGTCGTTGGCGTTCGGAAAAAATGTCACGGCTGCTCAATACATCGCCGCCCAACGCGAACGCCATGCGCTTTCGGCCCGCTTTGATGCCCTACTCACAGGCGACACGGTGATGGTGACACCAGTTTGCAATTCGCGATCATGGCCTGCTGAAGGACCAATGGCAAATAGCGCCGGAAAAGTCACTGGTGATAGCGGTATTGCAATGAATACTGCCGATCTCAACTTCACTGGGCATCCAGCCGTCAGTGTGCCGATGGGGCTGGATCAAAATGATGTTCCGTGCGGAATGCAAATCATTGCTCCGCGCTTTCGTGACGGACTCGCGTTAGGACTCGCCCAAGTTGTTGAAAATTTGCAACCATGGCCCCTTGTTGCTCCGCATTACTCTCCATTTTCACTCTCCTAGCACA
>CANLAH010000024.1 GCA_947488685.1 Acidimicrobiaceae bacterium | reverse complement strand
GAATGGCAGCACTGCTGGCCGGCCTTGACAATGTTCCGGGCGTCACGGTGAACCGCTACTGCTCGTCAAGCTTGCAGACGATTCGAATGGCAGCACATGCTATTCGCGCCGGAGAAGGCGACTGCTTTATTGCCGCTGGTGTCGAAACTGTCAGTCGCTATCAGTTCGGTGCATCCGATACTGCGCCCAACTCAATATTTCAAGGACCAGGTGCGCGCACAAAGTTGCGCACGGCAGGTGGTCAACCAACATGGACACCTCAACAAGGAATCGCAGATGCCTACATCGCGATGGGGCAAACTGCAGAAAATGTTGTTGAAGTAGAAGGCGTCACTCGCGAAGAGATGGATATTTTTGGTGTTCGATCACAAAATCTTGCGTGTGAACATGTTGACAATGGTTTCTTCGAACGAGAGATCACGCCGATCACCTTGCCGGACGGAACAGTCGTCTCTAAAGATGATGGTCCACGACCCGGAACAAATATCGAGTCGGTCTCACAACTGAAGCCAGTGTTTCGCCCTGATGGCACCATCACGGCTGGCAATGCATGCCCACTTAATGATGGTGCTGCCGCTGTCATGGTGATGAGTGAAGCAAAAGCCAAGCAACTTGGACTGACTCCACTGGCACGAATCGTGTCATCTGGTGTGTCGGGATTAAACCCAGAAATCATGGGCCTTGGCCCAATCGAGGCATGTCGTCAAGCGCTCGCGCGCGCTGGCATGACGATTGATCAGATCGACCTCGTCGAAATCAACGAAGCATTTGCTGCTCAAGTAATTCCGTCAGCCAAGCACCTCGGTATTCCAATGAGCAAACTCAATATTCACGGTGGAGCGATTGCTCTTGGTCATCCGTTCGGCATGACAGGTGCTCGCATCATGACAACCTTGATCAATGGTTTGCAGTTCGAGAACAAGACATTCGGCATGGAGTCGATGTGTGTTGGTGGTGGCCAGGGAATGGCAATGATTATTGAGCGTCTGAGCTAAGTCCTGACTCGGTGCGCGCGCCGCGCAACATCAGTGCAATCAAGACACACAAGACACACATTGCAATAGCAGCAGAACCAAAGGTGGTCATCGCTCCGTAACGCCCATAGATGGTCGGGGCGATGAGCGAGACGAGTGTGGCAGCAAGTAGATCACCAGCGCCAAGGATTCCTTGCGCGGCGCTGGCGCGACCTGGTGGAGCTGCAGTGGCCATGAGTGATTGAGCAGCCGGAATAGCAAATGCTCCGACGATTCCTTCAACGCCGCCCATCAAGACAATGGCCCACGACTGCGTGAGTAATCCGTATGCGAACACAATCGGAGCACACATCGCGATTCCGATGAGCACCATTCGTTGTGCCCCGTGAGTGTCTGACAGCCGACCACCGCGCGCACCAAATGCGATAAACGGCAGGGTATAGACCAAGAAAGAAAGTCCGACCATAAAGTTATTGCCGCCACGATCGGTGATGTAGCGGTCCCACAGTGAGTCATAAATACCGACGGGAAGAAAAAGTGTGAGCGATGCAAGCGCAGATGCACGGACGGCGCGATAACGCAAAAGTTCAAGGCTTGGTTTGTTGGAGGTCTCAGTTTTGGGAAGCGTTGGCAACTGACGCGGAGCCATCATTAACAGCACCACTGCGGCAAAAGCGGTGAAGACAAAGAACGTGACGCGAAGACCAAAGGGTTCGATCAGCAAAGCGCCAATCAGTGGGCCGCCCGTGAATCCAGCAAGTTCGACTCCTCGCAAACGACCTAAACGTTCGGCTGCTTGAGACGGATCAAGATGTGCAGCAATTGCACGAATTGCTGGCTGCGTGCAACCCATTGACGCACCTGTTAAGGCGCGAGCAATGATTAATACCCCCAGAGATCCGCCAATTGCAAAGAGCGCCGATCCACACATTGCGATGACGAGACCAGTCATGACAAGACGCTTGGGATGCCCGCGGTCTGCGAGGGGAGCAACAACGAGTTGCACGATCAGAGAAGCCAAAAAACCTGCTGCTGATATAAACCCTAAACCGGAGTCGCTGAAGTTGTACTTGTCTTGCAGATCCGAGAGTGCACCAAAGATAATGCTGTTAGATGTTGCTATTCCAAAAGAGCAAGCCAGAAGAACTCCAATTCCAAGACTGAAATTGCTGCTCTTTTGTTTCACTGAGTGATCTTGTCGTGTCACAAGCAGTTAATTCCATTGCCGCGGTAGATCAGCGCGCAGTGTGACATCGTTGGCGGCATTGGGATCTGTATGCACGCGAACAACGTATGTTTGGCCGCCGCTATGCACTTCAGCGAGTGCCCATGTGTCGTTGCTATCTCGCAGTCCCGCTCCGAGTAAATAAATAGCATCAATTTCGATGCCCGCTGATGCTGCCTCTTCTTGCCAGAGCGCGCAGAGTCCTTGACGTAAATCTGGATTATCTGCGAGATCGACTCCGCTCAGGACGAGCGAGATGCTTGTGATTGACAGAATCTCAACTTCGCTTAAGTCCACAAGGTTGGCACCCATGTCGTCGTCAAAAACCACGATCAATGGTCCGTTCGCAGCGACAACTGCGTTAACAGTTCCGTATCTCACAATCGGGAAACCATCGTCACACGTTGTGCGCGCACAGATGCGTTCGCCTGCTACAAAGTTCATCGAGCGAAAGCCATCAGAACGGCATCATTAAAAGCAGGCCAATATTGCATTCCCCATGTGCTGAACTCACCATCTGACAGCATGACACAGGCGATATCCGCGAGGGGGTCAACCCATAGAAATGTTCCACTGCCGCCAAAGTGACCAAACGTGCTTGATGCATTGCGATCCCCAAGCCAATGTGGATGTTTTGTTGATTTGATTTCTGGGCCAAGACCCCATGCACACGGATCGAATTTTCCGACACCCGGAACCATTCCAGAAAGTTCCGCAAATGTTGGCGACGTAAGGGTGGTGTATGTCGTGCGATCAATAAGCGATGGCGAACGCATTTCTTGGGCAAATAACACCATGTCGGCAACTGTGGAGTACATGTCTTTGGCGGGAGAACCATCTAAATGCGTTGACTGCATCCCAAGGGGCATCAGCAGAGATTCAGACAAGTAGTCCTCAAAAGATATTCCAGATTCTTGGGCAACATGTTGAGCAAGCATGTCGTAGCCAGTGTTGGAATAGATTCTGCGTTGTTCTGGTCGTGCAACTGGTTCGGTTCCTTCGAACGGATAACCGCCCGCATGTGCGAGTAGGTGAGCAACGGTGCAACCATCTTGTCCGATCGCAGCGTCAAGGTGAGTCGTTCCTTCTTCGATGGCGATATGAACGGCCCATGCTGTGAGCAATTTGCTGACAGACGCAAGGCGGAGACGAATTGAGGTTGATCCACTTGTCTGTACGCCATCTCGCGAGATAACCGCGATTCCATAATGGGGGACCGGCCATGTCTTTGCAAGTGCAAAGGCTCCTCCTATGAGGGTCATGTCAGTGTCCAGCAGATACGCGAATTAATTCGGCAACACGGAACGCCAAATCAAGAGACTGTCGTGCATTGAGGCGCGGATCGCACACAGTCTCATAGCGAGTGCTGAGGTCGGCGCTTGTGAGATCATCGGCACCACCAAGACATTCTGTGACGTCTTCTCCGGTCAGTTCAATATGGATTCCGCCTGGCCATGTGCCCTCTGCCTTGTGAGCACGCACAAAACCAGCAATTTCTGCAATGATCGAATCAAAGTGTCGTGTCTTGTGGCCTGATGGATCGGTAAATGTATTGCCATGCATCGGGTCGCACGCCCACACCACCGGATGACCAGCCTCATGAACTGCGCGCAAGAGTGGACGGAGTTCTTGTTCGACGTTGTCAGCACCCATGCGACTAATGAGCGTCAGTCGTCCCGGAATACGCGCTGGGTTAAGTGTCTGACATAACTCCAGAACCCAATCGGGGGAAGTGCCTGGTCCAACTTTGCACCCAATTGGGTTTCCGACACCGCGCAAGAATTCAATATGGGCACCATCAAGTTGGCGTGTGCGCTCACCGATCCAGAGCATGTGCGCAGAGCAGTCGTACCAACCACCCGTCAAAGAGTCTTGACGCGTGAGTGCTTCTTCGTATTCGAGAATGAGTGCTTCGTGGCTGGTGTAGACATCTACTTGATGCAACGACGGATTATTTTCTGTGTCGACGCCACACGCGCGCATGAACGACAGCGCACGTTCGATTTCTGAAGCGATTGATTCGTAGCGTTGACCCTCTGGGCTGGTGCCGACGAATTCTTGTGTCCATGCATGCACACGGTTGAGATCTGCAAAGCCACCTTTAGTAAATGCTCGCAACAAGTTAAGCGTGCTGGCTGACTGATGATACGCCTGTACGAGTCGATCAGGATTAGGGGTGCGTGCAGCAGCAGTCGCTAGGGGGTCATTGACGATGTATCCGCGGAAAGATGGAAGGCTGATGCCATCAACCATCTCGGTGTCGCTTGAGCGGGGTTTTGCGAATTGACCAGCCATTCGGCCGACCTTCACCACTGGAACTCCCATTGAATATGTGAGAACGACAGCCATCTGCAAAATAACTCTCAGTTTTTCGCGAATGTTATTGGCAGAGAACTCATCAAAACTTTCGGCGCAGTCACCTGCTTGAAGCAGGAATGCATTTCCGGCTGCTACTTGAGCAAGTGATGCTTGAAGTGAGCGCGCCTCGCCAGCAAAAACGAGGGGAGGAAATGAATTGACTTGAGATAGAGCATGATCCAGCTGTGGCCGTTGAGGCCATGCGGGCTGTTGCGCTGCCGGGAGTGATTGCCACGATGAGGGATTCCAACTACGCGCCATACGCTAAGCCTTGCCTATCATGCGGAGCTCCGCAAAATGGATTATGTGAGGACCTAGTGCCAGGCACTAGTGACACGCACTAGGAGACGAGAATTCGCTCAGCATCTTGTCGCAAACCGTCAACGGCGCGACTTACCAAACGACGGGCAGCCTCAGCGGTCACACCAAGGTCTTCGCCTACTTCGCGAAAACTCTTGCGCTCGCCATCAAGCATGCCAAAGCGGGCTTCAACGGCATAACGAGCACGTCCATCAAGTGTGGCGAGGAGTTCGCTCAAGAGTTCGCTGTCCACGAGAGCCATGACGGCGTCTTCAGGAGTTCCCTGACCGTTGTCCATGAGATCTCCCAATGTGGCGTCGCCATCATCTCCGACTGTCTTGTCAAGAGACACCGGTGTGGTGAGGCGATGCAACTCAGCGTTACCTGTATCAAGAGTGTCTCCGTCACCTGAAGCTTGGCGCAATGCAGCGCGCAGGCTTGCGGAACGATCTCCTGGAATACGAATCAGGCTGGCTTTTTGATCAAGGGCGCGACCAATTGCTTGGCGAATCCAAAACGTTGCGTATGTAGAGAATTTAAATCCACGACGCCAGTCGAACTTGTCTACAGCGTGCTCAAGGCCAAGGTTTCCTTCTTGGATGAGATCCAGAAGATCCATTCCTTGTGGGAGTGGGTAGCGACGAGCGATTGAGACAACAAGGCGCAAGTTGGAGCGGATAAAACGATCCTTGGCACGCGCTGCGTTGCGCAGGTCTTTTTTGAGAGCCACGCTTCGTTCGCCAGCGTCTAGGCGTGCAGACGCATCGCGTCCTGCTTCGATTGCCTTGGAGAGTTCACGCTCGTCTTCGGCGTTGAGCAAGGCAACCTTGCCGATGTCATTGAGATAGAGACCAATTGAGTCATTCATTTTTTTACCATGTCTTTTTTGAAGTTGTTCTTATTCAGCGACAATCGCCAAACACAGAGTTACAGAACAACGGGGGGGTTGGGGGGTTGTATTTAGGGGGAACCCAACTATAACACAACCAAGGGGGTCAATATCAAGGGGTAAATCAAAGTATTTTTGCGCCCTTTAACCGTCGGCACTGCCCATGACTGGGGCATGGAGTCCTTGTCACATAAGGTTCGTAGAGCGAATACACTTGCGCCGTGACTCAACGACTCGGAATCTTTGGGGGCACGTTTGATCCTCCGCACGTGGGTCATGTTGTGGCTGCTCTCAATGTCAAGCATGCGCTCGGTCTTGACCTAGTGACATTGATGGTGGCGGGAGAACCGTGGCAAAAGACAAGCGAAGGCAATGTGGAGTCTGCAATTGATCGTTTGGAAATGACCCGTGCCGCGATTGCGGGCATTCCTGGACTGATCGCGGGTGACGACGAAGTTCGTCGACATGGCCCAACGTTTACAATCGATACTCTTGAGAATCTGTCGCGCACGCAACCCGATACTGAGTTATTTACCATTGTGGGCGCAGACGCCGCACGCAGTCTTACGACATGGCACCGATGGCAAGACATCGCGCTGTTGTCTACTCTTGTAGTGGTGAGCCGTGATGCAACAACTCCGATGGCCGGAAACAATTTCGATGGCGTACGAGTGATGATCGCAAATGTGGATGCGTCAAGCAGTGATGTTCGTGGGCGCATTCGCAACGGTCAATCCGTGGATACTCTCGTCGCACCGTCAGTGATAAAAATTATCAACGAACGCAATTTGTATCGCGCTGTCAACGACATAACAGAGTATCGATGAGCGCAATCAAGGCACGCCGCCGCCGCCGCATGGTAACGGCCCTGGTTTTAGGGCTTGTGGGAGTTGTTGCTTTGCCAGCAGGTTTGGTTGTGGGAACGAACTCACTGCTCAATACATCAGGCGGCAAAAGTATTGACCAGACGCCAGCGCTTCAGATTCCCACGACGCCCGCTGGCTTGCTTGTTGGAGTCAATGAATCAGACGAAGTCACAATGATGGCGCTGCTAGCGATTGCCCCTGGCGCAAAGGGCGGCACAATTGTGTCAATCCCTGTGGGTGCTAATGCAGAGATACCAAAGTCTGGCGAGATTCATCGAGTCGCTGACACCTATAAAACTTCCGGGTTTGATGCATTCGTAATTGATGTCGAAGGACTTCTTAACGTGACCTTCAGCGTGGCGGCAAAAGTCAACACAGCAGAACTTGCCGCAATGCTTGCGCCTATCGGAGATCAATCCATATTGATTGAAAAAGAAGCAATCAACACCGAACTAGACGGCACAGACGCTGTAGTGCTGAGCGCTGGACAACAGACTCTGACGCCGATGCAAATTGCACAAGGATTAATGGCCCGCAAGACCGGAGCCCTCGAATCGGATCGCCTGTCACGCATCAAACTTTTGTGGGAAACTGTTGCCAAGGCAATACCGATGACCTCGGTCTCTCCTTCAACAACGCAGACCACTCGATCTACGACACCTGTCATTCCGACAGACATTGCATCATTTTTTGCTGCAGTCATCAGTGGACCAGTTCAAAACTGGCAATTGACCGGAACATTTGTCTCCGAGCCACAACGCAATCCTGGGCCGCGCGACCTATACGACTTAGACGGTGGCGAAATAATCATGGTGATGGCGAGCGTTGTTCCGAGTTCAGTCACTGCTGGCAGCGCAATGATTTCATTCCTGATCGATAGTCCATTTACGGACGCTCGAATCACTCGCCAAGCGGTGTTACGCCTTGCATATATTGGAGCCAATGTCATCGTGGTGAGAGAAGTTCCTGGAGCACCAGCAGCGCATACGGTCATTAAGTACAACGATGAGATAGTGAGATCTGATCTTGAGTTGTTCACTACGTTGTTTGGGCCAATTGAATTCAACAAAACTGATGAACGCGTCGAAGGAATTGACGCCCAACTAGTGCTCGGTGAAGATTTTCGTGCATTTATCGGTAGCGCGCAGGGGGCAACCATCTCTACGACAACTACGCTTGTAGGTTCATGACAACTGATCAGAAAAACGAGATTGACTCACGAGAGTTGGCAATCGTGGCTGCCAAGGCAGCCGACGGCAAACAAGCCGACAACATTATTATTTTGCCCGTCGGCGACATCTTGGCCATCACCGAATACTTCGTTGTTGCCAGTGCATCGAACAAGCGTCTCGTACGCGCAATTGCCGACGAAATTCTAGGAGTTGTCCGTGCGACCACTGGTCGCTCACCACTCCGGTCTGAGGGCGTAAGCGAGCATGAATGGATCTTGATCGACTATGGCGACATTGTCGTACATATTTTCGGCGAGGAGACTCGTCGGTTTTACGAAATCGAGCGTCTATACAAAGACGTTGTCGCCGTCGACTGGAAGTAATTCACAGTGCCTCATGGGTAATGACAACTACGGCAGAAGTCGTTTGTAGGTAGTGATTCCTGCAACTGTCTGCCCATCGCCATATTCACCTTGATCGAGAAGTTTGTTGAGCAAGTCCTGTGGTTCTTTACCTAGAGTGCCATCTTTGACGACGAGCCACTTCACTTTGCTGGGGCTCACAAATTTTGAGTCATCGTTAAGAAAGTTTGTTTTAATCCACGGGTTGGGAAATGTGTAGACAATTTCACGATGTGATGCATGAGGGACAAAGGCGTAATGTGCCGACACGACATCGCTTGGTCCGACTCTTTTCAGCGCGGCTTCCCAGCCACTTGTGTCGTGGGCGCCATGAGGCCAATAACCCGTGTTGTATTTTGCGCCAAAGGGGAGAAGACCCCAGGAGTTAGCGGCGATAAATGCACATACCACTACGCCAAGAACGCCGAGTCGCGCAAGTGATCGGGATCGTCGTTTCAAAAAAGCCACTCCTTCAACGGCTGCAGCAATAGCTGCCACATTGGGTATGGCTTGGTAGTGGAACATCATTGACCAAGTGAAGTCGGCAGTAGTGAGAATGTTGATGAAGTATTGCGGGAGTCCAATCAGCAATGTAAGCGGAGCAAGAAACGAGAGAAATGCGAGTGGCGATGTAATGCGGCCGGCGTAGCTCACGGCGTCATTAGTTGAGAGTCGATCGAGAAATAGTGAAGGATGTTGTATAGAAGTTTTTACCACTTCGAGTGGTGTCGTTCCTAAGTTGCCATACAGGGACCCGTACGCACTGAACTCGCCAGCAAGATGCGGCACTGCCCATACTGCCACGATGAGAAAATAAAGAGAAGCGCCACCGAGTAAGACCAGACCAAAACGAATACGTTTGTGAAACATCAGCAATATGCCGAGCCCAATGACGGCCAGGGCAATGTCTTCTTTCCAGAGCATTGCAGCAGCAATCCATGCAATGGTGATGACGTTGTGGCGGGTGATGTGTTTGCCAAAACCTTCTGGCCGAGAAGTTGCGTAGTGGTAGCCCATCAGCAGGAACGGAATAGCCATCGTTTCGGGGTGAAAAGTTTCCCAAGCCAGGTATCCGGTAGTGGGGAGTAAAAGCCAAGAAACACCAAATACGAGAGCAGATATTTCGCTTTTCAATCGATGTCGAGCGATGAGGAAAACAGGGAAAGCCGCACTTGCTAATGCAATGACTTGAAACATGTTCCAGAGGTTTGGCCCACCGCCAAGCCAAACAAATGGCACGAGGAAGTAGTACATGAACATTGCATGGTGACCAAAGACAGGTAGCCCACAAACCGTGTTGAACCATTTGCCGTGAGCCAGTAGCCAGAGCGACTGGTCGTGTATGCCGAGGTCAAAGTCGAATGTTGCGTACGTATTATGCCGCTGCACAACCAATCGACCAACAATAATGATCCAAGTGAAAATGGAGGCCCAGATGAGCGCGGAGGAGAGCGACTTGCGCACAACAGGCATGAAGGAAAAATACTACTCCTGCTCTGATATTTTGGTCATGAAGTGACTGTCGAGGCCCTTGCTTGGTAGGGTGATTTTTCCCGAATACGGGGCTGTAGCTCAGTTGGCAGAGCGCTTGCATGGCATGCAAGAGGTCAGGGGTTCAATTCCCCTCAGCTCCACTAGATCTTTAATGGCACCGTGTTTTAGCCAAATGCGCGAATTGCGCGCACAGCATTTCCGGCGGTACGGAATTTACTGCGAGTTCCCTTGCCGGTTTCTCCCTGTCCGCCATTGCTAAAAACTTGTGCCCAGGCGAAGTTGGTGCACATGCGGCCAACCTTGCAGACGGCTCCTACCTCGCTTGAACTCCAGTAGGCAGAATTGACTAGTGCGCCAAGAGGCGGAGAATGTTTTTTTAGGTTTGTGTAGATCAAGTTCAGTTCATCTTTGGATGGCAGGAACCAATCAGAGAATGTTCCGACGGTGAGGTTGGCAGCAAGCACTCCAGCACCCGTTGTGCACGCTGGCGTGATGGAGTCAGCCGTACCTGTTGTCATGATGAGAGTGTTATGCGCACCAAATCCAATGTCGGTGCTAAACGGTATGTCGTCAAGGGTGATTGCATGCGTTGTGTCAGAACACCATCCAGTATCCAAAGAGACATCAGTTGGCGCAACTTCTAGATAGATTCCACCAGCACTGATTCCGGTAACAGCATTAATGGCGGCGGGGGAGACATAGAAAACAATTCCGCCACTCGGAGTGATGTCTCCGATTTTGCAAGTTCCGCCAGACGCACATGAGACGACCGTTGGCGGCGCGGGTTTTTTGACCCAGATAAGTTTTTTGTCAACCTTTGTGCACACCAGCGTTACTTTTTTGCCCTTCGCTGTGTACGACGTTGTTGTTTTGGCTTTTTTACAGGAGTCACCACTTCGAGCAGCAGAGGCGATGCTGGGGAGAGCGATTATTGAAACGAGGCAGAGCACCGCTGTAGCGCTAGTAACAAACCGGCGTGAGGGCTGCACGGCTAAACAGTAGCCCCTCAGAGTAAGGCTGAAGTAAGAGCGTTACGGCTGTGTCAAGATGTCTAGATGACAAGAAGCTTTGATACCAATGACCAGAACGTGGTGACCACTCCGGGGGGCCAAAGGGTTCACAAGGATCACCTAGCCCAGAGTGACGTTATAAAGGCGCAGTTTGACGAAGTGCGAAGTGGAGTGTGGTGTCTTATCGGCAATGGCTTGTCAAACCAGACATTTATCCAGGCACCTGAGGGCATTATCGCGATTGATACGGGTGAGTCTGAAGAAGAAATGACAGAGGCACTGCGTCGACTGCGAGAAATTACCGACGCACCGATTGCTGCAGTTATCTACAGCCATTTTCATTATGTCGAGGGAACCACCGCAGTGTTTAAGGAGGCAAATCATGTCACGCCACTGCCAATCTATGGCCACGAAAAGATCGGATACAACAAGTCACGTATCGGCGCAGAAATCGCTCCAGCGTACGTGCGCGGAATCGTAGAGCAGTTCGCAATTGCAATGCCTGCAGATGGTCCCGATGGAACAGTAAATGTTGGTCTCGGATTTTGGTTTCGTAACCCAGCTTTTCAAACGGTGACGGCAGGCTACTTACCGGTGACGCATCCAATCGGAGAAAGTGCTTCACTCACAATTGCAGGTCTGCGTGTCGAAATGAAGCATTCGCCTAGCGACTGTGATGACTCGATCAATATGTATTTCCCCGAGATTGCAACGTGTGTTCATAACTCCGTGTGGCCAACAGTGTTTAACGTCTATGCCATTCGTGGAGAGGAATATCGTGACCCACGCGTGTTGATACCCGGAGTTGACAACATTATTAATTGGGCACCTGAATACATGGTGGCAACGCATGGTCCGGCGTTGTCGGGGAAAGCCAACATTCTTGAGAAGGCGACTCGCTACCGCGACTCGTTGCAGTTTATGTGGGACCAAACCGTTCGTGCCATGAACAAGGGTTGGACCATGGACGAAATCGCATCCGGCGTGACACTTCCGGCCCTCTATGACGAGGATTATCTCACGTCAGAAAGATATGGAGTTGTTGAACATCACCTGCGTCAGATTTACATTGGATTGCGCGGTTGGTTTGATGGGGATGAATCTAAGTTGTTCCCACTCGAGCCCCTTGAACGACACTCAAAACTTATTGATGGGTTTGGCGGACGTGCAGAAGTGGCAAAGCAATCTCAGGATGCCTTGGCAAAGAATGACATCCGATGGGCGACTGAACTTGCCACGTGGCTTGTGCGATCCGAAGGCGCGACTACGAGTGACAAAGAATTGCTCGCGGCGTGTTTACGTGTAATTGCGCAACGTACTCCGGCAGCCAATATTCGTAACTGGGCAATTACTCGAGCACGACATCTAGATGGTTCTTCTTCAATGGAACATTTCAACAATCACAATTTCTGGTCAAACACGCTCGAGACGACGTCAAGTACCGACCTTGTGCATACGCTTCGAGTGTTGCTCGAACCATCCAAGGCCGAGGGCATTAATCACCATGTGGCGTTTCATGTAGGAGCAGAGATCTGTGGACTACATGTTCGCAACTGTGTAGCTGTTCCCACTGATGGCAGTGGTGCCCAAAGCGTGGTGACGATGTCTCAAAAAACTCTGCATGCCGTTATGGGCAGAGGCGGTTCTTGGTCGTCGCTGGCAGCCGATGGCTCGATTGCTCTGTCTGGCGATGCTGCCATGATTGACCGAATTCGTTTGGCAATTGATAATGCAGGTTTTGCATCTTGAGTAGCCCTGTTGGTTCGTCGCTACCAACGGCGACTCCGCCGTTTAAGGGTGTAATGGGTCGCACAATTGCGGACTCAACATTAAGTCCATTACCGACGACGCAAGCGCCAACGGGCGCGCCAAATATTGTGTTGGTGTTACTGGATGATGTTGGCTTTGGAACATGCGGCACATTTGGTGGACCTGTTCCTACTCCTGCGCTTGATCGCGTTGCAAAAAATGGACTGCGATACAACCAGTTCCATACGACAGCATTATGTTCACCCACTCGAGCAGCAATGTTGACTGGTCGCAATCACCACACCGTGCATATGGGCGGCATTCCGGAGGCTGCAAATATTTTTCCCGGGTACGACAGCGTGATTCCCAAAGAGGCCGCGTCGGTAGCAGAGATTTTGCGCTTGTCAGGTTATTCAACTTCATGTTTTGGCAAATGGCACTTGACTCCATTATGGGAGCAAACTTTGGCAGGGCCGTTCGATAGATGGCCAACAGGAATGGGCTTTGAGCGCTTTTACGGAATCATCAATGCAGAAGCGTCTCAATGGGAGCCGCCCATGTTTGATCAGACCACTCCGGTCATGCCCTATGAAGGTCGTGATGATTACCACATGACAGAAGACATTGTCGATCAGGCGATTTCTTGGATGAATGTGCAAAAGGCATCACATCCCGAGCGTCCCTTTTTTACATATGTCGCAACAGGAGCGATGCATTGTCCACACCATGTTGCACAGGAGTGGATCGATAAATTCGCAGGACATTTTGACAATGGATGGGATGCACTGCGCTCTGAGATATTTGAGCGTCAATTGGAATCTGGTGTGATTCCTGATGGGACTCTTCTGACAGAGCGACCTGCAGAGATTCCGGCATGGGACGACTACCCAGATCGCTATAAGCCCGTTGCAAGCAGGTTGATGGAAACATTCGCCGGCTTTCTTGCCCACACTGATGCACAAGTAGGCCGACTGCTTGACGCAGTTGAGGCACTAGGCATCGATGACAACACGCTATTTATCTACATCACGGGCGATAACGGTGCATCTGCTGAAGGAACCATTCATGGGGCGTGGAGCGCGCCGTCATTTCAAAATGGTGTTCCAGAAGACCCTGAGTGGTTGCTTGACCGTATGGATGATTTTGGATCAGCGCGTTGCGAGAATCATTACAACGTTGGCTGGGCGTGGGCACTCGACTCACCGTTTCAGTGGATGAAACAAGTTGCATCGCACTTTGGCGGAACACGTAACGCAATGGCCGTGTCGTGGCCAGCGGCAATAACAGATACTGGTGGACTACGCGATCAGTTTCATCATGTCATTGACATCATGCCAACTATTTTGGCTGCAGCCGGAATCGAGATGCCTACGTATGTGAACGGAATCCAGCAGATGCCAGTTGATGGTGTATCAATGTTGTACACCTTTGACAATGCACTCGCGCTCAGCACGCGTGCAACGCAGTATTTTGAGATGTTTGGTAATCGAGCCCTGTATCACGATGGCTGGATTGCATCGTGTTACCACGGGCGAGTTCCATGGAATCGTTTTGGCACATTTCCGTTTGATGGGCCAGAAGAAAAATGGGAGTTGTATAACATCCGAGATGATTTTTCTCAAGGAAAAGATCTCGCGCAGGAATTTCCGGAGAAACTCCTTGAGTTGCGAGCCATGTTTGATGACCAAGCTAATCGGCACAATATTTATCCGATGCGCGAACCTGGCTCATCATTTGGTCTCGCCATGGTGCCACCAGAGAGTCTGGGTGGACTGAATAAGTTTACGTACACATCTGATCACCGTACGTATGCCTGAAAGATCTGTTGAAATCTCAAGAATTGCTCCTTCCGGATCACTGCAGTAGTTGAAGTGCCAAGCACCGGAGTGTGTGGCGTGATCGCATGTCAGGGCGGCAACATGGCGGGGTGGTCGCTATATGTCGATCATGATGGTCATGTGGTGTATCACTACAACTGGTTAGGTCACGAACATTATGTTGCGCGGGCAGCGACTTCGTTGTCTGTTGGTCACCACGAAATTATCGTTGACTATGTCTATGACGGCGGGTTTGGGGCTGGTGGTTATGCCGTGCTTCTGATCGATGGCGTTGCTGCCGCATATGCGCGCGTAGAGAAGTCCGTCCCAATTGTGTTCTCGATGAGTGGCGAATCATTTGATATCGGACTTGATACTGGATCTCCAGTCGGACCGTATCCACATGTGTTCAGGTTTACGGGAGGCATTAAAGGCGTCACTCTTGAGAGGCTGTCTGAACCATCTCCTGAAATTGCTGCGCTCATCGCTGATGGCGAGTTTCGTGCCAGTCTTGCAACTCAGTAAACCGAGTTCGAATCACGGTTTTGTGCCGGCTTCACCATGGTGGCGGGCCCTGGGTTCTACACTTACGAGATGACTACATCGCTCCCCACCGCACGGGTGGCCGTCATTATGCGCACGTTTGAGAGGCCAGTGCTCTTGGCTCGAGCAATCGCCAGTGTTCAGAACCAGGCCTTCACGGACTGGGTGTTGGTGATTGTCAATAATGGTGGCGACCCACGTGCAGTTGATGCAATCGTCAAGATTGCCGCTCAGTCTTCGACGCAGACATCTCAGCAAATTCTTGTTCTTCACATTGACGAATGTGTCAACCCTGGTGCCGCTTCAAATCGCGGATTAGCGCAGTGTGGCTCTGATTATTTTGTGCTTCATGACGACGACGACACATGGAGCCCCGACTTCTTAAAAGTGATGGTGAGCGCCCTTGATTCTCAAAAAACTGCCGCAGGAGGTGTCGCAGGTTCTGCTCTTGTACTCGAGACCCAGCGTGGCAATCGATTGTGGCCAATCCATGAGGCTCCTCAGGCGATTGAAGATGGCCAATTAACCTTTACGTCGCTCATCGCTGGTCAATTATTTTCATCTGGAGCGGTGCTTTTGCGTCGATCTCTGACTCGTGATGTAGGAGCCTTTGATGAGTCAATCCCCATGCTCGATGACTGGGAATATCTGGTGCGTCTTGCTGAGCAGTATTCATTAGTGGCAGTTCATGAGACGTTGATGCGTCACCATGTTCGTTCGGTCCGGAGCGAGGAAGAAAACGTTCATCGCGCTCCGGCCTCGGTTGAGCTGGAGCTTGCTACTCGAGATCTCATCGTTGATCGATGGCTTCAAGTGACAATGCCAAATGGTCTGAACAAAGGGCAATTAGCGATCACCGCAGCAGGAGCACGTCAGGCTGGCGAATCTGTGCGATCGATGGAGAACTGGCGCATAAGAGTAGAAGAATTAGAGCATGTTGTTCGCGACCTGCAACTTTCTATTGCAGGCGATATCGCTAATCAAAACATTGCTCATCAGATTGTTCATATCATCGAGCAACGTCGATTGTGGCGACGCATCGCTCGAGTTTTGCTGAGTCCGGCACACGGACTTCGGGCTATCAAGCGACGCATTGCTGCATAATTTGGCCATGACTCGCGCATTGTCAATTCAGCCATTTGATTTGTCTAACGGCACAATTTCGGTTCTTTCAATCGATTTCTTTGACACGCTGGTGACCCGCAATGTTGCGCAACCCACGCATGTATTTGCCGTGATGGAAAAAACCCTTCTTGAAAAAGGGCAACGACACCGCCACGGCTTCGCCCGCATTCGCATTGAAGCTGAGCGAGATGCCCGAAAGCATCAAGAAGCAATAGATGATCGCTGTGATGTCACAATCGAGGAGATTTACCATCAACTGCAAATTCGACTGCGATTAAATTATGGCGAGAGAGTCGCTTTGATGGAAATGGAGATGGATCTTGAAGTGCAGATGTGTCGGGCAGTTCCCCGTGCCGTGGCATTGATCCAAGAGGCTCGCCAACATGGTGTTCGAGTCGTGGTTGTAAGTGACAACTATCTGCCGAGTAGTCAATTACTGCGAATGGCAGAATCTGCAGGTATCAATGGATTATCAACAGAAGATATTTTTGTGAGCTGTGAACATGCCGGCATGAAGTCAAATGGGCATCTCTGGAAGACAGTCCTGGATCGTCTTGGCGTTGAACCGATCAGGATTTTGCACGTAGGAGACAATGCCGAAGCGGACGGGGTACAAGCGTCGCGTCAGGGAATCGGGGTTGTGGTGAATGGCGACATGAATCGATCCCATCGGGCACAGTTCAATACAGCACCGAGTGTGCTGACCCATTCACGGCTCGAAGCATATGTGCGTGATGAGTTGTGTGACCAGCACTGGAGCGTCGAGCGTGTCGTAGGCACCACAACTGTGGCGCTCATCATTGTCGATCAAATTCAGCGTGCACGAACGGCGATGCAAGCGTCACCGGGGGCAACTGTCCATTTCGCTGCACGCGATGGTTATTTATCGCACAAGGTCTGGAATATTTTACAAAAAGACGATCCCTCGATGGGTGACGCTGGATACATGGCGATGTCTCGTTCTGTTGTTTGGAGAGCGGCTATCGACAAAGCAACGCTGACGGTGCTGCAAAAAATGATCGGCAACGATGAGGAGTTGTCGGTAGATCGCCTCAACAGGCGCTTGGGATTTGAGCTTCACAAAGATGGCGCTGCAGTTGCGGGAGACCAATTAGTCGACGTACACAGTGGGCGATCATTGATTGCGCACAATGAGACACGCCTAATTGAGTCATCTCATCAGTTGCGTGAGCGGTTGTTGGGATATCTCCAGCAGCAAGGGTTGCTGTCCTCAGGCAGACATTTCATCATTGATCTGGGATGGACCGGAAGTACGTTTGCAGATCTTGCAGATCTCGTGTCCTTGCAGAGTGATGGGGATTCAATAATTGAGGGAATCTTTACAGGCCTGTATTGGGATGCCACAGCACAGCGAACTCGGCTTGCAATGTCGTCATCCGCGGTGAGTGATTTTTCTGGGATGTGGACAAATGTGATGCTGTTGGGGCTTCTTAAATTACTTGAGGCGTTGATGACAGCGCCTCACGGATCTGTCGTCAATTATCAGGGAATCGATCAGAACTTTGATCCGATATTTGTTGACACCGAGCCAGAGAAGCGTGCGTATGAAACAACGGTCGGACCAATTGGCCAGTATGCAGTTGAGACTGCTATTCAGATACTGAACGCAACGCACCCCAGTGGCATTACTGGTGCAGATGTCACTGGATCTGCTGTGTGGGCATCAATCATGCAGATTGGGCACGATCCACGACCAGAAGAGGTTGAACTTTTAGGAATGATTTGCCATGTTTCGGCAATCGACCACGAAGGAGATGGCGAGCCACTCGTTCTGCAAGAACCACCAGACGAAAATTACGGAAAAATAGTGTCCACCTTGATGCACGACAACTGGTGGCAGGGTTCGTTGCGGTGTTGGCAAAATGATCCTCGCCACTCGCATGTAGCAAATGAAA